>JBGQIO010000301.1:0-4247 GCA_041498515.1 Anaerolineae bacterium
ACTATCCTTAATGCGATGATCCGCGATATGTCACCTTGGAAAACGTCCGTTTCTGCTTGACTCTAAAGACAGTTGCTTCGCGAAGAACCCCTGCACCTGCGGGGACGAAAGATGCCTCAAAGGGGCTGTGAGTAGTTACGGTAAATTATAGCTCGTATGTTCTGCTTCACCCTTTACTACCCTGCAAATAAAATGCCTCCCTCACCGTTACACGCCGAAGACTTGACCTGCTAGAGGTTCCGGCCGGAGGCAGGTTCCACCAGTGCAAGATTCAAACCGCCTTCGCGAGCATTGATCACTGTACCGCGATCTGCCTGGGATAAGATTACCTTCGTCTCTTTGGTCAGCATAATCATTGCATCTGGACGTTCTTTTACAATTTCGCTTGCAAATTTCATCCTAGCACTTTCCCGTCTCGACGAATAAAATAATAATAAATTTCATGTCCAGAGAATAAAGTCAGTAAACGCCTCTCAGGGGACAAAAGAGGCAAGTGTCCGTACTAGATCTGTATTGCGCTGCGAGAACAAAAAAACCGCCTTTTACAGCGGCCTAAGTTTCGAACCCACCACCTTATGCTTAGAAGGCAGGTGCTCCTTCCAATGAGCTACAGGGGAAGGTAGTTTTAATCCTATGCGGTCGGAACAACATCACCAGCCTCTTCCAGTTTGGAGGCGTTTAACGGCCTTAGGCCTCTATAAATACGCGGGCCCGTTAGGGTCCGCAGGATGATCTCAGCAGGGCGGTTAAGTTTCTTCGACAGATCCGCTGCGCTCATCGGTTGATTTCCATTGGCGAGCAAGATACGGAAGACGGCTTCCACCATGGCAGTACGGGGATTTACGAAATCGGGTAGCAATGAGCAATGGCTTATTAATGCATTTTGAATACCGTCCACCTGTTTTACTTCAGCTGTCAATGGATCAATCCAATCAATCAACGAGTCTTCCTGTACGTCATTGAAAGAAAGTTGGTGTTCTGGACATAACAAAGAGCGCATATAAACATGCCAGTCACGGTCGTTCTGTTCCCACCAATCAAAGTCGATCCTAAAGGGCGTCTGGATGGACGGTTTAAGCAGGCTCACGGTTCTCCTCCAAGCGGAAGTGCAGGTCACCAACATGGACGAAGCGCGGTCGGCTTGCCAGTAAGGCAAACAACGGAGCGGGTGGAACGCGGCGTACCAAGTTCACGGCCGCGTATAATTCCTGTGCATGGACATGCCCTTGCGGATTCAGCTTGGTGACTTCGCGCATTACCATCATTACCAGTTCTTCAAAAGAGCGCTTCCCCGACTGAGAGTCCCAAAGCGGGTCGAGCGCATGGAAGTCTGGCACGTAAATTGCCATTCGGTCATTGAACTCAGCCGTGATCGGTTGTTTCAACATAGCGAAGACCAGCCCTCCATCCGCGCCCACGATCAAAGTACGGATCCAATCCTTGGACGATCGCTGGGTCCTTGCTTCGACGATCACTTCGCCGGGCTTTTGACCTCGCCTTACGGTGACCAAACTGCCGGGTATCAATTGATGCGACTTATACCATTCGCGCAATCCAAAAACATAACGATTCTGGCGGACGACCCAGGCGGGCATCTTCACTCCCGACCTTGCATCAACGAGGGTAAAACGCACGCGCGGCGATTCATAAGCAGTTGGAAATAAGGACTGTGTCCGCCACGAAAGCGGTAACGTGCCTGCACGAAGGTGCGGATAGATCAAGCTGATAGTTACTTCTTTTACTTCCTTACGTTCTGGTCCATCCGGCTCGCTTAATTCATCGTCAAGTTGGGCTTCCAATTTCTTCATCGCCTCATCAAGTGAGGAACGGTCGTAATCTATTTTCGAATAATGGAGGGAGGCGGGTACTTCACGCACACCATCAGGTTCCAACCGGCGTAAACACCAAAGCACCTGTCCAGCCGGGCCAACTTCATCAAAACGCTCATCATCTTGCAGGGCATGGTTCAATGAAAACTCGGCCAGCTTGAGATTTATACCTGAGGGCAGGTCAACATCTTTGAGCAAGGCTGAAGTAGGTTGAGGTTCACCTTGAGCCATATCCAAAACGGCCTCAGCAAGGTTCAATTGACCTTCGTTCACATCCACCAATAAACCGCGTGGGAACCAGCGTCCCGCAATATTGACCAAGCCTGGATCTTGAGCGAAAGAACTTTCCAGTTTTTTTTCGATCTCCCTTCCATATTCTTCCAGAACCACCTCCGAATTAAGATCATTGTCTTCAGAGGCTGTTGTTGCGTCGTGATTGAGGATATGCTCAGAAAGTCCGGCGGCAAATATGCGCGTTGAGCCATCCTCCATACCAACGGTTATGACTTCGAACACAGTCACCTCAGGGTTAACCCCTGAGCGTGTCGACATTACCCGACCTTTCTTCCAATCTAGGGCTGGGAACACTAATTCATCGCCTGCCTGGTATTTCTCTGCAGGTCTATAGGTTTTTCCACCGGCTTGTCGTTGAATTGTCCACGCCTGCTGCTCTGCTTGAATCCGTGATACAACGAATACCGAAGTAAGGTCATGCGCAGTTAACGGTGTTTCGGCTTCGAACAAATATGTATTCAGAGATTCAACATCTTGCCCGGTGATTTGTAAATTTGACCAGTAGTCTTCTGGTAAAGAAAGAACGCCTGCCATAGAATCCTTGTTGCTATGAAGTACGCGAATATGCTGTGTAATTATACACTACCTTGAAACAGGGATAGCTTTATTACGTCCTAATAAACCATATTCGAGGCATTCGGTGATTAATCATTAAATATGTTGTCGCGCAGATAGACAATCACAGCTGAATATTCTTTTATACTTTCGATTTCGCAGTCTTGATCTGAAATTTTGATACACTTTCTTTGTATCGAGGGTTGCGTCCTCGTTTCCTTGATTGGACCAGCTACGCTGCTGAAAACGATTCCCGCCTACCTGAAATAAAAATATGACGCCATATAAGCAAATACTAGGAAAGAATTCCAAATGCCTCAATCCAAAACATTAATTTACTTCGACTACCGCGGTATCTTACCTGAACCCTGTATATTTTCAACGACGCTTTATTAGTAATTGGAACAAACTCTTTATTAGATTTTTAAAGGGATATTATCTGTCAACTTTTACAAAGAGTAAAATAGTGAGATATAAGGACAATCACCACACAGTTGGACTTGGACCATGATCTGACTTGAACCAAAATAATCTTTATTCATATCTTCGAAATGGTGCAATCGGAACAGGGTAAATCCCATTTATTATTTCCATGCTGGAACGAATAGAAATGAATACATCATTCAGTCAGCGAAACATCTCATCGTCCATAATCGGTAGTGTTCTCCAAAAGGGGAGGCGATTAAACATAATCGTCCCCTGATTATATGATGAGCTGATCATTATTCCCAAGCTAATAAACTTTTGTTTGACGTAATCAAACTAGCCTGTGAGCTTGACTTGAAGTAATAAAAAAATAGTTATTTATACAACTTGACTTTTCATCAATTCGGTCGTAAAATCCTATTAATCGGATTAATCATAGAATATGCTTCGTAACCGTATTTCCGTTGATATTTCTGAATTCCTCCGCTACCTTGCCGCCCACCCAGGGACGGAAAGCCGTCTCCCATCGTTAAGCGAACTCAGCCGCGAACTCGGTATCAGCCTAGCTGCGTTAAGAGAACAGCTTGAAGTGGCGCGAGCCTTAGGCTTAGTAGAAGTTCGACCACATACGGGTACGCGGCGGCGTCTTTACTCCTTTACTCCAGCCGTCAACCAAAGCCTGCGTTATGCGCTCGCCCTCAACGATGGTCACTTCCAAAAATTCGCAGAACTTCGCAATCACCTCGAAACCGCTTATTGGAACGAAGCTGTTTGCAATTTGACGGAGGCAGACAAAGGTGAATTGACGGCTTTGATCGAGCGCGCGCGTGGAAAGCTGCGGAATCAACCACCGCAAGTCCCTCATGAAGAACATCGCAAACTACACCTGCTCATCTACAGCCGCCTCGATAATCCATTTGTAACCGGCATTCTCGAAGCCTATTGGGATGCCTATGAAGCGGTGGGGCTTAATATTTATGCAGGCGGTATGGATTATCTAAACGAAGTCTGGGAATATCATGCACTGATGGTTGAGAGCATTCGTACCGGAAACTACGACGCTGGACGCGAGGTGTTAATCAAGCACGTGGATCTGCTCTCCCAGCGTCCATCCTAGGAGGTCTGAAAGAATGCAAGCCCACC
>JBGQIO010000302.1:0-4233 GCA_041498515.1 Anaerolineae bacterium
CAGTGAATCGAGGGTTGCCAGAGAGGGAGCAAATGATCCATCCGGCGTGGCATTCATTTTGTCGGTCACGGCCTTGAAGTAATTGTCGTAATAGCCGGTATCCGTATAGTTGTAACCAGGGAAAGGTATGCCATCGGCGGGAAGTTGAGAGGATGGATCATTTCCGTTCTGGAGGAACTTCGCTTCGATCGGCAGGACGGCGACGATAAAATATTTCCCGTCGCTCGTGAGCCCTTCAAAGTGATAAAAAGTGCCATTGTTTTCAATCGGCCCAACGGCCTGCCCATATTGGGTGATCATCCTGACACCAGAACCGGTCTTAAATTGGATAAACTTCGCTTGCGCCGCGAACATCGAAGCAGCATTGAAATATGGAACTTGAGGTAAGTTCTCATTTATTAGCGGCATGGAAGGATTGGATAGCAAAGCCTGTAAGCGCTTTAAACTGATGTTCGCACCTGCATAAGCATTTGCATAATCCTGCGCCGGATAGACATCAATTAAGATTTGGGAAAAGTAGCCGGGTGGAAGCTTATAGTCATTGAGTTTAAATTCCAGGTGCTGAGGAGCAACCCCCCAGGGCCCACCATTTTGTTCATCGGTGGCGGGAATCGTCTGTGAAGAGGCACCACTAGCCAGGTCGTTCGGAACAACGAAGCTGACATTATAGTATGAAACAGTTACACCTTGCAGTGCCACGGTGGGTAATGGCTGTGCGATCGCAGGCGTAGACGAAGCAAGAGCTTGAAGGGTGGCCGCCACAATGGTGGAGACGTTGTCAGTTTGCACAATGGGTGTACCTGCCAGGCCGCAAGCCAGGATCAATGCAGTTGTTCCAGACACAAAAATGAGCTTCGAGTAATTCGGCATGATCTCCTTATCGAGTAGAAATGGATTGGATGAGAGCATCCAGCGAATTGAGAGGCGGATCGAACTGATCTGCCGGGGAGCTGTTTATCAATTCGGTAACTCGCTTGAAATAACCATCGAAGCTGGAGCCTGAGGCATTATCCGCAGGAAAAGGGATGCCACCAACAGGTATGGAAGAAGCTGGATTATTGTCGGAGGCTAGTATTGGTAAATTCGTCGGCAGAATGGCGACGATGTAATAATTTCCATCATTAGTAAGACCCTCGAAATGATAGAACAAGCCGCTGTTGTTGATGGGCGAAACATCCTGGGCATATTGTGTTACCACGCGCAGACCGGAACCACCGTTGAATTGAACGACTTTTTCTTGCGCAGCGAAAACCTGCCCAGCGTTATAAAAAGGAACGTAAGGCAGGACATCATTGGTAAATTGCGCATCCGGGGTTGACAATACAGCCTGCAACCGCTTGATGCTCTCTGCAGCCGTTTGATTCGCAGAAGCATATTCCTGCGCAGGATAAACAAAAAACTGCGGAACATGGTAACTGTACTGGACTGTATAACCCTGGAGGGTTAATTGAAGGTGAGCAGGAGCAATATCCCAGGGGGCACCGGTCTGATCGGTCATTACAAGTATGGTCTCGGCTGTCGCACCCGTCCCCAAGCCTGTTGGGATAACAAATCTGATGGGTGATGCCAAAATGGGAATTCCACTTTGTGCAATTGTGGGGGCGGTTAGGAGAGTTGATAAGCCTTGTGGACCCTGCGAGCTAACCAAACTACAAGCCAGGGTTAAAGCTAACAAACCAATCATCCCAATCGACCTGAAGAGAAGCTTTGAGTTCATCCTTGCAACCCCGACCGGGCTTCGACCATGTTTAGTTCCCAACCTTGTTCCTCAAGGTGCCAATCCGTTCGATCTCCAACTCAACCAGGTCGCCTTTTTTGAGCCATGGCCCCTCGGCTTTAGTAATTTCCAACAGACAGCCTGTGCCGACCGTCCCGGAGCCAATGACGTCACCCGGCAAGAGGGTAACAGACTCGGAAGCCCGTGCCAAAATGTTTCCGAACGACCAGTACATATCTTTGAAATTGCCGCGCGACCTTTCCACACCGTTCACGCGAGCACTCATCACCAAGTCATACACTCCGGGCCTGCCAACGAACCTATCCACCAGCTCATCGGCCGTAACAATGCACGGCCCGAGGGTGGAAGCAAAGTCCTTCCCTTTGGCCGGACCAAGACCCACCGTCATTTCCGCGCGTTGTATATCGCGTGCCGACCAATCATTAAAGATGGTAAAGCCAAAGATATGTCCCGGCGTTTCTTCCGGCCGGAGATCCCTGCCGGGTTTGCCAATCACCACCGCAATCTCGAGCTCGTAATCCAATTCCATCGTGTTAGGCGGATAAGGGATCTCATCCTCCGGCCCGTAAATGTTATTCGGATTGGTGAAATAGAAAATGGGGAACTCATACCATTCTTCCGGCACCTCACGACCGCGGTTGGCGTTGGCCGTCTTGACGTGCGTTTCAAATGCATAGGCATCGCGCAAGGTGGTGGGGCGAGAAAGCGGAGCGTGAAGCCGGGCTCCATCGAGCGGAACCCGGCTGGTATCCTGAAGGTTGCGAACGCGCTCGAGGCCTGCATCGCCTGCTTCTATCAAGTCCATCAGCGAGGCGAAGGGCAGCGGCTGAATGCCATCCTCCAAAAGCAATCCGGTGCGGGTGGAGGTGTTTGAAGTCGAAAAGGTCACGAACTTCATTAGAGATTGCCTCGCTGTTCCTGTTCCATCTCGAGGGCCTCGAAGAGCGCTTTGAAATTGCCCTTCCCGAAGCTCTGCGAACCGTGCCGCTGGATCACTTCAATGAACATGGTTGGGCGGTCCTGGATGGGCTTGGTGAAGATCTGGAGCAGATAGCCTTCATCGTCACGGTCGACCAAAATTCCAAGGTCATGGACGGCATGCATATCCTCCTTGATCTCGCCTACGCGCCCTGGCAGTATTTCATAATAGGTTTCAGGTACTCTCAGGAATTCCACACCGTTGTTCTTCAATTGTGTAACCGTCTGGATGATATCGCCGGTGATCATGGCGATATGCTGCACGCCGGGGGTAAGATAGTAATCGAGATATTCTTCGATCTGGCTCTTTTTCTTGCCCTCGGCGGGTTCGTTGATCGGGAACTTCACGCGGCCGTTGCCGTTCTGCATTACTTTGGACATCAAGGCTGAGTATTCGGTGGAAATATCCTTGTCGTCGAAGTGCAAAAGCTGGCGGAAGCCCATGACCTGATGATAGAACTTGACCCACTCATTCATCTTACCCAGCTGCACATTGCCCACTACGTGGTCGATCGCCGCCAGGCCTGCCGGCTGCGCTTCTTTATCCTTGATCGGTCGATACGTCGGCGCAAAGACACCTTTATAATCAGCTCGATCTACAAAAACATGCAGGGTCTCGCCGTATGCGCAGATGGCCGAGGTACGGTAAAGGCCTAAATCGTCCTTCTGTTCACGCGGCGCCCAGGCAGATTTACCGCCGCGTGCCGTGGTTTCTCTCCAGGCCTGCTCTACATCATCCACTTCCAGGGCGATGGCTTTGACACCGTCGCCGTGGACCATGTGGTGAGCAGCCAGCTCACTGGTTGGAGTATAGGGTGCGGACAGGACAAAACGCGCCTGGCCGGACTCTAATACATAGGAAGCAAATTCGCGATTACCGGTCTCCAGGCCGGAATACGCCACCGGTTTAAAGCCGTAAGCCTTCCACCAGTAATACATAGCGTGTTTGGCGTTGCCCACATAAAAGTGAACATGGTCAATGGCCTTGATCTGGAGGAAGTCGGCTTCCTCGGTTATGGGACGAGAATCGGTTTTAGGTGCGGATTTGGCCGCGATCTTAGTCATATGTCTCCTTTGGTTTGCCTGCCTGAGTACCAATATCGCAGGCAAGCACCAATAAATCTCTCGGGTTGGCAGGATGATTCTACGACAAAGGCTATCCGATTGCAAATAACAAGGGTAGGGATCAGAGAATAAGAGAATAGAGGATTAGAGATCAGGTGATAAGGTAAACAGGCAATTAGGGAATCAGGCGAGAAGATGATTCGGTGATCAGGTATTAGTAATTTGCATACTTCTCCTAACGATGTGAATTTACCGGTGGTGGAGTTGTAGCTGGGACCTGCGTTACTGGAAGGGCCCCGCTAGCGCGGGGTAAACTCCGACCTACGCGCCAGCAAGGGTTTCGATACGCCCGAAGAACACGGGCTACTCAACCACCGACCGTCTACCCTTCGATACTCCCTGGTGTGCGGTCGCAGGGCAACGCTCGACCACCGGCTCGCTCGCCATGACAA
>JBGQIO010000303.1:0-4213 GCA_041498515.1 Anaerolineae bacterium
CGCTGAAGCATGGTCAATTCGATCTCGCCTGTCTTGGTCTTTAGTTTGGCGATCGGTTCCTCGAGGGTGTACTCTCCGACTCCTGCCACCCAGGAGAGGATCCCGGAAAGGTCCGGCTGCACCATCACGCGATGCTCGAAAGTTTCAGTCTCCATGACAGAGCCAAGGATCTCGCCACCATGCACGACCTCGCCCGACTTCGCCCTGGGTGTGAACTTCCATTTTGTTTTTCGATACAGAGGCGTCAAACGTACGCCGCGTCCGATAAATGAACCGGTGCGTTGCTCAATGACCGGCAATGGTCGTTGAACACCGTCAAAAATACTGGTCAATAATCCGGGACCCAATTCAACCGACAACGGTAACCCTGTGCCATAGATTGGCGCGCCGGGGCGCATGCCCGAAGTTTCTTCATAGACCTGGGCGGTGATCACATCACCTTCAAGGCCAATGACCTCACCCACTAGATGTTGGTCGCCCACTTCAACGAGTTCCAGCATACCCACGTGGCGGGAACCGCGGGCGCGTACGACCGGGCCGTTAATCCATATCACCGTTCCGACTTGCTCACTCATTGCGACTCTCCCATAAGCAATCGATAAATCGGAAAACGCAGCTCGTTTTGAATTTGGTCGAGGCGATTCTCAAATGTATTATCATACTTCAAACGACCATCGGCCGCTTCGACGATCAGACCCGTACCCTGTTCCAATGGGTCATCAACCGTGATCTCAGCATTTAATTCTTTTGAGACTTTGGTAATCACACTTTGTTCCAATATCTTTTGTGTTTGCTTGTCGGCCCTTACTTTGGCCTTGTTGACATTCAATTGAGATATCCCTTCGCGCAACAATTGAGCAACAATCTCCTCGTAATTTTTCTTACTTTGGATGGATGTGATTTGTTCGCGTGCGGCTTTGAAGACCTCATCCAGTAATTTTTCACGGTGCCCGAGCTCCGCAGTACGGGCTTTTAATTGACTGGTCGCGACGAACTGACTGCGTACCCGCTCAGCCTCCTGGTTTGCCTTTTCCAGGACCGTTTTGCGCTCGCTCTCTGCCTGTTCTCTAACGCGCTGCCATATGGCATCTGCTTTAGCCTTGGCGGCCTGCTTGATCTGCTCTACGTCCGCATTTGCTTCGTTAAGGATGGCACGTTCGAGGGCATCAATGCTTGCTTCATCTGCTCTCATAGTTTGATTACTAAACCTTTCTCCTGATCAAAAATAAACTGGCAGGGAATGATCATATTTTGATTCCAATTGCTTTCAGAACAATTTCACTCAAAGCGGGTTGATCGGCTCCGACACCCAAGGAAGATGGAATTTCAACAACCAGCGGCACAGTGCTGCGAAGCTTAAGATAATCCATGCGCGCCTGGATCAGGCTGGCAACATCCTGCGTTACCAGGATGATGCCGTGTTCCTTAGATGCCAGGGCGCTATCTAGTGCCTGGGTCACTTCAGCCACAGTCTGGACTGCCTTGCCGGCAACCCCGACCAGTGAAAATCCCAAAACCGCATCTTGACTACCGATCACCAAAATCTTCATCGTTGACTATGTATAAAGAACCAGGAAGGCGATAAGTAGACCGTAGATGGCAACACCTTCTGCAAGACCCACGAAGATGAGCGAACGGCCAAGGGCTTCCGGCTTCTCGGCAATTGCGCCGATGGCTGCCGCCCCAGTACCACTCACGGCAACGCCCGCGCCGAGAGCTGCAAGTCCGGTAGAAATGCCAGCGGCTAAAGACGCATAAGGATCAGTCGCCGCTCTCAGCGGTAGCGATCCAGCCGCCAGTGCCGTCTGAGGAGTTACAAGCCAGACAATGCCAATACCGAGTGCCATGAGAGCAAGCACGAAGTTGTAACCTTTGAAAACCAATACCAAATCTTTTGCCGTTTTAACAGGATTATTGCTGTATCGGTTCATAAAATACATTGCAATCGGTGCCACAGGTATCACACTTGCCAACATCACAATAATTATTCTGATCATCTTTCTGCTCCTCTTTTTTTCGAATATATGATTTTTAATTGCATAAACTTTAGATCTGTCAGGCTTCTTTTATACCCACAGGGGTGAGCGGTTCGTAGATTGCACCACCGCCTGTAAAGAATTTGCTGAAGAATTCATAGTAATGCAGACGCATGGTCTGAATGCCGACGATGAAGCCCTCGCCTAAAACGAGGAAAAGATTCCCAACAATTACCACAGCCCAATAGCCAGGTCCTCCATCGTGACCGCCGCTTGCTAGTTTTGCAACGATAAAAATGGCAAGACTAAAGCCGCCGTGAGCCACGGCAAACGCGCCCACGCGGACAAAGGACATCGTGTTGCTAAACATACTAATAAACTTCTCCAGCAACTCGAAGAAGGATTGAACTGCAAATATTCCGATGCTGCCTTCAATAAGCGGGTGATGACCTTCAACCCAATGTTTAAGAGGTTCTGAAAACACCACTCCAACGAGTGCTCCCAGGACAACTAAAACAATGAGTACTGAGGCGGGGATCGGAAAACCAGGGATGAACCTTTTCGCCGCCAACCCAAGCAACGACCAGTACAATATCGAGCCGGCAAGTCCGTTGGAGTCAAAAAAGAACCGACCCCAATCCTGCGCCCGCCACGCATTATAGAGATTGAGTAATAATCCAATGTTGAGCAATATGATTCCAACTCCAACGGCAGTAGCCAGGATTTTAATTGGGTCGTGTAGTGGCTGGATCCAAACAAATTGTTTGAAAAAGGCGCTTTGTGGCAAAATATCCTCAAACCCAAAGATACTCCCATATAGAAAACCGAACACCGTTGCTGACAGACCGCAAGCAACTATCACCCATCCCAAGCCAGACATACCCCGCAGAGCAGGTACGATTTTGCTCGCCAGGAGCCAACCAAACAACGCCAGCGTAAGTCCATGTCCTACATCGCCAAACATGGCGCCGTATAGCAGGGGGAAGGTGATCACGATCAGCACAGTTGGATCAATTTCCTCGTAGCGGGGTCGGGCGTAGGTGGTTATTAGTGTTTCAAATGAGTTGAGAAAGCCGGGGTTGTGCATGGCCACCGGGATATGCTGGTTCGCATGCCCTGTGCGCTTCGAGGTTCGCGAATCAATAATGATGTTTTTGGAAACCTGTCGGAGCTGTGCTTCCAGTTTTTCTTTTTTCGAAGATGGCACCCAACCGACGATAAGATAGGTGTAATTCAGCTTGCCATAATGCGCCATGACATCCGCTAGCAGGCGACTTGCATGTGCACGCCAGAGCAAATCCCGTAGTTCCTTCTCGTATCGTTCGTGCAATTGATTGATCTTGATCTTCTGCTGCCCGATCTGTTCGGTAGCCGCCTTTACCGAGTCATTTAGCGAGACAATCATTTCAGATGGCGTACCATTCTGCGCTTCGCGGGAAATGTCCAATGGATTGAGAAATGCACTGCGCGCAGCGCGTTCGAGGACGTCGGCATTGGCCTGGGTCCCGGTCAGCCAGACGACGGCATTTTCGCGATCCTGATTCAGGATCTCCAGCACGTGTGGGGTGCGCGATAGGCTGGTCTTCATCCGTTCGATATTGGCAACTGGCATCACACCCAGAATGGAATGGATATAGCGCGGCTGCCGCAATACGCCCAGGTCCAAATCGGTATCAGCAATGGGCTCAAGTTCGCGTAATTGATTCTGCAACTGTGAGATTTTCTTCTCGTTGACGGTCAATTGCGCAGTAGAGTCCCGGACTTCCAGTTCGATCCGTTCCACCTGATCACGGATCGACGCGATATCGAGCAGGTCGGGTTGTGCCGGAGGAGGTAAGCCTTCTTCCACCGACAATGTTTGCATGAGCACCGTCAACTGGCGTTCAAGCAGCGCATACGACGCAGCGCGATCCCGCCAGGATTCGGTCGATTCCACGCCGACCTTGGAACCCATGTTGCTGGTATCGATCTGCTGAAATACGCCCCAGCCAGCCACAGTCCGGGTAATAGCCAACAAATCCTTCTCAGGGACGATCAACTCCAATTCGGTCATCTCTTCCGGAAATAACATCAAACCTCCAAGGTAATCAGCGGCATTATGCCGAGGCTTTTTCGTTCAAGTTTTCGCCCATCAAGAGATAGGGCACGTATTCTTCAGCTGGCATTTGTGAGGATTTGGCTTCGATCAAAACGGTTAAGTCCTGTAGTTCCAGTTCGCTCAACTGTACCAAAGCCAG
>JBGQIO010000304.1:0-4167 GCA_041498515.1 Anaerolineae bacterium
CAAGCGCCAGGATCGTCGCTAAGGAAAGAAGGGTGAGTGGTACGATCGTGGCGTTCAACAAGCGATGAAAAGAGCCATCTTGAATCAGGAAAGCTATGGAGGGTACGAGAAACCCTAATTGAATGGCCAATAAAACTTCACCATAACCTCTATCAAAGAACCTCAAAGGCGGGACGGAATAAATCACGATAATCATCAGCGAAAGAGCAAGGATAAGCCAGGTTGGAGGTGTGAGGCGACCGTCTTTGAAAAGAAGGAATGCAATGACTGCCAACGCAGTCAGCCCCGCAATGGAAACGTATAACGCGGAATCATAGAACGCCTTCCGACTGGTTATTGATTCATTCGGGACGATCGGTTCATTAACCGGACGAAACACTTCAACCAGCAGATTCATGCACACTTGCGCCAGGATGCTTCCGATCAATCCGAGCCAGAAAGCTGGAGGAAATTGAGGATCACCGAGGTAATGGGAGATTCCGGCGCCTAGGAAATAGGTCAATGCCGCAAGCAGGAGATAAATAGGACGGGAAAGTCGTAAAATCGTAATGAAGCGCTGCATGGTTTTATAATGATTAAATGTCTTGGGAGGATTTTTTTATCTTGCTTTTTCTTTTTGCTCGACTATTATAAGTTTTTTCCTAAGAAGTCTTCCAACCTTTCAACAGCTTTGGCCAAATTCTTGTGGCCTAGGCCGAGGCGGAAATGGTTGCTGGTATCATCATACACTGAACCAGGTAAAAGCAAAACACCAGCTTTACGAACAAGATTTTCACAAAATAATTCTACATCACCCTTGAGATAACGAGGAAAAGCCATCGAACCTGCTTGCGGACGGTTCCATGTAAAAAGGTTCTCGTGGTTCTTGAAGAACTTATCCATTACAGATAGGTTATTCTTGATAATGCCAAGATTCCGTTCCGCTAATTCTTTGTGATGCCGCATGGCGACTTCAGCTAAAAATTCACTGGGTGCGGAATTGCAGATGGTCGTGTAGTCTTTGAGGCCAGCCATCCGGTCATAGACCCGCTTATTCTTTGTCGCAATCCATCCGATCCGTAAACCGGCCAGGCCATATGTTTTGGAGGTCACACCCAAAGATATGGCATATTCACCGTCATCACAGGCTGCCGGCAGGCGAGCTGCTGGGTCGTATTCTGATTCACGATACACTTCATCGGAAAAAAGGAGCAGGTTGTTATCACCTGCAAAACGCTGAACAGAAATAAAATCACGATCGGTCATCAAATAGCCTGTCGGATTGTGCGGTGTATTGATGACAATTAGCTTTGTATTCTTCTTCAGGAGTCTGGGCAATTCGTCAATGTCAAGCGCCCAGTTGTTCTCTTCATGCGCGCTCCATAAACTGACGTCACAGCCAATGCTGCGCGCAACTTCCGCCAGGGATTGGTATCCAGGGGAATGGACGATTATGTGGTCTCCTGGGCTGAGCACCGCTTGCATAAAGAGGAAGATCGCTTCGCCGGCTCCGGTATGGACAAGTACTTGCTCTGGCTGGATGGATTTGTATAGCTTGCAAATTTCAGTTCGCAGCGAGGGACTCCCCTGCGATTCAGTATATCCAAGCCATAATCCCTGAAATTTCTCTGCCGCACCGGGTTCGAGAACTAACAAATCGGCGATTGTCATGGCTTCACAATCCGAAGTACAGAGTAAATATTCCGTAGTGAATTCGTATTTGACAAAATATCGTTCCAACTTAAAGTCAGGCAGCTGCATGATTATTTTTTACCCTTACACGCCTCTTACGGCCACGAAATGAGTTCCGATTGAGTCGATGTATGTCTGTTTGTTTAAGTAATTAATACTTTCTTTATATCGCGATAATGGATCTGATTATGGATGTAGACCATCTTAATCATCTCTCGTAATGTAGTCAAGCCAAGATATGGATGGCGTCCAATTTTCTCTAGATCAGGATCACCGATGCTGGAGACAAACCTGATCATCTCCGCCCTTACGATCTTGTATTGCTCTAACAATTCAATGGGCCCCAACTCCTTTGTTTTCTCTTGCTGGCGGGCGTTATAGCGGTCGATAATAAAATCTTCTGAAACGCCTGCGCCGCCTCGGAGGATGTTCTCGAACAACCTGACAAAGGCGCGTTCCGCGGTCATGAGATGAGCGAGAATATTTCGGATCGTCCATACTGTGCCTTCGGTATAGACCTCGGTCGTCCACTGCAGGTCAGTCAGGGTCTCGAAAAATTCATTAAACTTCTCGCCTTCTTTTCTGAGTTTCTCAGCTAGTTCACTTGTTTCAGACATACTCATTCCTCTCAAGGCTGAAAATCGGCGTAATTTATGGATTTCTTCCCGGTACTGAACCAATAATAATTTTTCATGGTCGAAATATTGTGCACGATTGTGGTGCTATCTTCGAAATCAGGCCTCACGTAATAGTAATGGACTTCGTAAGGACTATCGCCGAATGCGGCAGCCAGGACATATCCGTGTTTTTCTGCATAATCTTTCAAGGTGATAGTCATCCGAAACCAACTTTGTGAGAGATTCTTTTCTGTCAATCTTGGTGGAACCAGCGGCGAGAAATAGGCGTGGAAGACAATTACGTTCGGCTTATATTGATCGAGGTAACCCTCCGTGATATCGGCGTGATGGGCGATCCACTCATCATTGAGCCCCCACGTATCGATGGCTGTCCAATTCGAATAAAATGGGAGCAGGCCTGCTTCACTGGTTGCAATTACATATCTTTTACTTTGAAACTCGGATAACATCCTTGCGACATCGTAACGACCATCGGCTGCATAAGCAACCCCGCAGGTTTGCTGTGCGGCGGTAAGAACACAATTCTGCGATATAGAATAGTTGAGAAGGCCAAATGCTAGCGCTAACTCTGCGAGAATCCATACATTTCGAATGCGGTATTCGACTGGATGCGGCAAGGAGAACCCGAGGTCACGTTCCAATCCATCGACAAGGGGATACCACGACAGCAGGACCAGTGGCCACAGAGCATACTGAAATCTTCCACCGAAATTGGTTTCATTTGAAATTAGAATGAATGCGCTTGCAAAAAGGGTTAATGGAATAATAAAAGCAATGGATTGGCGCGTTTTTTCTCTGGACCGAAAACCTAACAAGAAAGCCAGCATGAATGGCCCGCCAAACCGGAGCAGGTTGGCAAATGATTCCAAGAACGAATCCCAATAGAAAGCACCTCCGCCCTTCTTGTAAAACGGATTGGGAAGGGGGTAACCAAAGTAATTCCAATGCCATAGGAAGTAAGCGCCGCCAAGGACGATAAACACGGCTAGGAAGATCGCGACTATTTTTATGGATTCACGCCAGCCTTTCATAATAACAATGGAAATTAAAATCCCGGCATCCAGTATCACCCCTTCAGGACGACTCAGCCCGGTCAACAACCCCGAAAAAGCAAATAACATAGAGAGCCATATGGAAGGAGACCGCTTCTGAATTAGCACCACGGCCAAAACCCATGTTAGGCTGGCAAACAGTGCGAAGAACGGTGTCCCAAAAAAGGCTGCCACATAAGAGAATCCGGTACCCACACCGAGATATAACCCGCTTAGAAATGAAATCGGGATATTTGCCTTCCAGATTTTTCGATTGACCCAGTAGACCAGGAGCATGGTGAGGAGATGGGAGCCAAATGCGATCGAACGAACCGAGCGCCCAACCGCAACACCCATCTTTATGAGTCCGGCGGATAGAACCATGAATAAAAAATCGGTGGCTCCATCCACCGGATGCTCGCCGACGTTCCATACGATCCCATAACCGTGTGCAAGATGATCCGCATAACGCATCAACATCGCAGCATCTTCGAAGGGAGGGACATTGAAGTTGACATAACGTACCGCGTATAGAAGAGCGGCGGCTAATAGCAACAAGGAGGCGAGCCAATCTGCCTGACGTTTGAGAATTGCCATTTAGTTATCCAAGCAGGGAATATCCGCCGTCAATCGTCAGGATTTGACCGGTCACATATTCATTTTTGAGCAAAAACTCCAGGGCCGATCCGATTTCTTCTGTTGTAGCTGGACGTTTGAGAGGCAATCGTGCAACCAATCGATTCCATTCATCCTGTGAAACCAGGTCTGATTGCAAGACCAGCCCGGGTGCAATGGCATTAACTCGCACGGATGGAGCAAACGAACGA
>JBGQIO010000305.1:0-4144 GCA_041498515.1 Anaerolineae bacterium
AAACGGAGTTCGTTCCGAACATCCAGGAACGTGCTTGGTTATCCGATAGGATCGACGTGATGAGATAAGAATGTTCAGGACTGATGATTTGCTCGCCCTGTGGCGGCGTATACTGATAGACGACGTTGCCTTGATGGTCCACGATCTTTAGGATCGAAACGGGCGGGACTCTCACGCCTCCGTTGGCAAAGACCGAAAACGCACCGACCATTTCTAGCAAGCTGACGTCCCCGCCGCCTAATGTTAGCGACAGACCGTAATCATCGCGGTTGAGCGACGTGAACCCGAAGCGTTTCGCCATGGCGATCATACCGTGGTCACCATATACGCCTACAAATTGCAGAGTCTTCACTGCCGGTACGTTGAATGAGTTCGAGAGCGCAGTGCGGACGGTAACCGGCCCGTGGAATTTATGATCGTAATTATTGGGTACATAGGGGGGGCGCGGATCGTTCGGGTCGCCCGAAGGTGGGAACTCCGAGGGCACATCCCAGATGAGCGTGGCAGGTGTCCAGCCTTTTTCGAAGGCTGCCACGTAATTAATGGGTTTGATCGCGGATCCTGGCTGGCGAGTCTCGCTGACAGCCATATTGACCTGGCCCGCGATGGCTGTGTTGTTATAATCCGCCGAGCCCACCATCGCCAGGATTTCACCGGTTGACGGCTTGATCGCGATAAGTGCTCCGTCGCTGGCGTTGCTGGAAACCAGGGATGCGACCTGGTTAGTCACAAGCTGTTGGGCAAAATCCTGCAGGGTCGGGTCGAGAGTGGTGTAAATCGTAAAACCCGAACGATAAATATCTTGAGCTTGGTAGCTGGCTTCGAGTTGTGAGCGTACATAATTAACCCAGTGTGGATAACGCATGTTGATGGTCGGCGCCGGGAAGTTGTAATTGCGGATTTCCACCGCGGCTTTGGCTGCCAAAGTCGGGTCAATGCAGATGGGTTCGGTGCTGTTGCTCACCTTGATGCAGTTTTGTTCATAACTGTCTTGCACCAGCAAAGTCAGTACTTGTTGGTCCCGCGCCAGCGTAATATCGCGGTTGGTATAAATATCGTAAACGGCCGGAGATTGCGGAAGACCCGCCAGGAAGGCTGCTTGGGATAGGGTCAGTTTGTCGGAGGTTGTCCCAAAGTATGTCTCTGCTGCAGCTTCGATCCCGTACGAAAGATTGCCGTAATAGATTTCGTTGAGATAAAGTTCCAGGATCTCGTCTTTTGAATACCGCCGCGTGATCTCGGCTGCCAGGATGATCTCCCGCGCTTTTCTTAAATACGTTCGTTGAGCTTGCTCTTCGGGTGTGAGCAGAAAGGAACGCGCCAGTTGTTGCGTGATGGTGGACGCCCCCGAAACAGTGTCTCCGGTCGTGTAATTCTGCCAGATGGCACGCAGGATGGCCAACATGTCGTATCCGGGATGGTTGTAATAATCCTGATCTTCCGTGGCGATCGTGGCCGCCACCAGAGCAGGTGAAATTTTATCGAGCGTGACGTATGTGCGGCGTCCGGCGTTCGGGTCCAGGATCTCGTACAGCAGATCGCCGTTTCGGTCGAGGATGCGCGTGGTCTCGAATTGTGAACCGCGTGTTTGCAGATCGCTGATCGAGGGCAGCGAACTGGCGATGGAGTAATACTCATAGAGCAATAATGATCCGATGCACAGTCCGATGATGACCAGAATGAAGACCACAACGATCAGTCCGCGTACCATGCATCCCCAGGTCCCAAATCGGGCTAGGCTGTTGATGCCGGGATTTGACGGATTGTTTTGGGTTCGGATCGGAGCTTTAGTGTTCCTGTGGGGATTGGTCTTGGTCTCGAACGCGGCCGGGGTGACACGCGTCCCTCCGAGGTCTGTTTCGGTGACGCGCCGCGGGAGAGGCATATTATCTTTATCGAGCGCCGGGCGGGAAGAAGGGGGGATCGGCTCGGATACGCGTTCAGGTTGAGAAGGAGGCTCGGCGTGCGTCTCCTCTTCAGAGTTTATCAGGCGGCGAAATTTATCGCGGGGCTCGTTTTGCGTCATGTCATTAATAGGGTTATTTGTAAATTCTGGATCCGTTTATTCGAAGCTTGCTCGATCGGAACGCGGGAACGACCTTGGCCGTTTAGCAATAGGCGTACAAAACTTGTATTTGATATCCTTTGTGTACTTTGCCTACTGCTCCACCGGCTCAAGTGTGATTAATTTTTATTCAGCAAGAGTAGAATTACGATAAAGTTCTTTCCAAATTCTTAATGCGGTTATCCGGTTCTTCCTCGTTAGGCTCTATTTCGGCTTTGACATTATCAGCATGTTCCAGTTACCCTTCATGCAGGTCTCGTTCTTCTGGTTCTTTAGCTCGACGGTGATAATCACCGAACCTGCGCCGATGCGCGGCAGGGCTTTGGCCCCAGTCACATTCAATTCGGCGCACAGGATATCGCCGATGAACACGGGTTTGATGAACTTCCATTCAATTACCTCGCGGAATGCGATCACAGTGCCGTCCAGGATCCCTGTCCGCCAGGCGAGGCCCGAGGCGATCGATAGCCCTAAGAGTCCGTGAGCGATACGCTGGCCGAACGGTCCGGCTCTACTGAATTCTGCATCCAAATGGATGCGGTTGTTGTCTCCCGTCAGGTCGGCGAAGGTCGTAATGTCCTCGTCCGCGACGGTTCGATGCCCCGTCATGATTTTTTGACCAACATTGAATTCTTCAAAATAAAGGCCGGCCATACCTTTTCCTCGTCTCTAGAGTGAGCTGTTGTTGCTGGCGTATTTTGCCAGCGCACTTGCCGGCGAATTTCGTTGGCGTTTTTCGCTGCGCTCGCTGGCAAAGTATTATACCCTTTGACCTCATACCCATCTAACCGTACAATAGACCCATGCGCGAATGGTCACTTCAGGCAGGCGATCCGCTATCTCTTACTCTCGCGGCGGATATGCGCCTGTGCAAGACCGATTACCTTAATGACCAGATCTGGGAATTGGAGATCGGGGGCGGTGAACCTGCCGCTCTGGCCGTCCGTACCACGTATGGCTTGCGTGCGCGCAACATGCGTCTTTTTTATAGTTTTAGCGAATCAGGCAAGACTCTTACGAACCCGGCCGAGTTCCATACCCCGCCGCGTCTGCGTCGCTTCCATACAAACTTCCTTTTATTCAATTTTGTTCCCTTTGAAGGGCTGGAAATTACCGCCGAATATTGGATTCCTGAATCGCACGCGCTGGCCGGGCGCCTTACCATCCTTAACCGGACGGCTTCGGCGCGTAAACTGAATTTCGAGATATTTGGTTCACTGACCCCTCTGGATGGTCAGTCCCTGTCATTTACCCAACAGCAAATGGTCAACGTTCTTGCCGGTGCGACCGGCGGACTGGCACCTGTCCTGTTTATGACTGGCGGCCCAAAGTCTGGCTCTGGACCTCATCCCTCTCTCTTGGTGGAGTCCGGTTTCGATCCCGGCGCGACACATGCCTACACTTGGAGCCTGGCTGCCGAGGCTTCAATCGGTGCCTCCTTTGAACTAGCCAGGCATGTGGCCGCCCGCGCCTGGGATGCAGAACGGTCCCGCATTGAACACCTCGATGCCGGCGACCTGCTTGATATCTTCACTGGCGATACGGACTGGGATGCGGCTCTGGCTTTTAGCCAGAAAGCCGCGTTGGCTTCCTTTTATCCGGCCAGCACGCAGTTACCGAACCCCTTTTTTGTTCGGCCGCGCCAACCTGATAGCGGCTTTTCGCATTCAGGGGATGGGACCGATTATCCCCCCGCCTGGAATGGGCAGTCTCCCTTTGATGCCTGGTATCTTGCCAGTCTATTGCCCGTTGCGCCACAGCTCAAACGCGGCCTTCTTGATAATTATTTGAGTGTCCAAACACAAAATGGCTCGATTGACGGAAGGCCCGGCCTTGGCGGGCAGCGCGCGAAATTTATTGCAGCGCCATTGCTTGCCAGTATGGCATGGAATTATTACGAGAACACCCGGCAGGATGACTATCTCGTCGAAGTTTTTCCGAAACTTCTGGCTTTTTTCCACTCCTGGTTCTTGCCTGATCACGATTCTGACCGTGATGGCATTCCGGCATGGGATCATGTTTTGCAAACCGGCTTTGATGATCATCCGCTTTTCGACGTATGGCATCCCTGGTCACAAG
>JBGQIO010000306.1:0-4141 GCA_041498515.1 Anaerolineae bacterium
ACGCCGACACCCACCTCGGCTCCCATCTCTACCACCCTGACTCCCGTCGCAGACTCCTATATTGATACTTCCAACGCCACTGCCAACTTCGGCACATTGACTCAAATTCGGGTGGATGGTTCGCCGATCGTGAACAGCTATTTGAAGTTTACTGTGCCCAGCCTGAGTGGCAGCTCGGTCAAACAGGTTCGTTTGTTGATCTACGCCAACAGTGCTTCCGGCTCGGGGATCGCCGCCAAAACCGTGTCAGATAATAGTTGGGGAGAAACCACCATTAATGCCAGCAACGCCCCTGCCATGGGCAGCACCCTATCCACCTCTCCAGCGGTGGTGACCGGAACCTGGATCACCTACGATGTAACTTCTTACGTCACCGGTCAAGGCACTTTCAGTTTTGGGCTTTCCACTGCTGGCGGCACGGCGATCAGCCTGGCCTCGCGCGAATCGGGCGCGCATTCCCCACAGCTGATCGTAACAATGAATCCATAATCGATTTGAATTAAATATAAAAGCTGTCCGGTGTACAAGCACCGGACAGCTTTTCTTTGGCTGCAATGATTCCCTGCTTTTAATTAAACAATCTTTTTCTCCAAGATCTACGCGGTCCTAGTTGGTTTTGCATTTGTAACAAACAATATTCAGCCCGGAACCACAAATGAGTTACATACAGACTTCGCAGATCTTATCCATGGTCCTCTTCGTTCTCCAGGATCATCACACGATAAGATTCCGAGTATTTAATTCCTTTTTCCTTGCCATCCCGCTCGGCCCATTCATGGATCCACTTATCTACATCGTGAGTATCGCCCTGACTGACGTGTTTCTTAAGGGCTTCGATCTTTATATCGAGCGTCTCACTGATATCGATCCAGGTATCCGCGTTATCATTCCCATGAATATAAAGCCGCTTCACGTTATGCGGGAGCAAACCCTCATCCAATAGATCAGGGAATATCATGCGCGTCCCGGCGGAGGGAAAGACTGCGTAGGTGGCCGCTTCGGCCGCGGCCCGGTGATCCGGATGGTTGATATATTCATTCCCGTAGAACCTGCTGCCGGGATCCCCGGTCACAACCACCTCCGGCTTATATATCCGTATTTGGCGGGTTATGTCTTTGCGGAGCTGAATCGAGGCGACCAACTCTCCATCGGGATAATGGAGAAAGGCTGTTTCCTTGATCCCCAGCACCTTGTTGGCTGCGCGTTGTTCTGCCTCGCGCAAATGTGCTAGCTGCGGTTTGTAATCCGCTCCTTTGCTTGGGTCGTTCGAGCCGGAATCGCCACTGGTAAGAATAACGGATACGATCGCACAGCCTGCCCTCGCCCATTTGGCAAGCGTGCCAGCAACGCTAAAATCCTGATCGTCTGGGTGAGCGTGAATGCTCATTGCACTTTGAGGTAAGTATTCTTTGTCCATAGCGACTGATTTTACCTGCCTCGGCCTTAGAGTACAATAACAAAAAACGTGTACAGGAGAATATTCATGACCATCACCCTCGACGGTTCGGCTCTTACGATTGAAAAGCTCAATGCAATTGCACGTGCTAGCGAGAAGGTCCAACTTAGCTCCGAGGCCTTGGAACGGATCAAAGTCTGCCGCGCCATGCTGGAGGATAAGCTCGCCAAAAAAGAGATCATGTACGGCACGAATACCGGCATCGGCGAGTTCTCGGAAAAAATTCTCACCGATGAACAGGTGAAGGAATTTCAGAGGTACCTGATCTATAACCATGCGGCGGGGATCGGTGACCCTGCGCCGATCGAGCATGTCCGTGCGGCAATGGCTGGCAGGATCAACGTCCACGCACATGGCAACTCCGGATGCAGACCTGAGATCACCCTGACACTGGTGGAGATGCTCAACAAAGGCGTCACACCAGTTGTTTGTCAGAAAGGGTCGGTGGGTGCCTCAGGCGACCTCGCCCCCATGGCACAGATGGCGCTGCTGCTCCTGGGCGAAGGCGAAGCTTTTTACAACGGCGAACGACTGACAGGGCTGGAAGCGCTGCGGCGGGCGGGGATCGAAGCACCCGGTTTGCAGGCCCGTGACGGTTTGGCGGCTATCAATGGCTCCAACCTGCTGACCGCAATGTCTGCCCTCCACATCTACGATATGGAGCGGTTGATCAAACAGGCTGAGATCGCGGCTGCTATGTCCATTGAGGCGCTATTGGGCAACATGAAACCGTATAACACGAAGCTGCATGAGCTGCGTGGGTTCAGCGGTGCGATCACCTCTGCACGGAATATTTTGAAATGCGTGGAAGGATCTGACTTACTGACCGGCAAGATGAAGACCAAAGTACAGGATGCTTACTCGATGCGTTCGACGCCGCAGGTGATCGGCGCGGCGCGTGATGCAATAGCCTATGCCCGCTCCCAGGTCGAGATCGAATTGAACGGCGTTGGAGACAACCCGATCTTCGTGCCTGAGTTGCAGCTAACGCTGACCGGCGCGAACTTTCAAGGTACCCCAGTGTCACTGCCGATGGATCTGGCAGGCATTGCGATAACCATGGTATGCGTATTAGCCGAACGCCGTCTAAATCGGCTGACCAACCCTGCTCTTTCGCAGGGACTGCCCGATTTCCTCGCGCATGAGCCCGGCTTTTACTCCGGCCTGATGCTGAGTCAGTACACCGCCGACCATCTGATCGTAGAGCAAAAAATATTGTCCGCACCTGCCAGTATACAATCCATCCCCGCCGCAGCTGACCAGGAAGACTTTGTTTCGATGGGTATGAACACCGCCCTCAAAAATGGACAGATTTTAGATAATGCCTACGGCGTGCTCGGCATTGAATTTATGGCTGCCGCGCAGGCGTTCCATTTCCGCAAGTTCACACCGGGCAGGGGGACGCAAAAAGCGCACGAGGTCATCCGCAAATACGTTAAGCATCTTGAAGTGGATCGTCCACTCTATCCTGATCACAATGCGATGAAGGCATTGGTAAAATCCGGTGAAATACTCGATAAGGTGGAGGAAGTGGTGGGCAAACTAGGTTGAACGCCGGCGGTCTTCAAAGAACAAGGGTATATCCCGCTCCGTTAATTCAAACATGAATCGTTTCCTTCCCACCCTCCTTTTATTTTTCCTGATCGTTTCATGTTCCAAGCCGGTTGAAGCCGAGCCGACCAGCAGCATCAAGATTGTACAAACTTCCACAGTCATGCCAACGTCCACACCAAACCCGGGTGTGAAGTTGCAGCAGGGCATGAACCTGGCCAATATGCTCGAAGCGCCTCATGAAGGTGATTGGGGCCTTTCTGTCCATGAAGAATATTTTAACCTGATCCATACGGCAGGATTTGATTTTGTTCGATTGCCCATCCGTTGGAACGCACACGCAGAAAAGACCACTCCCTACACAATCGATGCCGCATTCATCAGCCGCATTGATGAAGTAGTCGGCTGGGCTTTGGAAAACAAGCTGGTTGTTATCCTTGATTTTCATAATTACGGCGAAATCATGACCGACCCACCGGACAATGAAAAGCGGTTCATTGGCATTTGGCAGCAGATCGCCGAGCATTACAAAAATTATCCGCCCCAGGTTTTGTTCGAGCTGCTCAACGAACCCAGCGATTGGCTCAACGCATCCGTATGGAATCAATATTTTCGCGAAGCATTAAACATCATCCGAATAAGCAATCCTACGCGGGATGTGGTCATTGGGGACGCGCAGTCAAGCTCTTATGACTGGATTTCCACACTGGACCTGCCCAACGATCCGCATCTCATCGCGACCTTCCATTATTATGAGCCTACCCAATTTACGCTCCAGGGCGCGAATTGGCTTGGAAAGGATACCCATAGCTGGCTTGGAACAACCTGGGCAGGATCAGACGCACAAAAGGCCAGGATCAAAAGCAATTTCGATCTGGTGGCCGATTGGGCGGATCAACATCATGTCCGTATCTTACTCGGTGAGTTTGGCGCATATTCCACAGCAGAAATGGCATCTCGTATCCGCTGGACGAGTTTTGTAAGGCAGCAGGCAGAGCAGCATGGCTTTGCCTGGGCCTACTGGGAATTTGCCGCCGGCTTCGGTGTATATGATCCGGTTAAATTAAAATGGCGTGAAGATCTCCTGAACGCCTTAATCCCGTAGCTTAATAAGATGGGAGGACTTAAAAGACG
>JBGQIO010000307.1:0-4135 GCA_041498515.1 Anaerolineae bacterium
GGCAGTTAACCTGGTCCAAGATGCGGCACCCATCCTCGGTGAACGGGTCCTCGTCCTGGGACAGGGCATCCTGGGATTGCTCACCGCTGCTTTGCTGCGAGAATTCCCATTGGAATGGCTGGTCACAGCAGATCGTTACCAACTACGTCGTAAAGCCTCACTGGAGCTGGGGGTTAACGCTTCGCTGGATCCCACGTTCGACGATTTCCATACCGCCGCGCTTCAAGCCCATATGGACACCCACAGCGGCTTCGACCTGACCATCGAGTTAAGCGGTAACCCCTCCGCGCTCGACGATGCCATCGCTCTTACGATCTTCAGTGGGCGCGTAGTGATCGGTTCCTGGTATGGGGAAAAGCGCGCGCCGGTGGATCTGGGCGGCAAGTTCCACCGCTCGCGCATCAAATTGATCTCCTCCCAAGTCAGCTCCATATCACCGGAACTCAGCGGGCGTTGGGATAAGACCAGGAGATTTGAAACGACCTGGAAGGCAATGGAACGCCTTCATCCGGAAAAATGGATCACCCATAAATTTCAACTGGACCAGGCCGCGCGGGCTTATCAACTCCTGGACAACTCACCCGAACAAGCTCTTCAAGTCATCTTTGACTATCCATAGAAGCATATCAGTCCCGTTCTTCATCTTATATCAGACACAGGAGCACTCATGTATACTCTCGCCGTCCGCCGTGACTTTATCGCCCGCCACTTCCTGATCGGCGGCGACTGGGGCCCCGAAAACTTTCCGAACTCGCATCACTATGTCCTCGAACTCCAGCTCGAGGGCCGGGAGCTGGATCAACATGGTTACCTGGTCGATATTGTGGAGGTCGAAAATCAACTGGGTGAGCTCATCCTTCATTACAAGGAAAAAATGTTGAATGACCTACCTGAATTCAAAGGACTCAATCCAAGCCTCGAACATTTTGCACGCATCTTTGCCAGCTCGTTGAATGCACAAATCAAAGCGGTAAACATCACTGGCCTCAAGATCATCCTATGGGAAAACGAGAGCGCCTGGGCGGCATATTCCATTGACAGGTCGGCAGGTTGATCTATCAACTTTCGAACCATTCTCATTCAACTAATGATTTTTATTCTAAGCCCCGGCATAAAGGATCCGAAACATGTTTTACCCCGAATTTAATCACGTACAATTTTTGAAGGTCGGACGCCCTCACCCCCTGCCCCTCTCCCACAGGGAGAGGGGAGTAAAGCGGAGAAACAGGATGGGGATGGCGGTTTCCGCCATCCCCATCCTGTTTCTCCGGAAAATTATGAGATAAGAGGTGAGTCATGTTTCGGAAATCTTCGTCATCTTCGCTATGCTCGTGGCAAGAAACACCCTTGCCATCTTCGACTTTCACCTTGGCAAAAAGAACGCCTTTGCAGGGAAACCACCTGCACCTTCGGTCTGCGAGGGTGCAGATTTGAATAACAACAACTAATGCATATCGGCCTGGTCATCTACGGCTCCCTCGATACGATGAGCGGCGGCTATCTTTATGACCGCAAGCTGGCTGCTTATCTTCAAGAGCAAGGTGACACCATCGAAGTGATCTCGCTTCCCTGGCGTAGTTACCTCTCTCATCTCACAGACAACCTGCGATTTCGCCTGCCTCACAACTTTGACCTTCTGATCGAGGATGAGCTCAACCATCCCTCATTGCTGGCCGCCAACGCGCAGCCGCATTCATATCCCGTCCTCAGCCTGGTCCACAACCTGCATTCGTCGGAGAAAAGAGCCGCCTGGCAAAATACTTTTGTCCGCGCGGTCGAAAGGCGTTATCTCCGTTCGGTGGACGGTTTTATCTTTAATTCCCTCACAACCCGCAACGCCGTCCAGGCGCTGACCGGAGGTGACCCCAAAGCATCCGCGTGGGATAAACCTTACGTCATTGCCACACCGGGCGGCGACCGCCTGGGTACCCTTACACCTGAACAGGTGAGCAAGCGCACGAAAGTACCCGGTCCGCTGCGATTGCTGTTTCTTGCCAATGTGACACCGCTCAAGGGAACCCATGTTTTACTGGAAGCGCTCAGGCTCGTGACTTCAGACTTCCGCCTCGATGTGATCGGTTCATTGACCGTCGATCCGCCCTATGCCCGGGAGATGCAGCAAAAAGTGATCGTTCAAGGTCTTCGATCAAAAATTTTTTTTCATGGCATTCTGGACGGCGAAGCGCTTGCCCAAAAACTCCGTGAATCACAGGTGCTCGTGATCCCCTCTTTTTATGAAGGTTTTGGCATCTCCTATCTCGAGGGGATGGCGTTCGGCCTGCCTGCGATCGGGACGACCGCCGGCGCTATTCCACAATTGATATCCAATGGGGAGAATGGGTTCCTGATCGAGCCCGGTGATTCCGGGAGGCTCGCTCAATACATACAAGAGCTCGCGTCCAACCGGGAATTCCTTGAACGACTTTCTCTCGCCGCCCAACATCGTTTTCAGTCACAGCCAACATGGGCAGAATCCGCAGAAACCGTCAGAAGTTTTTTATGGCAAATACTCGAAAGAAGAAAATGACGGTCAATGCAGCACAATTGCCGCCAGCAAAGGGATTGCCGCGCCGCTCGCGCTGCAGGCCACATTGACCCAATCGTTATCCAGCCACTTCCAGCCGCGTATCTGGACGGTAGGCGTGCCGCAGGTATGCAAGGGGTGCTTTTCGGTTTCTTTATTATGGGTGGGACAAAAGTAGATGGCCTGCACTGTTGCACCGAGCAGCGAATCGATAAGCGAGCCAAGCAGGCCGCTCGAGGTAATCAACAGGAATAATGACCCTTGACCTTCCGGAAAAAGGATCACCGCCAAAAATCCGATAAAGGCAGCGCCTAATAAGGCAGCGCCCGTCCCATAAAACGAGACGGCTCCCGAAGTCCCTTTTTCAACAGGCTTCCGCAAGTCCGTTATTAAACGCGGCGGGGTGGGGTTCAACACACCCAGTTCAGTGGCCCACGTATCGGCATTGACGGCTGCCAGCGTCGCAGCAAACCCGGGCCAGGCCCAACCCGCTTGTGGGAAGATTGCGTGCAGCAATACAAAGAGTGCGGCCAGGCCACCGTTGCTAAAGACCTGACCCGCATCACGCCGCCCGCCTTTCGAATATTTTTCGTCCAGTTCCCGCTTGCGGTCTTTAAAGGCGCGTGTGAGCAAGGATGAAGAGATGAAGAACGCCAGCAATAACACAGCCCACTGCCAACCACCGAGGCCAAAGATGATCGTCCCGATCAACGCGGCTGCAAACGCCCCGTCTTTACTCAGACTTTGGGCGCGATAAGCGAGATACGAGCTGGTGACCGCCAGGATAAGTCCAACGAATAATTGCATTTATTTAATACGGCGAAGTTATATGGGAGTCGTGATAATAAACAACACAGCGATCAAGAACAAAAGGCTTGTCAACGCACCCGAAGCCCAGATGATCACAGATAAGGCCCGCCTCTTTTCCCAACGATAAAAATAAAGTCCGACCGCCCAGCCACCCAGCGTCAGGAAGGTACTGACCAGCGGCAGGATAATCAGTTGGATGGAAGGGACTGCATCCGGTGTCCGGTCGGGACGGAAACCGAGGGCAATGTTGGATAATACCGGGATCAACAGGCTGATCCAAACGATCAAACCAATGTTCAGGAATAACGCGGCAAGCCAGAGATAACGTACCAAACCCGATTGCCACGCTTCCGCAAGCAGAAACGACGGATATACCGACTTAGGTTTGGCCGGCGTCAGGCTGCCCAACTCCACGGCGCGGGCAAATGTTTGCGTAAATTCAACCGGGTTCGCCGGGGAAATGGCATATACGCGTTTGGCGGTCGCAAACAGGAGAAGCTTCTTTCTGTCACTAGCGATGAATTCGACCAGACCCAGATCGCGATGCCGGCGCAGGCCGAGGATCGCACCCGGCATCGGCATGGGAGGCAGGCCCAGCGGCTGAGCAAGGTCCCGCATGGAACGCACCCACTCAATGTCCGTGAGCGGGATATCTTCATCGCGTAAACCCCAACGCAGTTCCAGGCTGTCGCGGTCAAGGATGTATTTCGCACGAAACAGCGCGTAAGCTCGATAACCTAACAAGGGGATGGGCGCAAAGCCGATTAAGCCTACGAGCAAATAAACGACAAAGTTCAGCCC
>JBGQIO010000308.1:0-4126 GCA_041498515.1 Anaerolineae bacterium
AGCCGTCCATCGAGTTGATCTGAGCCAAACTGCTTATGTTATTTCAAGCAATTTGGCTCTCGCTTATACTGCCGACCATGAGGTTAATATTAACAAAAGGAGTAGATCGTATGACAGAAACATTTAAGGATCCCGTCTGCGGTATGGACGTTACGCCTGAAGACGCAGCCGGCAAGTCTGAATATAAAGGACAAACCTATTATTTTTGCTCAACGGGCTGCAAGAAGTCCTTTGACAAAGAGCCTGAAAAGTATCTCAGTGGTGAAAATGAACATCACCATTAATTTTTCTCTCCTCCGCAAAACAGCCTATCGGAAGATAGGCTGTTTTGCTTATATAAAAACGAGTAAGGCCATTCTACTCATGGAACGACAACTACGCTAGAATAACATTTAGCGAAAGGAGTTCCACATGCCTGATCAGGGACACAAACACGATCAACATAATTCACATACTTCAAGTGACGATATGCAGTCACATAGCATGAATCACAATATGCACGATGACCATGCTGGACACGACACGCCTGACATGCACATGGACCAAGCACACCATAAAATGGATGGCGGTCAGACGGAACATAATGAACATACCCAGCATGCCGATCACACAGGTCATGAGCAAATGTTTCGCAGGCGCTTTTGGGGAAGCCTGCTCTTGAGCATACCAGTGCTTGCTTTTAGCACCGCCATTCAACAATGGTTGGGATTTAGCATCCCTTCATTCGTGGGTAGTAACTGGATTCCTTTCATCTTTTCTTCGATCGTCTTCGTTTATGGTGGAATCCCGTTCATCCGGATGGCAAACCCTGAAATCCGCAACCGCGAACCGGGGATGATGACCCTCATATCTCTGGCAATTTCTGTGTCATTGGTCTATAGCCTCGCGGCACAAATCTTTGGCCTGGGGGAAGGTTTCTTTTGGGAACTGGTCACCCTGATTGATATTATGCTGCTGGGTCACTGGTTGGAAATGCGCAGTATACGCCAGGCATCGGGCGCATTAAATGAACTCGCTAAGCTTATGCCGGATACTGCAGAATTGGTATCCTCAGAGGGCATTATTCGACCCGTCGCGCCCAATACCCTCAAGACAGGTGACATCCTCCTCGTGCGCCCTGGAGCCAGCATTCCTGCTGACGGGCAGGTCGTGGAGGGCGAATCCGTTGTCAACGAGTCCATGATCACAGGTGAATCCAAACCGGTCGATAAAGGGGTCAATTCAAAGGTCATTGCAGGCACGATCAACGGTGATGGCAGCCTGCGGTTGCGCGTCACAGCCACAGGCGATCAAACTGCGCTTGCCGGCATTATGCGTCTGGTAGAACAGGCGCAGAAGTCGAAATCCAAAACACAATTGCTTGCGGACCGGGCCGCGGGTTTGTTGTTCTATGTGGCCCTGACTGTTGCAGTCATTACCGGGATTGGATGGACCGTTGCGGTCGGATTCAATGTCGACGTCTTGAAACGTGTAGTTACGGTACTGGTGATCGCCTGTCCGCATGCCCTTGGGCTGGCTGTTCCCTTGGTGGTCACCATAACGACATCCATGGGAGCGCGCAACGGGATTCTGATCCGAGACCGGCTGGCTTTGGAGGCTGCTCGCGATATTGATATAGTCGTATTTGATAAAACCGGTACGTTGACGAAAGGCGAATTCGGAGTAGTAGGTATCTCTACTACCGAGGGAGAGGATGAGAACCGAGCCCTGGCTTTGGCTGCCGGAATCGAGGGCGACTCTGAGCATTTGATCGCCTTGGCCATCCGCCAAGCCGCGCATGTACGACGGTTGGAGATACCAACGGTGAGTAACTTCACGGCGATAAAGGGACGGGGCGTTCAGGCTGCTGTTGAAGGAAAATCTGTCTTCGTGGGCGGGCCGCGCCTTTTGGAAACGCTCAACCTTACTCCATCTTCAACGATTTCAAGTTTTGCTGAAGATGCCGGGCGAAGGGCCCAGTCGGTGGTCTTCCTGATTGTTGAGAAACAGGTGATCGCCGCATTCTCTGTAGCCGATGTGGTGCGACCTGAAAGCAAACAAGCCGTGCAACGCCTGCATGCAATGGGCTTGGAGGTTGCGATGCTAACTGGCGACAGCCGTCCCGTTGCCGAAGCGGTCGCTTCCGAATTGGGCATAGATCACGTCTTTGCCGAAGTTCTGCCAGAGTATAAAGACCAAAAAGTGGCGGAGCTGCAGTCCCAAGGGAAACGTGTGGCCGTGGTAGGGGATGGAGTTAACGATGCTCCCGCACTTACACGCGCGGAGGTAGGCATCGCCATTGGCGGTGGCACGGATGTGGCCATCGAATCTGCAGGGCTGGTCCTGGTACAAAGTAACCCGCTGGACGTGGTCAAGATTATTGCATTGAGCCGTGCCAGCTATCGCAAAATGATCCAAAACCTGTGGTGGGCTGCCGGCTATAACATTATCGCACTCCCGCTCGCGGCAGGCGTGTTGGCACCCTGGAATATCTTGATCTCGCCGGCTGTCGGCGCCTTATTGATGTCCCTCAGCACGATCATCGTTGCCATTAATGCTCAACTACTGCGCCGGACACGCCTCACGGTCGAATGAAATTCTTCACCAGGTCTTTTTCTCCGCTTTATCATTCCTTGATACTCAATATCGATAATGGATATAGATCGAGCGAAAGGAGAAATTCCCTATGATGGGTTTTGGTTTTCTAATCATGCTGTTGGTGTTGGTCGTGCCGGTCGTTTTGATTGTCGCACTGGCAATTTGGCTGATCAATAAGAGTTCTCAGAAAAACATATTTACGCCTCTTCCATCAGTGAAAGGCAGCGCGGCGGCGCCTCCGCCACAAGTCTGTTCTCATTGCGGAACGCGCCTGCAAGCCGACTGGCTGCATTGCCCGCAATGCGGTGCCGCGACAGGATAAGCGGCGTCATCCCTTGGAAGAATCAGGCTCCGCAACCGCTGGAGCCTGATGTTTTATATAAGCAAAAATGCCTGTATATCGATACGATAAACAGCGCTGGAGGGGGTAATCATAGAGAGATAAAATGGGTCGAATTCATGCATTGGTCTGTCGCACATGTGAAGAAAAAAGGAGCGTTCAAATGGCAACAAATGCAATCCAATTGGAATCCTGGCGCGTGAAAGGGCTGGCGGTTCTGCGCATCGTGCTGGGCATACCGGAGGCAATGGGCGCGCTGTTCCCCTTCTTTGGGGTACTGCTCAGCCCGGTGATCGCGGGTGCGACCATGGCGTTCTCGTCCGTAACCGTGGTTGGCAATGCCAACCGCCCGCGTGGATTCAAGCCCAAATTTAGTGCGAGATGAGGCAGCAATGAAAATCGAATTGCTTTATTTCGATGGGTGCCCATCCTGGGAAACAGGTCTGGCAAACCTGAAGTCTGTGCTGGAACTCGAAGGTATCGAAACGCAAGTAGATCTGATCAAGGTCGAAGGTGACGAAGAGGCAATACACCATAAATTTCTTGGTTCCCCATCTTTTCGCGTGAACGGCGTGGAGTTATGGCCGGAGGAACGAGAAGAGTATGCGCTCAGCTGCCGCGTCTATCCAACACCAGAAGGCCTCAAAGGCTCTCCGACTGTTTCCATGCTTCGCAAAAAACTTCTGGAAGTAAAGGAAGGAAGTTGAATCATGTCAGCGGAAAACAAATACATCCCTGCCCTCCGCTTCCGCTGGCTCACCCCGCTTTATGACCCTCTGCTCAAATGGGGCATGCGCGAGGAAACGTTCAAGCGGCGTCTTATTGAACGTGCGAACATTCAGCCAATGATGAATGTGCTGGATCTGGGATGTGGCACGGGTACGCTCACGGTCATGCTGAAACAATCTGCCCCAATGGCGAATGTCACCGGTTTGGATGGTGACCCTGAAGTTTTGTCCATCGCTCAAACCAAAGCTGCGCAGGTAAATGTAAATATCAAATGGGATCTCGGTCTGGCAACCAAGTTGCCCTATTCTGACGGTTCATTTGACCTGGTTTTGAGCAGCCTTGTGATCCATCACTTGACCCCAGCAGACAAGCTGCGTGCTTTTCGGGAAGTGCATCGGATTCTACGGCCCGCAGGTTGGTTTCACATAGTCGACTTTGGCAGGCCTTTTAGCCTTCTTACCAGGATCCAGGCCAGGGTCA
>JBGQIO010000309.1:0-4121 GCA_041498515.1 Anaerolineae bacterium
GAGCGTTCTTCGCGAAGTCGAAGATCCCGCGTAGCGGGGCAATCTCGTACTTGATATTTTGAGATTGCCCTTGAAGAACACAAGGATCTTCGACCACGTCACCCCTTCGGGGGTTCTCCGCAAAGAACAGCGGACCTGCGGTCGCAATGACATGTAAGTGCGAAACTGCTCTTGCCATCTTCGCTACAAGAAATACGCTTGCCTCTTCGACATTGACATCCATTCTGCGGGTTCTCTAATTAAAAATCAGTGCGTAGGCTTTCAATAATTATCTTCATCTACATCGATTGTTGTTAATATTAACCCAGGAAGGGTTGATAATAGGTCGGCAAAATCCCGAACCCCCATAGTTCGAGATTGCAGATCAACATAAAAATAAAGACGATCAACGGTAGAAACTGTTGAATCCGTTGCGGAAGGACCTCCACCCAGCCGCTGAGCATTAGGAAGGACAGCGCGCCGATAGCCGGGAAGAGGAATCTGCCCTGGCTGGCGTCTGTGGTGAGGCCGTTTCGTATGACCGCCCCCAGAGTGAAGAGGGCAACAAGCCAGGTGGTTATCCATGCGTTAAACTGCGGATATTGAGATCTCCTTCTTATTAGAAACCATGCGTTCATAAGTGCGCCCAGGGCTCCAAACGCAGTCAAAAATATTATGAGGCCGGGATACAATCCCACCGCCAGCCATCCCACATACCCCCAATAGGTCCAAATGATCTGGGCGGAAATAAATTTCAAATAATAGGCAGCAAATGAATCCTGGTGCAGGCCCGAGAGCCTCCATCCAAGATCCTTCAAAGCGGGTTGAACCAGGCCGGGGAATATGAAGTAGAGAAGAATAGCTACGCTGAGAACAGCCAACACCAAAAAGAGGACCTGTCTTTTTGGTCGGGTGCCTGAGATCTGCCTCCAGCCTGTTGAAATTAATAATGCCACACCTACAGGCAGGGCGGTCAATTTTATGACCAATGGGAGCATGATCGCCACGGGGATCGAGATCAAGGCGAGCCATTGTGAGTCGGTCCTCGTTAACCGGATCGCGAGATAAAAGAGCAAAGCTCCCGCCAGGGTTGCCAGCGCATCGTTGCTGACCGACGACATGATGTGCAGGTACTGCGGTGTGAGGGCCGCAAGCGCCAGCGCCGCAAGCCGCAAAGATGGCCTTTCAGGCGCGATAAGTTGAAAAGCCTTCCAGCTCAACCATAAGGCCAGTGCGCCGAATATGATATTGATCCAGCGGAGAGCATATACACCGAGCAGGAAGCGATAGTTACCCTGGTTCCAATCGAACCTGCTGAAGGGTACGCGAATATTATAGATATATTCGTAGGGGACATAATAATCGGATAACCTGGGATCCACTTGATCGAGCGCTCGTATGACCCAGGACCCAAGATAATAGAATGTCTTAGGTTGGTTTTCTTCGTAGTTCTGCGTCAGAGGTGGGAAATGACCAAAACGGGCCAGAAACCAGGCCATATGATAATGCGCAGGTTCATCAGGCGCTTCCCAGATCGGCATGAGCAGGCTGTACCCGAGCGCCAGGAACAGGTAGAACAAAAGGATTAATACCACCCAGCGGTGTTCGTTTATGTGCGAGGCTTCCATACCTGATCTACGGTTTTCAGGATCTCGTTTTCAGAGGTGCCGATGTGTAAGCGGTGCAGGGAGGCATGTTCCAACAATAATTTGATCCTGCGAAGATTTTCATGCCATAGTTCGGGCGTGTCATAGTGCAGGCTGTTGACCATGATCTCGGGCCAGAGTTCTTCCTCAAGAAGCGGTTCCACCCGGCTGTGGGTTTCTTCCCAGCGGTCGAGCAGACAATATTCGACCTGCCGGATCGGGACCATCGTTAGGCAGGTCAAGCCGGGATCCAGTCGATCCAACTCGACTCTGTGCTTCGTCTCATCTCGAACGGGTTCGGTCTTCGCACCGGCAGCCAGCTCAGGGAACAAGGGAAGCATATCCGCGCGCAGTTTGATCCGGCCGATGGGGAAGCCGCCCATCCAGAGTGCGCCGTCACGTTCACCGAGGTAGACCATGCTGTCTGACAGTAATTTATAACCTCCCGATAAGAGCCGCAGAGCAGTCGTAGACTTGCCTGTGCCGTGCGGCGCTTGTAAAAGCAGGATTTGATCGTCTTTAACCAGGGCGCTGGCATGCAGCATGCTGTATCCATGACGCGTAAGGAAGTTGGTCAGGATGGTATTGATCAACACCTGGGAAACCAGCTCGGGGTCTTCCGCAAGCGAAGAGGCCAATACGGCATGGGCTTCCCCGCGCTCCATGTCTACGAAACAATTTCCCCACGCCCCCAGATCGATGGAAAGCCAATCGTCTGCCCCCGCGTATTGGACGCGATCTATCAATCGTTCGGGCGGCGGGCCCGAGCTCCGCCTTGAATCCTGGACGGTGAGGTGCACGCGCCAAGCCGGGTCTTCGGCCGGTTCCGCAGAAGAATACATGCGTTCAGCCATGCCGGCCGAAGCCAGTACTTCAAGATGATTGCTGTCAAAGGTGACGGCCGTCCCAAATATGTGGATCGTTCGTTCATATCCGGGCGCGTTCGCACGACGGGACCAAAAGTCTTCCATGCGTTGGTTGTGTTGGCGGTATAGTTCGTTGAAATCGGGCATGGGGCCTTATTGTGCGGCGATCAACGCCGGGCGTGATTTGAAAAGATAAAGCAACAGGCCGCCGAGCGCCAAAAGCCAGCCGGTTGCGCCGAATGCAAGGACTGCATTTGGCATCGAGGCAGGCAACTGCGTGAGTAACAACCACTCCAACGCAACGGCGGCGCACAGGAATAGTACGAACAAGGCAGGCTTTTCTGCGAGATAGTAATTAAGCCAGATCGAACTCAATGATACTCCGATCATCCCAAATCCCATCCAGCCCAACAGCGAGGCTGCTGCGTGGAAGGCTGCACCAAAAATAATACGGATCAGCCCGTCCCCAAAGAAAAAATATATCAAAGTGAGCGCGCCGCTCGCCGCAACGATGATGCCCGCCGTGCCGAGCAGCAGCCGGTCGGGCAGGCGGCGTTGTGCCAGGGTCGCTGCAATGCGCGGGAACATGACGATCACGGCCACACCCGGAAGGAGCGCGATCACGCGCCGAAACAGGACCAGGCCGGCATAGGCCCCGGCTAGATTATCGGACAATGTGCGGTTGACCCAGATCAGGTCCAAACTCGTCAGTGACATGAATGCGATGTAGGCCAGCAGGGCATGGAACGAAAGCTGCCATCCCTGGCGCAAAATGCCCTCGGCTGGCTGCCCCCCTTTTACCCAAAGCGGCTTCCCCAGTAACAGGAATGCGCAGGCCACTCCGACCAGCCAGCCGAATGGAAAAGCGATCACCGCGCCCCTCAGCCTGAACCCGTTATAGACGAGGAGGATGCCCAGGACCAACCGCCCCAGAGAGGTAAGCACGCGGGTGAACCCAAAGGAGAGGAAGCGTTCCTCTCCCTGCAGGACTCCGGCCGCCACCGGCCGCAAAGAGCTTAAGAAGATCAGCAGCCCGCTGATTTGAATGGACCAGACCGGTAAATTGAGCCATTGCGCTAGGGGGCCAGAAAACACATAGACCAAAATCGTTAGGCCGAGTCCCACCCAGAGGGCGGCAACAAGAAAAGATTGGAAGATCGCAGGAACGGAAGCAGCCCGTCTCGTCCCGCGCGCTTCCGCGACGAAACGCCCCAGGACCGGCTGGAACACGCCGCTGGCTGTCACATAGATCAGAACGATCGAATTCAACGTTTGTAAAACCGCGAACTCCGCCGGGCTTAAGGTACGACCCATCCAGAAATGGAATGCGAAGTCAATGAGGTTTGCCAGGCCGTCAAGCACGAAGAGAGACGCGGTCTGAAATCCTTCCTCAGACAGGAATTGTGAAAATCGCAGGTCGGATCTCAAAGATCGGTTCCCAGGGTATTGAATAGCGAGGCGTTTTTACCCATGCGCTTCAAGCGGAAATATCTTTCCAACCCAAAGTAAATTGAATCCCAACTGAAGCGCAGCATTTGCCACAGGGCCAGGAATAAATGGCGGATGCGCATTAATAAATTCGCCTGCCCGTATCGCCGGTTAAGATAATCGGCAGGTGGAAAGAAATACA
>JBGQIO010000310.1:0-4097 GCA_041498515.1 Anaerolineae bacterium
ATGCAAGACGACAAAGATTTAACGTTTATTCAAATGCACAAAGAGCCGGGTTTTAGAAGGCAGCCATAAAATTTAGCGACATGGTTCAGAATATCCAGGCAGTCATCAAACCCTGCTCAAAGCCGGTGAGAAGGAACAAAGCATTAGCATCCCGCCAAAGCCTAAGGGCGGCTCAAGCGTGTCAGGCGGTGAGCTGCTCCAGCCCGCATTAGCAGCTTGCTGCTGTAATGATATTTATCGGGAAGCTAGCAAACGAAACTTAACGATTGAAGGTGTAGAAGTGGAAGCGGATTGCGACTTCGAGGCTGAGGGTAAACCTGCAACGAACGTTTTTTATCATGCCAGAATCAAGGCCGATGCCAGCGAAGAGGCTGTTCGAGAGCTGCTTAAACATACTGATAAAGTTGCGGAGATACAAAATACTTTGCGAACTCAAACTTCAGTGATATTGGAGTTATAAACAGAAACCAAGCTATCGTGTTCCGAGGCCTCTATCAAGAACATTGGTGGAAAAATAGTATTTTCGCCTGGGTCAATTTGGTAAAATCAAATCCATGTTTCGAAGAAGACTTCTTTACTTTTTACTCCCTGCATTCTTACTTAATTCCTGCGGCTCAAGTGCAAATAATCTACCGGCTGGTTATCCAACCTACAATCCCTTCGTCCCATTACAGGGAACGGTTCTCGCCAGCGATACTAACTCGACCGGACTGCCCTCCCCCACTCGTACACCGGGCCCCACACCTACACGAGCACCGCTTTCTGTAACTATCCCGACGCACGACCCGGCCGCGCCTCTCGTCACGCCTACACCAGACGTTCCCCGAAGCTTACCAACCCTGCGCCTGGATACAAACCAGTATACGATTGCTGCCGGTGATACACTGGGTTCGATCGCTCAGTCCTATGGCGTTAGCGTCGAGGCGTTAAAACAAGCCAACGGTTTGACCGACGAAAACCTGCTCACAATCGGGCAGACGCTCAAAATACCACCACCTGAACCGGGAGCATCCGGCCCATCCTTCAAGATAATTCCTGACTCTGAATTAGTTTATGGTCCGGCCAGCGCCCAGTTTGACATCGATGCCTTTATTAAAAATGAAGGCGGTTATTTGGCAAGCTATACACAGCAAGTCAATGATGAAACACTTACCGGCGCGCAGGTTGTTACACTGGTTGCCCAAGACTACTCAGTCAATCCGCGCCTGCTATTAACCTTACTCGAATATCGCAGTAAGTGGTTATCCAGCACCAATCCCGACACCCTGGATTATCCGTTGGGATTGGTCAAACCCGATCATGCCGGCCTTTACCGCCAATTAACATGGGCTGCCAACGAATTCAACCGCGGCTTTTATTTATGGCGCGCAAATGCCGTTAGCACATGGGTGCTGGGTGATGGAAGCATTGTGCCGATTAACCCTGGAATAAACGCCGGCACGGCAGGCGTGCAAAATATGTTCTCTATCCTGGATGACCGAACAACCTGGGATACCGATGTGAGCGCCTTCGGATTATTCCAAACTTATTTCTTTTTATTCGGCAATCCCTTCGACCTTGCCATCGAGCCACTGATACCGTTGAATCTTTCTCAGCCGCCCATGGATTTACCTTTCGAACACGGCGCGATCTGGGCATTCACCGGCGGTCCACACGCCGGCTGGGATTCCGGTTCGGCCTGGGCTGCGATTGATTTTGCCCCTTCCGATGTGATGGGCTGCGCAATGAGTGAACAGTGGGCTACAGCTGTCGCCAATGGTTTTATCGTCCGCGTTGGTAATGGCGCTGTCATGGAAGACCTCGATGGAGACGGTTACGAACAAACCGGCTGGGATGTACTCTATATGCACATGGCTGCACAAGACCGCGTGGAAGCCGGGACCTATGTTTATACCGGCGATCGCATCGGACATCCCTCCTGCGAAGGCGGCATTGCCAACGCTGCACATCTGCACATCGTTCGAAAATATAACGGTGAATGGATTGCTGCGGACGGCTCACTCCCATTCATAATGGGAGGATGGGTATCCAGCGGAAACGGCACCGAATACGACGGTTATCTAAAGCGCGGCCCATCCCGCCTGGAAGCCGCGGAAGGTATCAGCGATCAGAATCAAATTTCACATTAAAAGCCCCCTATAATTGACCATCCGGGAACCATTTGAATTTAACTACACAGGTATAATTCTCTATACGGATTCCCTGTGAGACGCTTCATCCCCGTATTCTTCATTGCTACTATATTATTATCTTCCTGCGGCCAAACGCCCTCACTTTGGGGAACGTATTCTACACCCACCTCCGAGTCCCTCTTCCCAACCATGTTCGTGCCGGAGCCGCAGCCAGCTACTGCATCACCGACTCTACTCCCCCTGCCGACCAGCACATTCACACTTACTCCGACCCTGATCCCGCTTCAATCATCAACTGCCCTAGCTCCGTTTAAAGGTACACCAGCCATTGAAGGGACTCTCACTCCCACGTTCGATGTGCCGGCCACCCTTTATTATTCCCAGAGTGGAGATAACCTCAAAAGTCTGGCGGCGCGATTTAACGTGGATCCATCCGAGATTCGGGCGGATGCACCCGTGCCGCATACTGGATTAATTGCGCCAGATACCCTGCTCGTCATACCTGACCGTATCACAGAACAAACCAGCCCCAATATACAGGTCCTCCCCGATAGCGAAGTGGTCTTCTCTGCCACCGCTCTAAACTTCGATTTCGCGGCTTACATTAAAAATGCAGGCGGAATCCTCAGCCATTATCGCGAATACCTCGGTTCAACCGGTTGGACGAGCGGGTCCGATGAGATCAGACGCCTGGCTTACGAGAATTCGATCAACCCACGTCTCTTGCTTGCCCTTCTGGATTACGAAGGCCGCTGGGTGCACGGTCAGCCGGTGGACATCTTGCATACCGATTATCCAATGGGCTTTCAAAACGTGCTTTACAAAGGAATGTTCAGCCAGATGGTCTGGGCTGTCAATGAACTCTCCATTGGATATTACGGTTGGCGGGCCGGCACCCTGACTGAACTTAATTTTCCGGATGGAACAAAACTCCGCCTTGATCCTCATTTGAACGCAGGGACAGTTGCGATTCAATATCTCTTTTCTCAATTACACAACCAGTCACAATGGTCGCAGATGCTTAACATGAACAGCGGTTTCCCTGCCATGTATACACAGTTATTTGGCGATCCATGGGCCCGCGCAGCTACCGTGGATCCGTTATTCCCTCCCGGCTTAAGCCAGCCTGAACTTTCCCTGCCCTTCCAGCCTAATGTTGAATGGAGTTTCACCGGCGGTCCGCACGGCGCCTGGGAACATGATGGTTCACAGGCTGCTGTTGACTTCGCACCTTCCACCGATCACGGTGGTTGTGACCTAACCCCAACCTGGGTGACGGCTGCCGCACCCGGATTGATCGTACGTTCAGAAAATGGCGTAGTTATGGAAGATCTGGACGGTGATGGTTACGAGCAAACAGGCTGGGATTTATTATATTTACATATCGCTACACTTGACCGGGTGGCAGTTGGAACTTACGTACAAAAAAATGACCGGATCGGTCATGCTTCCTGCGAAGGAGGCATAGCTACCGGCACTCACCTGCACTTTGTCCGTAAATATAATGGCGAGTGGGTGGCTGCGGATGGCCCGATACCGTTCGTGATCGGCGGCTGGACCGTCCATCAGGGTACCTTGCCGTATGAGGGCACGCTGACCAAAGGTAATAAAACGGTTATCGCCGACCCGGTAGGTCAGTTTAAATCTGTTATTATCCGTTCTTCGAATGATCAATAATCGTCTCATTACAACATTGGCCGCAATCGGAATTTTGCTCTCCGGATGCGGTAATCCAGCTATTCCACAATATTCCTCCAAAAATATATCGCCTCCTACCGCTCCTGGTGGAGGGGCTTCTGATTCTGGTGCGGCCACCCCGCTCCCCCTTCGTCCCAACTACACACCCGGTGAATTAGTGGATTACATCGCCCAATCTGGCGATACACTGCCGGCGCTCGCGGCCCATTTCAATACAACCATCCCTGAGATCATGACGGCAAACCCGATCATTCCCTCAGACGCAAC
>JBGQIO010000311.1:0-4094 GCA_041498515.1 Anaerolineae bacterium
CAGTGTGGCCACCGAGTTGGGTAACCCGGTCCATCCCTCGATCCGGGTTGTTTACATATGTCTGCAAACGGAACGGCGTATTCAATTTCAGGCGGAGTTAAGCCGGACGATGAATGGTGTGCGGACAGCGGCTCTGCCGCTGAGCCAAACCGTTGGGCGCAGGTTCCCTTCCAGGACGTTGCATGCGAACCTTGCTAGGCCCACAACTGAGGACTCTATTTAGCGGTATCAACGGAGAATTAATAATGAGAAAAATCATCTACTCAATGTCCGTGTTGCTCGATGGCTATGTGGAGACGGCGAACCGGGAGATCGATTGGGTTATCGTCGACGAGGAGCTACACACCTTCTTCAACGAGCAGGCGCGTGAAATGGATGCGTTTATATACGGTCGGCGGATGTACGAGCTTATGGCGGACTTCTGGCCTACGGCGGACGTAAAGCCGCAGATCCCTGCGTATATGGTCGAGTACGCCCGCATTTGGAAAGACATGCCCAAGATCGTGTTCTCGAAGACCCTGAACAAGGTCGAATGGAATAGCCGCCTGGTCAGGGATGACATTGCCGGAGAGATCACAAAGCTGAAAGCGCTGCCCGGTAAGGATTTAGATATCGGCGGTCCCACCATTGCCTCGACCTTCATCCACCTCGGCCTGGTGGATGAATATCGGCTTTTCGTAAATCCGGTCGTCCTGGGAGGCGGCATGCCCTTCTTTCCGGCGTTGAACCATCCGATCAACCTGCAGCTCATTGAATCACGCGCCTTCGGTTCCGGGGTGATTTACCTCCGCTACCAGGTTGCCGGAAAAGAACCGAAATAAAGAGAAAATAATAAAACCTTGGTTTAGATACTGAAACTACACAATCCCTTGTAATCACGTAGTACTCTGTGAATACGCCGGGTCGCAGTGTAGCGCCCAAGAAGACTGCAACCTACAACTCTTTGAATGCCTGATTCAAATTATTAACTCCGAGCGTTGCTATACGCTCTCTAAAAGCCTTCCCGGCTTGCACTACTCTTTAATGACAAATGGCACATGACTCGGATAGGGGGATTCGCTATACTAAAGCAAATACACCGATTTTGTCGTTTTTGATCTTTGGGTGCCCGGCATCCTATTTGAAAGTCGTTGGAGTCCATTCGTTATTAGCGGAGGAACCCATGATCTCGCCACAGGAATTCCGTCGGTACCGATACTTCGCAAGTGCCTCCAGTGAAATGCTGCAGACGCTTGCCAATTGCAGTTCACTACGGCAGTTCAAAGCCGGAGAAAGACTGTTTGAAGAGGGGGCTCTTGCCAGCCACCTGATGGTAGTTAAGTCGGGCCAGGTGGACCTCATATACCGGCTTGGCGACAACCGGGAAGTGGTGGCAGAGTCGGCGATAAGCGGTGACGTGATTGCCTGGTCTGCGGTCCTGGCCCCGTACAAACTGACCGCCAGCGCGGTCGGCAGCAAGGATGGGGAGCTGATCGAGATCGAAGGCAAACAGCTTCGGGAGATCTGTGACGCAGATCTGTCACTGGGGTACCAACTGATGACTGAGATCGCAAAAGGACTCCGAGATCGGCTGACCGGCTTACGCGTGCAAATAGCAGCCGTTAAGTAAAATTAGGGCCGGCAGGCCAATGGCACGTCCAAATACATCGCTGGGCTCTTGTTTGAATAACTGCACGTGATCGGCAAGATGAAGCCCTAAGCCTGTAAACAGCTTAATTTGCATTTGGGGGAGGCGTGAGGGGATTGCCTCCTCCTCCCCCGTTGACGAATCCCACAGCCCAATTTTGCCGGTCAAATACCGCCTGCCTTAGAATCACCCGACACACCATCAACCTAGAGTACAAAGCTGATGTAATCAGACTAGAAGTTATATACACCTAGTGTATAGTCTGGGACTCATAACCGCTTGGTTATGAGTCGGAGAATGAAAAATGTAAGTAAGTAGGACTAGAACCTCTAACCGCTAGGTTAGCTAGAGCACTCCAAACGGAGGTAAACATGCACTGCTCGAAACCAGCAAAGTTCAAGTCGAGGCTTAGCGGTGCAATCACCGTAACTTTTCTAACTTTCAGTATGTCAGCGTGCGCCGGCCTAACAACCTCAAACACACCTACATCCAGCACGCCTTATCAAACAGCTATGCCCCAAGAAACCTCGCAACCATTTCGCTTCGGCGTACCAGTTGAAAGTGAATCGCAGGCACTAATCGCGGCGGAAGCGGCTCTCAGAAGCAGCTTCGATTACGCAAAGCCTCTTACCGTGGTCAAAGTGGAACAGACAACTTATGGCGACTATAGTAAGCGCATGGGAGCAGGAAGTGACCGTCCACCCGATATGAAAATATGGCTTGTCATCTACCTTGATAGTCAATTCCAAAGCATCGCCCCGCGCCCAGACGTCACACCCTCTCCGCCATTTCGTGGTTGTGTATCAGTGGTTGTCAACGCCGCCGACGGTTTACCCATGGAGACAGGCGGGCCTTTACAGCAGGGAAAAGTGGCAGAATGCGACAAATAACACTCACTAAGCTAATCCAACCTGACAAAGTGCTATCGATATGTGGCGATCCCCAAGAACATATGTCAATAGGACTTAAGCCTCTAACCGCTAGGTTCGGAACTCCCCCTATGCTCAAGGTAAAATAACAGCCGAAATGGATTTGAGCCCCGCTTCGCGGGATCTTCGACCTGAATACGCTTGGTCGTGAGTCAGGCAATGAAAATTATATGTCAATGGGATAAGACCTTCAAACCGCAAGGTTAAGAACCCCACCCATCAGGAAGCGTAGACTTGGTGAACTAAACTGCCTAACTAGCCGTAGACCAAGAGAAAGGATAAGGCTGATGAACAATGAAAGTTTTCACTTCAAAGTTGGAACGTTCGAATGCATTGTTGTTAATGACGGCACCTTGACGTACTCTGATCCTGCCCAAATTCATTTTGCCAATGCGCCATCAGACCGTCTCGCACGAGCTCTACGTGAATACAACATCAAGCCCGACCAGTGGGATGAATGGATTAGCCCCTTGCCCTGCCTGGTGATCCAGACCGGCAAGCATCGGGTGTTGGTGGATACCGGAATGGGAAATGTTGATTCCGCCCCAAACGCAGGCAAGCTTCTCCAGAACCTGCAAGCCGAAGGCATTAGTCCAAGCGAAATAGATACCATTATTCTTTCTCACGGCCATAGCGACCACATCGGAGGGAATACCGACCCGAATGGACATGCTGCCTTTTCTCAGGCCCGGTACGTCATGCGGAAAGAGGAATGGGATTTCTGGACTTCCGAAACGACTCTAGCTCAACCGGCTTATGAATGGATGACTTCATATGTTCACAAAAGCCTTCTGCCGCTCAAAGACCGCTTCGAACTCCTCGAGCAGGATATGGAAATTGTGCCGGGCGTCCACACCCTCTTTGCGCCCGGGCATACACCTGGCCATATGGCGCTGGTCATTGTCTCGAGCGGTGAGCAATTGATATGTCTTGGTGATGTGATTAGCCATCCTATCCATCTGGAACAACCTGACTGGTACCTTGACCCCGACTGCCAGCCTGATCAGGCTGTGCGCACGAGGCGGCTGTTACTCAACCGTGCCGCACTCGATCAGGCTCTCGTTTTTGCCTACCATTTTGATTTCCCAGGCTTAGGCTATGTCCACCAGCAACAAGAGGCATGGAAGTGGCAGACAATTGCGGCGACAATGGATTAGGGTAACAAACAAAATAGTTGTAATCTGTAAAGGTAGATCATTTTATATAAGGGTTTATACAGCAAGCTGCATAAACCCTAGTTTGCCAGCCATTCTTGAGGCAACCCATGTGAGGCGAGCTTTGAATATCACAAATCTTGAGAAGGAGTATGCTCGCACGATTACCGCGTTGAACCGAACAGGTATATTAACCCTGCTTCCACGATCGAAAAATTCAGGGGTGATCGGAATGGACGGAAAAGAGTATCCCGTACCCACACAAGAACAGCTGCACGAAGTCTTTACACGCAATAAAGAATTGGTCGACAGGAAAATGCGACAAGGATTTACCCAGCTTCAGTTAACGCCAATCGCAATGCCTACTTCACAACTTATCGATCG
>JBGQIO010000312.1:0-4083 GCA_041498515.1 Anaerolineae bacterium
AAAAAAAAAAAAAACAATTTTAATTTTTTTATAAAAAAAAAACACCAAAAAAATAACCCTAAAAAACCCCCCCCCCTAAAATAATATTCCCCCTTAAAATTCGTGGGGGGGCGCCGCAACCCCCCCCCCCCACTCTATTTTTCCGAGGAATTATGATATTCTGGGTCTGTCATGTATCGGGTAATTCATGCGGAGTTGTATATAGATATAATCTTTCAATGTGTTTATCAGTTTTTATCCTGATAATAAATCCGCGGCTGCGGCGGCCATGAGAGCCGCGCCGCGAACCAGCGCTTCTTCGTCAAAGTCGAACTTCGGATGATGATGCCCGTAATCCAGATGCTTTTCCTTGTTATTCGACCCGATGAAGAAGTAACAACCCGGCACTTTCTCCTGCATAAAGGCCATATCCTCGGCACCCATGGTGAGATAACCGGCAGTGTCGAGATCCAGAGTCGGCAAAAGTTTACGCGCCGTACCCTGAACTTTTGCAGCGAGCGCATCATTATTAATCACGGCCGGTGTAATGCGTTTCACATCAATTTGGACTTTGCATCCCAGCGCCTCCGCCACACCATGCACAATTTGATCGAAGCGGTCCAGTACGGTTTGCCGGACTCCCAGGTCAAAGGTACGGATCGTCCCGGTCAGCAGCGCCTCCGGCGGAATCACATTAAAAGCGGTCCCACTTTGGAAGATCGTGACACTAACGACCGCTGACTGCAGCGGAGCAACGTTGCGCGAGGTGATGGTTTGAAGCGCGGTGACGACCTGGGCAGCCGCTACGATGGGGTCAATCGTCAGATGCGGAATAGCGCCATGACCACCCTTACCGGTAAGTTTAACCGTGAACAGCTCGGCTCCGGCCATCACAGGTCCGCCGGCCGCGCCGACCCAGCCAATCGGTTTTTCATTCCAAAGATGCAACGTAAGGGTTTGATCCACCCTGGGACCCTCGAGCACACCATCGCGGATCATCATTAGATTCCCGCCGCACTCCTCATCGTTGAAACCTTCTTCCGAGGGTTGAAAGCAAAACTTGATCGTGCCAGCCAGGTCGCTGCGATGGTCGTGGAGCAGCCTGGCGACGGTAAGGCCGATGGCGGTATGACCATCATGCCCGCAGGCGTGCATGACGCCCTTGGTTTGTGAGGCATATTCAGCTCCAGTGTCTTCCATTATGGGAAGGGCGTCCATGTCGAAGCGGAGGAGGAGAGTAGGGCCGGGTTTCGAACCTTCCAACAAACCGACGACGCCAGTCTTGCCTACACCTTTCGTTACCTCAATACCCAGGGTTTCAAGTTCTTTTGCCACAATGCCACCCGTACGAATTTCCCTATATCCGAGTTCGGGATGGATATGAAAGTCGCGACGGAGAGATTGAGTGTACGTGAAAAGCGAGCGAGCCTCGGCAAGATAGTCAGTCATATTAAATACCTCGGGAGAAGAATGAGATTCTTAAAAGGTAAACTAAAAATTGAAGCATGTCAATGCTGTACGCAATTCACCAAATTTTCTCCTATTTGCAAGAAGAAATAGTTTATCGAATATTAAAGCTGGGATCAGGCAAATAACAAATTTTGAGTTGATGGCTACCGCAAAGACTCTTAAAGGATCTCCTGATCGATCATTGGATAAGCGATTTTTTGAAAGCATTTCTGAAAAGACGAGGGGAAGCCTCAGGACTCTTCCTTAGAGAGTGTCCATTTTCCCAAAGATGAATCCCTGATGTCATTATGAGACTTCAAGAGGCAATTTCTTCTTTGAAGGAAAGAGATTGCCCTTGAAAAACACAAGGATCTCCGACCACGCCCCTTCGGGGCTCGCCCTCAAGAACGCAGGACCTTCGGCAACAACATCCTTCTTTTTGATCTTGGAAACTCTTCTTTCTTACCGCGGCTTCCTGGAGCCAATACGTCTGTTGTCATTTCGATATATGCTATAATTTTAATACTATTTTAATCTTTCATCCTTTATGCTGTTTGGATGCCAAAAGACAGCCAAATCCAGATTGGGCGGCTTGTCTGTCATAATTGGAAGTTCTGTCAATGCCTGGGGGAAGCCAACACATTCGGAAAACTCGCTTATTCTCCTGCGGAAAAGACTAATCGCACCTGACTTAGAACATATCAAGGAGAAAACCTCATGAAAAAAATATTGAAGTGGATTGGAATCGTGTTCGGTCTTTTGTTTGGCTTAGTTATCCTGGCCGTTGGGGTCGTGTACGCTATCACCGAGGTGCGGCTCAATAAAACCTACACCATTCAAGTCGAAGCCATATCCATACCGACCGACGCCACCGCTATCGAACGCGGCTTGCATGTGGCAGTGATACGGCTGTGTGCCGACTGTCATGGGGCTAACCTGGCCGGGCGGGTGTTCCTTGATAATCCGGTGATCGGGTTTATTGTTACAAAAAACCTGACTTCCGGCAAAGGCGGCGTGGGCGGCGAATTGAGCGACACGGATTGGGTGAGGGCCATTCGCCACGGGGTCCGTCCGGATGGCAAACCCCTGCTGATCATGCCGTCAGGAGAATTCTATTATTTGAGCGACGCCGACTTAGGCGCGGTTATTGCTTACTTGAAAAGCCTGCCACCTGTGGATAACGAATTGCCGGCCAACAAAATAGGTCCTTTGTTTCGCGTGGCAATGACGTTTATGGATGTGGCAGTCATACCGGCTGAGGTAATTGACCACACCGCCCAGCGGCCGAGCACACCGGAAGTAGGTGTCACGGTGGAGTACGGCAGGTATCTCGCCATCAGCTGTACCGGTTGCCATGGTCCGGGATTTTCCGGCGGCCCTATCCCCCTGGCGCCCCCGGAGTTTCCGAAAGCCTTGAACCTGACCCCCGGCGGCGAGTTGCAGGGTTGGACGGAGGAAATGTTCATCACTACTCTGCGCACCGGCGTAACGCCCAGCGGGCATCAACTCAACAACCTGTACATGCCGTGGAAGCTAAACGGTCAAATGACGGATGACGAACTCAAGGCGGTCTTCCTTTTTCTGCGCTCGCTCCCGGCCAAAGAACAAGGCAACCGATAACATTGCCATCCGAATTCAAAGCAATGGGCCGCCCAACATTGCGTGCAGGCGACTCGTTATGCCTCCCGAATTCCCGGGTGGTTGGCGATAATCCGCCGAACACCTAACGCAAACCGTTGGGCTGCTTTGGTACCACACGGAAAGGAATATATATGGCGATCATAATAGACCCTGAAAATAATGAAACCCGCGCCTTGTTCGAACTGGCGAATTTTAGCGGACAGCACGTGCTGGAGATCGGGTGCGGCGATGGCCGCCTAACCTGGCGCTATGCGGACAAGGCAGAACATGTCACGGCCATCGACCCGGCAGCCAAGCAGATCGCTCTGGCGAAAGAACACCTTTCGGAACAGTTACAGGATCGCATCGAATTTCAAAACATCGCCTTCGAAGATTTCGCCGCCGCCAGCGAACCGCGGGCTTACGACATGGTGATCCTGTCGTGGTCATTGTGTTGAATGGAATACGGGAGCATGGTCCATGCTCTTGAGGAAATTCGCCGACTGTTGAAACCCAGCGGCACGCTGATCGACATCCACCCTGCCGCCGAACCTTCGCCGATCGAGATACATCAAGACGGAAAAATCGAACTGGCAGGCAATTTGTCGGTTCGACAGTGGTGCTTCGACTATCAGCAGGCCGATAGTGCACTGACCGAAATTACGCAGCGCGGCCTGTTCGCCGTCGATCGTGAGTTTGCATTTGATTCACTGACCCATTACGGGTCTGCCGTAGAATTGCGTACCGGTCTGAAAGAATCCATCGATAAATTCGCGAGAGATACTCAGTCGGCAGGCGAGGAAGGGCCGCAGGTCGAGGCGCTAGCCGCGCGGGCTGAGGAACTGATGCAGGCTGCCGGCAGCGAGGCGGAGTTGATCGTGCGCGAGCCGACCCATATCAGCCGCTTGAGACCGACCTGATGGCCAGTAAAGCAAAGCTACTTAGTGCATGGAAATCGATAACAATCGCATCGAGGTTGGGCGGGGGAGAAGCTATGCAGCAGATTATGTGATAATCATCTGTCTATAAATCCCC
>JBGQIO010000313.1:0-4071 GCA_041498515.1 Anaerolineae bacterium
ACGGCCTCATCGATCGCCTTTTCGGCGACTGACAAGGGTTCGCACAACACCCCGATCTTTTCGAGAGCCTCCGGGATGCGGACCAGGTACTGTTCGTTGTCCACCACAAATTCCGTCTGGTAGCCGTTCAGTGCTTTGATGCCGCGCTCGCGATACCCTCCCGTCAAGCACATGTCAGACCGGTTCATCGCGCAAGGCAGGCACTTCCCACAGCCGCGCCGGACCGTAAAGACAGCAAAATCGCCGGGCTGCACCCGTTTGACCGCGCTTCCAACTTCTACCACCTGACCAAACATTTCGTGGCCGATCACCAGCTCAGTTTGTCCGGCGGGAGCGTCTGCCCTCCCGCCCTGTACTTCTTCCCGGTCGGTCCCGCAGATACCGACCCGGACCATGCGTAATTTGATCTCATCGGGGGCGGCGATGGATGGCTCCGGCACATCCACAAGGTGAACCGTCTGTGTACCTGGGACGATTGAAATGGCTTTCATTTATCATCTCCTTGAACTGACAACCGGTTTATGCAAGTCATCTGAACTCTTTGCACATGGCAAGGAATTATAAGGTTAATCCGACTGGAATGCCGACGAGGCGGTAGGTGGTCGTTCGCAGAGCGTCCCGGGTGGCGAGGTCGATCTGTACAATGTGCAAATTTGCGGCATCGCGCGCCGGATTCGACTCTAATTCGACCCCTCCCTCCGGTCGCTGACGGTCGGCTGCGGATAAGGTTGACAGAATAGCCGCCGAGACACTGAAGAACGCCCTGAAGAACGCAGGACCTTCGGCAGTGCAGGCAAACGCTTGGCATCTACGCGCCAAGAAGAGCACTTGGCATCTCCGACGGTTCAATTGAGGTTTGCCCTTTGTGTACTTCGCACTCTTCGAGAACGCAGTACCCTTAGGGCACTTATCAGCAACCCCCGCGATTGCCTGCGACCCCCTCCCAGCCTCCCCCACCGAAAGTACACAGTGCAGGCAAATCCGTCCGAAAAGCAAAAACCCGGACAGATTTAGAGAAGAGGAGTCGCGCGTGGAACAAAGCAGGAATGAATGCGTCTGCGGAAGAGAAAATTGATTTCGCCCGTAAGAAAAAGCACCCGGATGCAGGCAGCCAAGACTAAGAAAATCTGTATGGAAGTTTATGATCATAATCATTTATGTCCAATTGGAAACCAAATCGAAATAAGCGAGAACAATCACTGATATTATAAAGAACATATGTTCTAGAGTCAAGCTAAGAGGCGTCCGTGGTGTATCAGCTTGCAGCAGGGGTTATAGAGTTTTTGAAATTAGGTGGAAGGGATCAGGTAATCAGGTGATCGGGAATCGGGGATGAGGAGGGAGTTGGTCTCATGATCTTCATCTTTATGCATGTAGATTATGCGATGATTGGCTGGACATAACGTTATGACATTTGGAACTTGCAGGTATTTCTGCTGCTGTATATACTGTGGAGTTGATCAAACCGTGGGCAGGGAAGTTTTTCGGAATAACCCAGAGGAACCATTGCGAGGGAGTGGTGAATCCGTTAATCCGTGATGGTCAGAACCTGCCCTGGGTTCCGGCATACACCGCAACTTCGGTTTGGCGCTTATGGGAGTGCTAAGATGAATATTCGCGTATCTTTCTCCGAATGGTTTCGTCGGACCGGCTGGGCAGTGCTGTTCGTCGCCCTGGTTCAGTTCATCCTGCACCTGTGGACTAACGCCCACGACAATTTCTTTCGCGACGAGCTCTATTACATGGCCGCCGCTCAGCACCTCAGCGCCGGTTACGTTGAATTTCCTCCGTTCGTGGCCATAGCGACCGCATTCTCGCGAGCCGTGTTCGGGAGCTCTGTGGTAGCCATCCGGCTTCTGCCCAGCCTGGCCAGCGTATTAATGGTCTTGCTGACCGCCGACATGGTAGCCCAACTGGGCGGCGGATTTCTCGCTCAGGTTATGGCTGCGGTCGCCATCGCGGTCGGCCCGGTCTTTATCGGCTCGAGCGGCCTGATGACGATGGATCCGTTCGACCAGTTGTGGTGGACGCTGGCAGCCTGGGTGCTCGTGCGGCTGATCAAGGGACAACAGCCCCGCATGTGGCTGGCTTTCGGCGTCGTGGTCGGTCTCGGACTGCTGACCAAATTGACTATCGGGTTTTTTGTGATAGCGCTGCTGCTCGGCCTTTTGTTAAGTGAGCAGCGCAATCTGCTTTTCAATCGCCGGCTGATCGTCGCCGGATTGATAGCGTTCGTCCTGCTGTCGCCGTACCTGCTCTGGCAGGCCCAGCATGGGTTTCCAGTTTTGGAGTATACGAAGTCTTACTCTAGCGGCAAGACTTTTCAAGCCACACCCATAGAGTACCTCATCCAGCAAGTCACGACCTTAAATCCTTTGGCCTTTCCCCTCTGGCTTGCCGGCTTGTACTTCCTCTTCTTCTCAGCGGCCGGAAAACCCTATCGCGCCTTCGGCTGGGCGTACCTCTTCCTGTATGTGTTCTTCATGGTCCAGAAGGCAAAGTTCTACTGGCTCTCACCGGCCTATCCCATACTGTTTGCTTCGGGTTCCTATGCTCTCGAACGGCTGGCAAATTTAGCCCGTATGGCAGGCCGCTTGAAATGGCTGCAGCCAACTTATCTTGGTTTATTGGCGCTCACCGGGCTGGTGTTCGTACCGTTTGCGATCCCCATTCTCCCAACCGAGACCTTCATCAAGCTCAGTGCTGGTACCGGAGGTGCTACCGAAGTCAAGACGGAGAACTTGCAGTCGTCTGTGCTGCCTCAGAACTATGCGGACCGCTACGGTTGGCGCGAAATGGTGACTGGGGTGAAGGCCGCCTACGACACTCTCACACCTCAGGAAAAGGCAGAAGCCTGTATCTATGCAAGCAACTACGGTGAAGCCGGTGCCGTCGATTTCTACGGGTCGGCACTTGGACTGCCGAAAGTCATCAGCGGGCACAACAGCTATTTTATTTGGGGACCGCAGGGCTGCACGGGTCAAGTTCTCATCACAATCAACGTCCCACTCAAGGACATAGCAACCGGTTTCGAAAGCGTGGAACCGGCGGGGAAAACAGCCTGCACCTATTGCATGCCCTTCGAGAATAACGCGCCCATCAACATTGCCCGCGGCCTCAAAGTTCCTATTAAAGATGGGTGGCCGACCGTGAAGACGTTTGAATAGCATATCCAAACCGGCAGGCATGCGGCGAATTCAGGGGCAGCCTGAGATCAGGTCATTGCACCGCTGCCCTCCATCCAAGAGAGCACGAATCAGCATATCAGGCCTTGCGCGCGGCGAGTCAAGGACTTGACCCCAGTGACGATCGCTCTCAAACGCCCACCGTCCGCTGGCGCGGGCATGCCAACCTCTTGTTCTCAAACTGGCTGAACTTTTACGTATACCAGGTCACGCCTTACGACGTAAGCAAGATACCATAGTCTTCCAGAGGCTCAGCGACCACGTCTGGAAACGGCCGCATCCGTTTCCGCCAGGCTGTTCAATGCATCGACCTTCTCCACATCCGCACGGGCCGGGAGGGTGACTGGAATTTTTACAGGCATGTTCCACTTCTCCTTCTCCTCTGCCGGAGGGAGACGGTACCGGGTCAGGAGTTTAGGGCCTGATCCAGGTCCCAGAGGATATCTTCAATATCCTCCAGCCCAATGGATAGTCGGATGAAATCGGGGCTAACGCCGGCCGCCCTTTGTTCCTCTTCGGAAAGTTGGGAGTGGGTTGTGCTGGCGGGATGAATGGCAAGAGATTTTGCATCGCCCACATTGGCCACATGGCTGAAGAGTCTCAGGCAGTCGATGAACTTTGCACCCGCCTCGGCCCCGCCTTTCACACCAAAGCCAAGTACAGCGCCTGGACCCTTCGGCAGATATTTCTTGGCCCGTTCGTGGTCAGGGTGTTTTTTCAGGCCGGCATAGGTCACCCAGCCAACCTTCGGGTGGTCCTCAAGGACTTCCGCAACGGTTTGCGCGTTCTTGACATGGCGCTCCATCCGCAGAGATAGAGTTTCGATCCCCTGGATGAACAGCCAGGAATTGAATGGAGACTGGCACGCGCCGAGGTCCCGCAAGAT
>JBGQIO010000314.1:0-4054 GCA_041498515.1 Anaerolineae bacterium
GAGATCGCCGCGCCTTACCAAAGTCTGTACGCCCTGATACGCCATGGACTCCTCTTTGCTTGACTTTAGAACATACGTTCAGTATAATGATCCTGTCTTATACCGATGGCGATGCTCGTATATTAACCGTCTAGCCCGCTGGGCTTCCATGCACTGATGCGAAGCACGCGAAGCGGTATCACCACCAGTGTCTCCACCAGCAGGGGTTTTTAACCCCGGCGGAATTGCCAATGTCACCACGTCTCCTTTTCATCGCCCCCAGTTTCCAATCCCGATTCCCGACCCCCGAATCTCGAGTATCGAATACCGCATCCTCTCTCCCTCCCTCAAAGCAAGATCCGCGAAAATCCGTCCCATCAGCACGATCCGTGTTCCATTTTTTTAAACCCGACAAAAGCACTCGTTCTCTCCAAAAAATTATTAATTTTTACTCAAAATTATTTGCGCAAAACGGATCTCACCAACCGCAACCGAAACCCGCACGACTCCCCTTCCTACGCGTGGTAGGCGTTTATCCGACCATTTGGATTGCGAAGCATCCCTGCCCGCAAACCTGGAACTTGGAACTTTCGGGCGGGCGAGCCTCAAGCGAGGCGAAGCGTGTGGACGCAAAACGGTATCACCACCAGCATCGCCCACTTTCGGGCAAGGTGGCCTCAAGCCACCATTGCCCACTTCGACGATATGTATCGTCGAAGCAGACAATATGGGTCGCCGAAGCCAACTTGAAACTTGGCATGACGGGAGGGGTCGATCCTCAGTCGTTTCCGGCGCGCATTCTTGTAAATCCGCCATTAAATCGCTGCTCTAGGCAGCCACTGGGATAGGCCATCTTTACTGCACGGCATTTTGCACCTTAATAATTTAAATTTTTCCATGTGTTTTTTCAAAAATCCGCGTAATTCCGCGTATAACCGTCGCGAAGCGCACCCTGTGGGCGAATCCCCAATTCTCGAATATCGTTCCCTAATTTCCCAATCTATCGATATACCGACTCCCGACTCTCGAATCTCGATTAACGAATATCGTTCCCCCCTCAGCATTTCGTGGTTTAATTCTCTCATGCCGCAATCTACATCTATTGTTCGTTCCCGTCGTGCGCAGCGTGTAGATCAGCGCCATGCTCGTGAAAAATATTTTCGATTGGGCGGTGTAGGCTTTGGCATTTTGGTCTCCCTTACCCTGGCTTTCCTCATCCTGGTTAGCGCGCTGGCATATGCCAATCTCACAAAGGACCTGCCAAACGTTGACCAATTGCCCTTGCTGCTGAACCCCCCTGATGGTCTCTTGCTGCAACCCACACGGGTCTATGACCGCAGCGGAAAGCATCTTCTGTTAACCTTTGCGCCAAATGATGGACTGCGTCGCTATCTTCCGCTAAACCCGCAATCCCCGCAGCATCTGCCGGATTTCCTTGCTAAGGCTACGGTCGCAGTCGCAGACCCAAACTTTTGGAATCATGGCGGATATGTGCTCGACGGCTGGCAGGACCCAATCGGCCATCCGACCATCGCACAAAAACTGGTCTCCGATTTATTGCTTTACGATGAAACGCCTTCTTTAAGGCGCGCTTTACGCGAACGGATCCTCGCCGCACAGATCACGGCTAAGTTTGGGCGCAATCAGGTCCTCGAGTGGTACCTGAACTCAGCCAATTACGGGAATGAAGCCTTTGGCATAGAGGCGGCTGCTCAACTTTATTTTGGAAAATCGGCCTCTGAGTTGACACCCATTGAATCTGCTCTACTGGCGGCCACCAGCCAAACGCCGAGTTTGAACCCTTTCGACGCAGAGCAGCTGGCTCTCCAGCGCGGCCAGCAGACGATCCAATTGATGAAGGCGCTTGGGTTTATATCTGACAACGAAGCGGCCGAAGCCCTGGCTGCCGCACCTCCGACTCCTCTCCCGGGAGGAAAAGAGCGGGGTAGTGAGAGCAAAATAGCCCCGGCCTTCATCAACCTTGTCATCCACCAACTCGACCAGCAGTTCACCCGCGATCGCATAGAACACGGCGGCCTGACGATTATCACAACCCTTGATTACGATCTTCAACAGCAGGTGAGCTGCACGACTCTGGTCTATGCCGCGCGGCTGGCCGGCGCTTCCGATCCGTCAACCCCGTGCGTCACTGCAGGTTTACTGCCTGCTTTGCCTGCAAATACGAAACTGGCGGGCGAAGATTCTACTAGTGCCCTGGTCTATAATCCGCTTTCCGGCCAGGTTCTCGCAGCGGTCGGTGAAACCCTGAGAGGCATAGAAACTGCCTTTTTGGGTGCGCACGATCCCGGCTCGCTCATGACACCGTTTGTTTATCTGACAGGTTTTACGCGTGGTTTGAGTCCGGCATCGCTGGTGTGGGACATCCCTACATCGAGTAATATCAAAAACCCGGATGGACAATTCCACGGTCCTGTCCGCATTCGTACAGCGCTCGCAAATGATTATCTTGTACCTGCCCAAAAGATCGCCGATCAGATGGGATTGGATGCCATTAACCGCACGGAAGCTTCTTTCGGGCTTGACCAGGGTCAGGCTACTTTGCTCGATTTGGCCGCCGCTTATGGAATTTTTGCAGCACAAGGTGTACGTTACGGTCAACCCGGGCCCTCAACCGTGCTGCGCGTCGAAGGGTTGGATCATTCGGTATGGCTGGATCTATCCTACCCGCAGGCCCAACCGGTCGTGACGACACCGCTGGCATATCTGATCGATAATGCGCTCAGCGACGAACCTGCACGCTGGCCTTCGCTTGGACATCCAAACGACCTGGAAATTGGGCGGCCTATCGGAGCGAAGATCGGTCAGACCGGTTCGGGTTTGGATTCCTGGACGATTGGTTATACACCCTCGTTGCTCGCTGCCGTGTGGACCGGGACGCATGCATCCAATTCTGCCCGACTCGCCCCCCAGGTTTCGACCGGTCTCTGGAATGCAGTGATGCTGGCAGCCACGCAATCACTGCCGGCTGACGGCTGGTCTATTCCCGCGGGTGTCACTATGATGGAAGTCTGCGATCCATCGGGCATGTTACCCACCCGGGATTGCCCCTCGATTGTGAATGAAGTATTCTTGAGCGGCAATGAACCCGCTCAATCTGATAATCTATTTCGCATGTATGAAGTTAATAGCGAAACAGGCTTTCTTGCAACGGTCTTCACGCCGCCTCAACTGATCGAAGACAAGGTCTTCTTGATCGTCCCACCCGAGGCGCTTGCTTGGGCAAAGTCCGCAAATATCGCCCTCGCACCGACGGCCTACGATGCCATTCAAGCCTCGCAGGTCAACCCGGATGTGAATATCACGGCGCCGGCAATGTTTACCGACCTGAGAGGGCAGGTACAATTCAAGGGCACGGCCTCAGGCGCGGACTTTGACCATTATCGAATTCTGGTCGGCCAGGGACTTAATCCGCAGGAGTGGATTCAAGTCGGCAGCGATTCGGCCACGGCGGTAGTAAATGGTATTTTGGGTACGTGGGATACGAGCGGTCTTAATGGGTTGTTTGCCGTGCAGCTGCAGGTGATACGAACGGATCAGCGCGTGGATATGGCGGTGACACAGGTAATCGTAAATAATAAATAGTTTCTGATGGCCTCTCTAACAGATAAACTTAAATCACTAGGTGTTAAAGTTGCGACGGATATCCTTGCTCCAAAACCAAAGGAGCATTTTGATATAGGATCGGTCGTATCCGGCGTGACCCTGCCTACGTCGTTTGGTGGGACCTTCTTATATGAAGAGCGCTTTGCATCAGACTATCGCCACGGACATACACCCATTCGCATGCAGTCTTCCTTCGATGTGTTGTCCGCCTGGGCTGCTGATTCGCGTCTGCGCGAGCTGCCGATCGAGTCGTTTGCTTTTCTGGATACCGAAACTTCCGGTTTGGCAGGCGGTACTGGGACGTATGCTTTTCTGGTGGGTGCGGCGCGCTTTGCCGAGAGCGGCGAATTCATCCTGCAGCAGTTCTTCATGCGCGATCCATCAGAAGAGCCGGCACTGCTTGAAGGGCTGGCTCAATTTCTCGCCCCTGCTCAAGCCCTGGTCACCTTCA
>JBGQIO010000315.1:0-4025 GCA_041498515.1 Anaerolineae bacterium
ATGATTGGGATAGTTCTTTATTAAGGAGGTTGCAGTGCCCTCTACAAGCCGCAAACTTGTTTTTGTTATATTACTGTCGATTTCAATTCTTTTGGCTCTTCCTGCCTATGCAACACAAAACAAATCCGCGGGATTGCAAATGCTGCCGCTCGATAAGATGCCGGCGGAAGTGCAATCCGCGCCCGTCATGGTGCAGCAGGCCTATCAATTTGCCTCCGCCAACCCGGACGTGATGAAGGGTATCCCGTGTTATTGCGGCTGTGGGAACATCGGACACACCTCGAATTATTCCTGTTATGTTCAAAGTACCGATGCAAAGGGGAATCTGACCTTCGATAATCATGCCCTGGGCTGTTCGCTGTGTGTGACGATCACTCAGGATGCAATGCGCTTATTAAAAGAAGGCAAGACCGTCCCACAGATAAAAGCCTACGTGGACGCGACGTATGGAAATTATGGCACGTCCAATATGCCATAAGCTGAGAGATCAACTGTGAGAGCGAACAGGAACCTGGCTTATGGGATGTTCTTTGCAATGGCAGCGCTGGTAGTGGCCTTTGCACCCTTTCCTTCAACCTCCCATACATTGAATACTGTTCATACTTTCCGCGTCGAAGCCAGCCAGTTTGCCTATGCTCCCTCCGAACTCAACGTCGATCCCGGCGATACGGTGGTCATCCAACTCGTCAGCACAGATGTAGTCCATGGCTTGTACATTGACGGTTACGACTTGTCCGTCGAAGCCGACCCGGGCCAAACCGAAACTCTGACCTTTACCGCTGATAAACCCGGTTCTTTTAGGTTTCGGTGCAATGTCACTTGCGGGGCCATGCACCCCTTCATGATCGGTAAGTTAAATGTCGGCGCACATACGGGCCTGGTTCGAGCCGCGGGACTTGCCCTGCTCGGACTCCTTGGCGGAACAATTTTTGTAAAACGCAAGCCTGACTTATGAACAAAGTAGAACTAACTTCCAATAAGTTTGTAAAAGGGTTACTCAAAAACCGGTATCCGCAAATGGGGATATTTATTGTCATGCTGGTTGGATATATCTTTGCCATGCTGGTCGGCCTCATCGGTACACCGGTGGGGAGTCGAAATTTCGGCATCGTATTCGTGTGGATCGCCTGGTGGGCGGTCCTGATCCTTGTGGCTGTGCCTTTTTTCGGGCGAGGCTGGTGCGCGGTCTGCCCGATCCCGCTGCCCGGCGAATGGATGCAGCGCGGCGCAATATTGTCTCCACCCGATAAAAAGCCAAAATGGTTGGACCTGCGCTGGCCTAAGGCATTGCGCAACATCTGGTTACAGAACACATCTTTTCTCCTGCTGGCCCTCTTTAGCAGTGTGCTTCTGACAACGCCATACGTGACTTTCATTGTCCTGGCAGCCATGTTGTTCGCGGCAGTCGGTTTGAGCATGATCTTTAAGCGACGCACCTTCTGCCGTTATGTATGTCCCGTCGGCGGATTCATCGGACTATACGCTCAAGCGGCACCCGTAGAACTGCGTATCAAGGAGAAAACCGCCTGCGTAAGCTGCATTGGCAAACCTTGTTACAACGGCTCGGAGTCCGGCTACGGCTGTCCGTGGGACGTGTATCCGGCCGGTTTGACTAAAAATACTTACTGCGGTCTGTGCCTGGAATGTATCCGCACCTGCCCGCGCGACAATATCGCAGTCAATTTGCGCCCGTTTGCAGCGGATCTTGTCAACCCATCCGCAAAACTCGACGAAGCCTTCAAAGCCTTCATCATGCTCGGTTCGGCGATGATCTATGCAGGTGTGCTGCTCGGGCCGTGGGGTGCGCTTAAGAACGCGGCTTACAACGTTGGCACCAGCGCATGGTTAATGTATGTCCTTGTATTTCTCGCGATCATCTTCATCATTCTTCCCGGTTTGTTTTCGCTGGGTGTCTTACAGAAAAAGAGCGCCATCTCGCTTAAGCATCGGTTCGCCACCCTTTCCACGGCCCTCATCCCGCTCGGCCTGATGTTCTGGGTCGCCTTCAGCCTGTCCTTCGTGCTCACCAATGCAACCTATATCCTTTCCGCGCTTTCCGACCCGATGGGCCTCGGCTGGGATCTCATTGGCACTGCCAATATCGCCTGGCAGCCTGTATTTACATCCCTTGTCGCACCTGCACAAACGCTGGCGCTGATCGGCGGGTTGCTCTGGTCGGCACGTATTGCTCAAAAAGCCGCGATGGCTGTGCGGGTCTCGTCAATTCCTGTCATCGTATATTGTCTTATTGCCACGCTGCTTATGCTCTGGTTATTATTATGAAACGCACAGAGATCCTTGCACAAATTTTGATACCGGTGGCCATTTTGGCAGCGATCGGTGTGCCGCTTTACCTCTGGGCGCATACCCCTCTCATCCATGCAAAAGTGGCGGAGAAGGGCGGCTGGAGTCCGGATGTCCTGCAAGCTAAGGTGGACGAACCGTTGGTTTTGCATCTCACGTCAGATGATGTAACCCATGGTTTCGCCATCGGGGGGAGGCCTATGCAAAGTGTGGATGTTTTGCCCGGCAAAGTGACCGATATTACTTTGAGCTTCGATAAACCCGGGACCTATACTTTTTATTGCACGCGCTGGTGCGGGATCAATCACTGGAGAATGCGCGGCACGATCGAAGTCACGGGTGCAAGTCCAGACTCTCCAGCTGCTGTTACCCCGCCCTTATATGTGACCCTCGGCCTCGATCTGGACGCGCCTCACAACTCACCCCTTGTCCCAACACAAAGACCTTCGGCAATGCCCGGTCAGGTGAACCAGGTCCCTAATTTAGCGACCTATCTATCCACCGATGCCTACCGGGCACACTCGCCGTATGGGACCTGGCAGAGCTTGCGCGCGAATCCCTCCCTTTCCAATCTAAGCGACGGGCAGATCTGGAATATGGTTGCTTTTATTTGGCGATCGGAGGCTACACCCAAAGCGCTTGCCATTGGACAGGAACTCTACGCACAGAACTGCGCGGCCTGTCATGGAGAGGCAGGCGCAGGTAACGGCGTCTTTGCCGATCAATTGAAAGCTGCAAAAGCCTCAGCGGCGCAAACAATGGCCGGCGCAGACAATATGACCATGCAAGGTCCTGCGGACTTCACCGATCCGAAACGGATGCTGGGGGCAAGTCCCGCGTTGTTGCAAGGCAAGATCCTGCGGGGTGGCATGGGCACGGGCATGCCCTCCTGGGGTCCCATTTTTACAAATGAACAAACGTGGGACCTGGTTGCGTATTTATATTCCTTCCAATTTGATTATCGCTGATGAGGAGGCTTAATGAGTAGAAAGCACAGGAGACAGAACCCCAAAAAAACCTTTCCCTGGCTGATTATCGGTTTAGGCGCGATCCTGCTGGTCGTTGCCGTATTCCTGTTTGCCAACCAGGGCGGTAGTGACGGCAGCGGGACCCCCGTGATCGTCGTTGACCAGCCAAAGATCGACTACGGCTATGTCCAATTCGGTAACGACAAATCATTCAAGATCAAAGTGACCAACACCGGTACTGGTTCGCTGAGTTTCAAAAAGAATCCATACGTCGAAGTCCTGGAGGGATGCTGACCCCCCGATCTGACCATCGGTTCGATGGTCCTCAAACCCGGCGAAAGTACCGTCGTTGAATCCAGTATTTTTATGATGCACCCGGGCATGGATGGAAAGCACGATTACGCCGTCCATCTCGATACAAATGACCCCAAAACTCCCGACCTTGTAGTGCATGTATTGTCAGATTGGGGGCCGTGATCCGGCCCAATTAGTCGGCGTTTGAAAATGCAGGCGGCGATATTCTTGTGTAAGGGCAAACAACCAGCGTGCCTGCGCTCACTCCCACTAATCTAAGAAAATCGCGGCGGTTTAATAATGACACTTTCCTTCTGATCTGTGGCTTCGGCATGGACATGCGCGTTGTACGGTTCATTTGCATGGTCATGTCCCATTTGACCCATCATCAGCAGGTGGGAAAGTGGGCAAAGCAATACCATTCCCACAAGTAAAACAGTGTTCACAGGTATCTTGAAC
>JBGQIO010000316.1:0-3957 GCA_041498515.1 Anaerolineae bacterium
ACTGTTGCTTTTACTACTTCAGAAGTAGCAAGCAGCATTCTCATCACAGTGGCGCGACCGCGCGGGATTCTCACCCGCTTCCCTATTCTCCCCATCCCTGGGGCACCCCGATGCTTTCGATTACAAAGAACAATTCCTGATAGTTTTGATCCGCGCGGACACTATCACGCGTTCGCGGGCACTGTCAATCTCGACTTCTGGCAGAACCTCTCGTCATTGTGGATTTTAGGAAGGCCCTACAGAAAAGGTGGGGGCGTAGAGTCAGCCTTGTCATCGCATTTCGTTCACCTGACAAGGAATGAACTTTGGTAATCGTTGCCGTCTTTTTAGCGCCAGAACGGAACGCTAGTCGATTTGAATTCACTTTCCTCCTTTTTGCTGGTTAATCTTTGGCCGATTAACAGTGGTGGAGGATACGTCCGTTGAGCCAAGCCGTTTTGCCGACCCATCTACCAGCCATTGAAATAAAACAGCAACGGGTCTTGCTAACGGTTCTACTCCAATAGTTAGTCACGTCGCTCTTACCTTCGTTTAATTGCGAGTCAGTTCGCGTAAGTTTCGCACCGACGATTTCTAATAATCGGCTTCCAGGTATGCGCAGAATTCCCAACACATCTTAGCTGCGCTAAAAACGCGTGCCACCTCTGAATAGTTGCCAGCGCCTTACAAAAGGAGACCCACCACAATGACCAAACAGCTTCACCTGGGGCAGAAGAAGTTTTTCCTGCTCTGCCTATTGCTCTTTGTCGGTTTTGTTGTCGTTGCGCCAGCATTCGCTGATCAGAACGGCACGACTTGCCCGGATTCGTTCGAGAACGGGCCGGACACTATGTATTTGACCTTGGACGCGGTTTGTCTCGAGTGGGGTGACCCTTGGCATAACCCCGAAAACCCATACCCGGGGTACGGATCCCATGAAGGATGTTATAGCTCCAACAACCAATATTATGGCATGAACACATCCTGTGATCCCTGCCCTGGCAACTGGCAGAATTGCACACCTTGTGACAACTATGAAAACAATTGTGGTGGAGAGACGCCGGATCCGCCCCCTGGTGGGCCAGGAGGTTCAAATCAGCCGCCTGGAAAAATAAGAAACGCCGCTTATGCCTTATGGTCCACGATTGATTGGCTGACAGCCTAGACAAGGGTTGTCGCCATTGAAGGACCGCGATGCAGGGGTTGTCTCGCTTGGGATTCCGCACCCGATCTGTTTGGGGCTGGCGGAGCTTACTCGTTCAAGCATTTGGGTATTGACTTTAATTTGGCATTGCTCTTGGAACAGTAGTTGAACCGTTGCGTTCAACTACTGTTGGATTTCAATCGCATGTCACTCAAGACTAATGTCAGGGAAGAAAACCATGAGAAGAAAAGCATCACTCCTAGTTATGGCCAGTTCGTTATTCCTAGGCTCTCAATTGAGCGCTCAATCGATTGTCGTTAAGCCCGATCGAGAACCAAAGCCTAACGTCGCAGCTTTGGAAAACAAGGAAAAGCGTGCAAACCGAACACAGTCGGTTGAAGAGGTTCGCACTATGCCAGATCGAGTCCTGCGTTTCCAGGATTCGGAAGTGAAAATCAAAACAATAATCTTGTTGGCTGACATGCTTTGGGGCAAAGGTCAGGATGAACCAGGAGCTCGCTTACTTTTTCTGAAGGCGGATGAACTTATTCGCTCCGTTCGCATCTCCAAGACTGATAATCCGGCTTCCAGAGATGACGTCGCTGCTGTCGGCCCCAGCGTCCTTCGTTCCTTAAAGGGTCTTCTAGTTCAGAGAGTGTCTCTGCATGACGCGTCACTGGGGCAACGCTTGAGTCGTGGTTATGGCCTGGAGACCCTAAGTCCCTCGGATATTGCGTCTCTGGATAACAATGAGGTGTCAGCGCTGATTAGGCAGGGTCAGCTTGCAAGTGCTACCAAATCTCTCCACGGAATGATAGATGATAGTCTTTCAGGCAGGCGGTCTTTACTCAGCTTCTTATCCTTACTGTTTGCATTACGAGCTCAAGATGGGCAAGTTGCGGATAAACTTTTTATTGACGCCACGCTTAGGATGAGCGAGCAGCCGAATGTGACGGCAGATAACGTCTTGATAATCGGAAACTATCTTTTTGCCGCGCGTCATTTGGATGTGAAACTTCTCACAGCGCCCCAGGTTTTTATTAGTCCAATCACGCTAGGAGATGTTGTCCTCCAGGCGGACGTGTCGCAGGTGAGGCCAGGTATTTCAGCCGCGGCTACGCGCGCATATATAGGCGCCGCAACCCAGATTATGGAGCGGCCGTCCTATGATCTAGATGAGACCAAGCGGAGAGCCGCCGCCGCCTTCCTTCTTCTTCCTCATGCGCAGCTTCTCGCACCTGAATTTGCTCCGCAGTTATTGAGTATTCAACGCCGAGCAGGCATTGATCTTTCACAACCGAGCAGGCCAGACTCATTACCGTTAACAGACAACGGCAAAGTAGATCTAGACCTAGTGCTGGAGTCAGTCGACGCAATCCCCACCAGCAGACTTCGCGACCAGTATATTTTGAGGACAGTTAGGATCCTTTACCTGAAGGGCGATCTGGACGCTGCGTTAGCGCTGGCGGAGAAGTCTTCGGATCTAATCAGTCGTAATCAGGTTGTCAGTGTCATTACGTTTGCTCAGGCAGTGAAATCGTTAGAAGCAGGTCAAATTGAGAGCGCTCAAAAAAGCTTGACTAGTGTGACATCAAGTTTACAGCGCTTCCTGCTCAGACTAGGGCTAGCGCGACAATATCTTAGACAGCATGACGAGCACGGCGCTGAAGCCCTGCTCACCGATGCGATCAATGACATCCGCGATCACGGGGCCGAGTTTCAACAACCATACCTGATTCTTTCCGCGGTTGAGATGCTCGCTTCTTGCGATCTTCGGGCGGCGACAGACAGATTGAGAGATGCGATCAAGGCTTTCAACGCCCTGGACGGACCCCGCAAATCCCGGGTTGCGCCAAACTTCTCAGAAACTATCAGCGTCGGCGATAGTTCTGTGGCCTTTCCGCTTCGGATTTCAGGCGTCAAATATGGAAGTCTAGCTGCAACGCTGAAGTCGCTTTCGTCCGACCCTCAGGGAGTTAGAGCGGTTCTGTTCGAGTTAAGAGATGAGAGCATGTTAAGTGAAGGCATGCTTGCCTTGGCCAATACTCTTTTGGGGTAGCGGCTTGCATTAAGAGGAGTGCTGAAATGCGTGGCTGGGCCAAACTGACGAAGCGCGCAGGCGTATTCATTCTTATTGCAGTGGTCGTGCTCTTGGGCGCGAAGCTGATCAGGAGGACCTTCTTCCCAAAGATTCGTGCCACATCTAACATGTCTGCCAGTTTAGGTAAGAAAGTCTCTTTGCCTGACGTGGATTGGGCCAAAAGTGAACGCACTTTGGTACTGGTTTTGGACAAGAGTTGTAAGTTCTGTCTCAAGAGCGCCCCGTTTTACCAAAAGCTATTACGTGAAAGCACTGAACGTAGAGACCTGCACGTCATCGCCGTGTTCCCCCACGGAGTTGAAGAAGGTAAAGAGTACTTGACGCACATTGGAGTGGACATTTCTGATGTTAGGCGTGCTACATTAGAGTCACTAGGCCTCCGAGGAACGCCGACGTTATTGCTTGTCAATAAACAGGGAGTCATAAGTGGACTATGGATGGGGCAGTTACCTCCGGACGGAGAGTCAGCGGTATTTAAATATTTCCTCAATACTTAACGTCTTCCGCAGCGGCCCATGTCGGGACAATTAGGCTTGTTCCTAGAAACAAAAGCCGCGATCAGGTTCATCATATTTTCTGAAATCCGAGTGCCGCAGGACCGTACTCCGCTCTGCACTAATTTGATTCGTGACAATCCGCCGAGGCAAACGACCCTTGGATTCAAATTGCCATGATTGCTCAGGTATTTGTGAAGCTTCTTTCGTGGAGTCGATTCAACGGCGTCAGAGGAAGG
>JBGQIO010000317.1:0-3954 GCA_041498515.1 Anaerolineae bacterium
CACAATCGGGCGTGGATTCTCTTACACTCAATCAGGTCAGGTCAATCTTCCTGGGACAAACCGCAAATTGGAAGGAGGTGGGCGGCAATGACCTTCCGCTGCAAGTGTGGACGTTTTCACCGGAAGAAGATGTGCAGGGTATATTCGATAAAACCGTAATGAATGGGGAACCTGTCACGTCTTTAGCGCGGCTGGCGACCTCCGCGCTGAATATGCTGAAGGATGTCGGGACAACCCCGGGTTCGATCGGATTGTTACCGCGCCATCTGCTGGCAGGGGCAGTAAAAGATGTATATACGGTAGGGACGACGCCGGTGTTGGCGATCACGAAGTCAGAACCCCAGGGAGTCGTCCGGGAACTCATCAGATGTCTGCAAGAAAATCATTGATCATCCCAAGGAATAAAGAATCCTGGGTTGTATATTTAAAACTCCTTAAATTATGTTAGTCAAATACGGGGACGGTTATGATCAGAGAAGAACGAACGCAAGTTCTAAAATCTAGCCTCGAATTGCGTCCTAGATTCAAGGTTGTTAAAATTGATCTGACATGATCTCAGAAAGCTCAACCTTTGGTTTAAATTCTGCTTCCAAATCGCCGATCAGGAGGCATCGCTGCCGTATTTGACGCGAAATCTCAATTTCCATCACCCAAAAGGGGGAGAACGTTCAATGAGTGGGGGGTGTTACAATAATTTCGATAGAATCAATCTCTTATTAAGAACGTTATTATGTCCGCTCCCAGTGAAACCTTTATCTCAATCGATGTGGAAACCGCAGGTCCCTATCCTGGTCGTTATTCCTTGCTTTCCATCGGGGCTTGCCTCGTGGATTATCCGGAAAACGGTTTTTATATCGAATTGAAACCGGTTAATAACGAAGCCTTGGAGTCCGCCTTGCATGTCAGCGATCTCTCCCTGGAAAAATTATCCAAGGAGGGTGTTGAGCCGGTCATAGCCATGCCTGTATTTGCAGACTGGATCCACCAGGTGTCTCCCGGGGGTACCAGGGCTTTGATGGTAGGGTTCAATGCTCCCTTCGATTGGGGATTTATTAACCACTATTTTCTCGAATATCTGGGCGCAAATCCCTTCGGGCATTCTGCCGTTGATATTAAAGCTTTTTATATGGGGCTGATCGGGTGCGCTTGGGAAGAAACATCCATGTTATATCTATCGCCCCGGTTTCTAAAGGGGCAAAAACTTCCCCATGACGCACTTGCGGATGCGCGCTTGCAAGCGGCATTGTTTCGCAAGCTGCTTGCTCAGGCACGCGGTGAAACCCTTGTAAAGAAATGAGTATCTAAGCGCGAAGATAAGTTCGTTGCTTCCAATAACGAAACCGTCCAATTATTAGTAATTTACACATCTGGTTAAGGTTGACCAGATGTGTCCTCATTAACAGATACAATAGGGGTGTTTAATAAACGTAATTTGAGAGAGTCTGAACTGTCCAATTGATCAGGATCCTTCCCTCCCTTAACCAGTGCGCTTGAACGCTGTCACAACCGAGCTAAACGTCAAAATTGTAGCCATGCTTTAATGTGGCCTGCGACAAGTAGAACCAAATGAGAAAATATGTTTGCGATCCGAACTGATAATCTGAACCGAAGTTTTGGAGGACTAAAGGCAGTCGATGGTCTTTCTTTGGAAGTGCTTCCCGGAATTGTCTTTGGCTTTATAGGACCGAACGGCTCCGGTAAGACAACAACCATTCGTTTGCTGCTTGGCCTGCTTGACCCGGACGGAGGCAAAGCTGAAGTGTTGGGATTTGATACGCAAAAGGAATCGGATCAAATCAGGGCGCGCTGCGGTGCGCTGCTTGAATATAACGGTTTATATGAGCGACTTTCTGCTGCAGAAAACCTCGATTACTATGGTCGCATCTGGCATATGTCAAAATCCGAGCGTGAGGCTCGCACCCAACAATTACTCACTCCGCTGGAACTGTATGACCGGCGCAAAGAACCGATCGGCCGTTGGAGTCGCGGAATGAAACAGAAACTGGCCGTAGCACGAACACTTATGCATCGGCCGAAACTAGTTTTCCTTGATGAGCCAACGGCGGGCTTGGACCCGGTGGCCTCCGCCGCCCTGCGTGAGGATCTCGAATCGTTAGCCCAGCGCGAAGGAGTGACTATCTTCCTCACAACACATAACCTTGCAGATGCCGAGAAATTATGTGACCAGGTTGGTGTGATCAATCATGGACAATTGCTGGCGGTTGGAAGCCCGGAGGAACTTCGTTCGCGAACCTCAGCACCTCGACTCTATTTGACGGGTAAATTTCCACCGGAGGCCATTGAGCAGGTGAAAGCCAATCCTCTAGTAAGGAAAATGGATAAGCATAATAGCCGTCTTGTCCTGGACTTGACAGATCTCAGTCGTTCCTATGAGATCGTATCGCAATTGGTGCAGGCCGAAGCGCAAATTGACGAGGTACGTAAGGAGAAAGCCGATCTGGAAGAGGTGTTTCTTAGTCTGGTTGAAGAAGAGAAGCGAGGAGGAAAATGATCCAGGATATTTTAACCGTTACCTGGAAAGAACTGCGCGAGATGTTCGTTCAAGGCGATCCGCGGGGGCGTAGCAAGATGAGCCTGATCTTGCTGGTAATTATCTTTGGCATCGTTCTACCCTTGCAGAATGGACGCGAGTGGGTCAGTTCGCCAACCAGCATTTTGGTATGGGGGTGGATGCCGTTCCTTTGGGTATCAGGCATCGTCGCGGATTCCTTCGCTGGAGAGCGTGAAAGGCACACGCTTGAATCACTGTTATCCACGCGGCTGTCGGATCGCGCCATCCTGTTTGGTAAGCTGCTGGCTGCCCTGCTTTATGGCTGTATACTGACCTGGATCATCCTGCTGGTCAGTCTGATAACGGTTAATGTTGCTTACGCACGTAGTGGGCTGCTGCTCTTCTCATTACCTCTATCAATCGGAGCAATTTTGTTCTCCGTACTTGTCTCAGGCTTGGCCGCAAGCATCGGAGTGCTGGTTTCATTACGGGCCGGTAGTGTTCGCCAGGCGCAGCAGTTGATGAGCGTTGGCATGCTAGTGCTGTTCATACCGTTGATGCTGGTGCAATTTTTACCTTCTTCCCTGCGACAATCATTGATCCGTGATGCCGATAAAATTAACCCAGCTCAAGCGGTCGTATGGGTCGCGGTAGGATTACTGTTCCTCGACGGCCTCTTGACGGCCGTTGGCATGGTTCTCTTCCAACGCAGTAAGTTAATCCTGGATTAACAGAATGAAAGAACGGTGAAGCCGTCACTTTTCTCTTTGGTTTACGAAATATTATTGTGATAACCAATTCGGAGGAGACTTTCATGCCCGTTCATTTTGATTTTGGCGGTGAAATTGTCTGGCGTCCCAGCCGTGAAACCATCGAACGCGCCCACCTGACCCATTTTATACACCAAAACAACCTTAGGGATTTTAATGAACTGTTGCTCAGATCGACCGAGGATGTGGCCTGGTTCACAGAGGCGATCCTTAAATATCTCGACATTCAGTTCTACAAGCCCTATTCAAGGGTAATTGATATCTCCGGTGGAATCCAATTTGCAAAGTGGTGTCTGGACGGGCAAATGAATATCGTCCACAATTGTGTGGATAAGGTCTACTCTTCTATTAATGCTAATCAGTTGGCAGTGATCTGGGAGGGTGAAGAGGGGAATTCCACAACCCTAAGTTACAAAGAACTTTATGAGGAAGTCAATCGCTGCTCTAACGCGCTTCGCTTACTGGGTATTGGTAAAGGCGATGCTGTCGGCCTATTTATGCCGCTGACTCCGGAGATCGTGATTGCCATGTTGGCGGTGATAAAGGTTGGCGGCGTGATCCTGCCGCTCTTCAGCGGATACGGAGCCGGTGCGGTAACAACGCGCCTCGCGGATGTGGAGGCGAAAGCCTTGTTCACAGCCGATGGTGTCATCCGCCGCGGGAAGGCAGTCG
>JBGQIO010000318.1:0-3944 GCA_041498515.1 Anaerolineae bacterium
GCAAGCCCGAACCCGTGGAACTATCGCAATCATGTGCAATTTCATTTGACGAAGAAGGGGGAATTGGGATACGTGCGCGCTTCACCCCGGCCGAATCAACCCGAGAGCGTCCTTGCGATCGAAGAATGTCATTTGCCGGAACCGTCCATCAATGCCCTTTGGCCGCAGCTTGAATTTGAACCCGATACCGGTATTGGGCGCGTCTCGCTCCGAACCGGGACGGACGACGAATTGATGCTCGTTATCGAATCGGGTTCACCCGACACGCCGGAACTGGAGATCGAAGCGGGGATCTCCGTCGTGCATACATTTGAGGAGAGCAGCGTAGTGATCGCGGGTGAAGACCACATCACCTTGCATGTATTGGATCGCGATTTTCGCGTTTCAGCTCTCTCCTTCTTTCAGGTGAACACCGTCATGGCAGAGAAGATTATCGGTCATCTGCTTGCTAATTTACCGATCTCACGGACCACCAACCTACTGGACGTCTACTGCGGCGTCGGATTGTTCAGCGCTTTCCTTGCGCCAGTATGCAACCGGATCGTCGGGGTTGAATCGGCGCCGTCTGCCTGTGATGACTTTATCCTCAACCTCGATGAATTCGATAATGTGGACCTTTACGAGGGCCGGGCCGAGGAGGTGATCCCGCACCTGGATGTTAAACCGGATATCGTGTTGGTTGACCCACCCCGGGCGGGGCTCGAACGCGGGGCATTGGATGGCATATTGCGCTTGAATCCGCGCACCGTCGCTTACGTTTCATGCGACCCATCCACGCTGGCTCGCGATGCCGGTCGGTTGATCAATGGCGGCTACCACCTGGTGGATGTCACGCCGTTCGATCTTTTCCCTCAAACCTCTCATATCGAAAGTATCAGTTTATTTGAAAAAAGATGAAGCCGCGTTTGCTCCCGCTCGGCGATTCGGCTCTGCTCGTCCGGTTTGGAGATGAAATCGACCCGGGTGTCAATCAACGCGTCCACGAGTTGGACGCGCTTTTGCATTCCAACGAGCAGGCGGGTGTGATCGAAACCGTACCGGCGTATGCGACCCTGCTTGTTTATTACGATCCGTTCATAATGAAGTATGCGGAAGCCTCGGATTGGGTCAACGCGCAAATGGACAAAGTTAAATCGGCAGCTTCCCGCAAGCCGCGCCGGATCGAGGTCCCGGTGCGATACGGTGGGGAATTGGGCCCTGACCTGGCTTTCGTCGCAGCCTATCACCAGCTAAGCGTGCAGGAGGTCCTGCGCATACACACCGCCATAGAATATGTCGTTTACATGATGGGCTTCACGCCGGGTTTTGCATACATGGGAAAGCTGAATGACTCGATCGCGACGCCGCGACTTGAAACGCCGCGCACGCGTGTGGCTGCCGGCTCGGTTGGCATCGCAGGCGCACAGACGGGCATCTACCCGATCGAATCGCCTGGCGGCTGGCGGCTCATCGGCCGCACCGAATTACGGCTTTTCGACCCGGGTGCTGATCCGGCTTTTTTGTTTTCACCGGGCGATACGGTGCAGTTCGTGATCGAGGGCCTGGATGCTTGAAGTAATTGAAGTCAGCGGGCTTGCGACGGTGCAGGATGGAGGGCGAATGGGATGGCGGCGCTTTGGCGTGCCGTCCTCCGGGCCGATGGATGGTTTCGCCTTCCGGGCTGCGAATATGTTAGCCGGTAATGACCCAAACACCGCCGCTCTTGAGATCGGAAGCGGGGACATTGTCCTACGTGCCATATATGATTGCGTGCTCGCGGTGGGCGGAGCCGGCCATGAGCTTAAGGTTTCAATCTGGGAATATTCAACCTGGAGTTCCTGCCTGGTACGAAGCGGCTGGACGATACGCCTGAGCCAGTCCGGCTTTGGCATGTGGTCGTATCTGGCGATCGGAGGTGGGATCGAAGTTCCATCCGTTTTGGGCTCGCGATCGACTTACCTGCGCGGGCATTTCGGGGGTTTCGATGGAAGGCCGCTGCGATCAGGCGATGTCTTGCGAAGAGGGATGCGTTGGCCTCCGCTTATAGAACTGGCGGGCCGCACCCTGGCTGAAGATGCGCGCCCGGCTTATAACAGATCGCCCACGGTGGAGGTCATCCCCAGCCCGCAAATTGAAAATTTCGGGGACGAGAGCATGGAGATCTTTTTATCCAATCCATATAAGGTCAGTCTATCCTCCGATCGAATGGGATATCGCTTCGAAGGCCCGCGCCTGGCACTGACCGGCGGAGCGGACTTGACCTCGGAAGGGTTGATAGCCGGTGCAGTCCAGGTCCCTGCGGATGGACAGCCGATCGTGATGATGGCGGATTGTGCGACGGTCGGCGGGTATGCCAAGATCGCCTCCGTGATTAGCGCAGACTTACCGCTGCTGGCGCAGTGCGCACCGGGCAGGGATGAGGTGCGTTTTCGGATCACGACCCTCGAGGCAGCGCAGGAGAAATATCGCCGGGAAATGCTCAAATTGGAAACGGGGATCGTGAGCGCAGAGGACGATTTCAAATTCACGGCGGCTGGTGCATGAATCCCCGCGTCAAATTGCAGGTATTCACTCGCAGTCCCATTGCTAGTTCGACCGAAAAATGAAAATCGGTAGGGCGTTCTCCCTCCGCTGATTTTCATTTTCCGTAGGTGCAGGTGTTCTTCCTGCTCGGATTCCTTTGCCCCAGGCTGAAAGTCGAGCGCAGCGAAGATGGCAAAGATGTGATGCGAAGCAAGATCACCATCAGTAGTTACTGTCATAGCAGCTTTAGTGGTTATAACCAACTTATGAGTTGGGTTTTGAAGGGCCCCAAGGAGGAAGATAAACCATGAAAATTGATCTGAACTGCGACATGGGCGAAAGCTTTGGTCGGTATACACTCGGGGACGATGCGGCTGTGATGCCGTTCATTTCCTCCGCCAACATCGCCTGCGGACTGCACGCCGGCGATCCGATGGTCATGCGATCCACTCTTCAGATGGCCAGGCAGCACGGCGTGGCAATCGGCGCTCACCCAGGCTGGCCCGACCTGCAGGGGTTTGGTCGCCGCGAGATGAGTTTATCTCCGGAGGAGGTCGAAGCCTATGTACTTTATCAGATTGGCGCACTGGCCGCGTTTGCGAAAGTCGAAGGCATCGGACTTCGTCACGTAAAACCGCACGGCGCGCTTTACAACCAGGCTGCCAAAGATCGCGCACTGGCGATCTCCATCGCTCGAGCGGTCAAAAGTTTTGACCAAGATCTAATCCTGGTGGGATTAGCCGGTTCTGCTTTGATCGAATCGGGTCTGGAGATCGGATTGAGGGTCGCCAACGAGGGCTTTCCTGACCGCCGTTATACCCCGGACGGCGCGCTCGTTTCACGGAGGGAGGCTAAAGCCATTCTCGAATCCCCGGAAGAAGTTGCGGCTCAGGCAGTGGCTCTCGCCCGGGATGGGATCGACTTTGCCGGCCGGCGCGTGCAGGTGGATACCTTGTGCCTCCACGGCGACAACCTCCACGCTGCGGAGAATGCAAGGATGGTTCGTGACGCCTTGGCTAAAAGTGGGATCGAAGTTAAATCGTTGTGAGGTATCGTTACAAGCAGAAATAAATCGGCGTATCCAGCAGCTGCCTCGATAATTACTTTCCTGTCTGCCACAATTTTTGCAGACCCGCGATACAGCCATATTGGAAAATCACATCCTGGCCGACCGGAATGTTGTTTTCATATAACCTGCCCGTCAGGTACTCCGGTTTAAGAGAGTACCCCGCTTGGATACCGTTGGTTGAAGAACCCCTGATTGTCAGGATGTATAACTGATCCTCCGACTGCCATTCCGGGTTGAAGCTGACCGTAAGCCAATTATCTTTGGTTATCTCGGAATTCGTGAACGATTGCGTGACCACATCCTTTTGTTGCGTAGGTGCGCGCAGGCTGAGCGTGGTCGTCCCTGAAGGGTCGTTCCCTGTGGAATTTACCCA
>JBGQIO010000319.1:0-3911 GCA_041498515.1 Anaerolineae bacterium
AGGCTCTTCAGCATGGCCTCATTGGCGCGTTTGAAGAGCAAGTGCTTTGCGCCGCGCTGTCCCTTCGTGATCTTTAAAATCTTCTTATGACGGCGGTGTCCGAACGGACCACCCTTGATACGTGTCATTGCTGCCTCCTGCGAACCCCAGGGCGTCGACGGCTGCTCAGCGCGTCAGTTGCATACACCTTGAAGTCGCAATAATAATTTGGGTACGACCAGGCCGTGCCTTCACCACTTGGAACGCAAGTGTGGTGAGCTGCACGGTTTTATTATTTCATATTCGGGGCCAGGCGCTTGACATTCTTGATGATGCTGCTCCCGTGGACGGTTTGCATCTCAGAAAGTTGCGCCTTCGTCCGCTTGGATGTGCGCCGGCGGAGATGGCTCTTGCCGCCTTTCGTGCGCATCAGTTTGCCCGAACCCGTCAGGCGAAATCGCTTCGACGTAGCCTTATGGGTTTTGAGCTTTAATTTGCCGGCTTTTGCTTTGCGAGGCACAGCTGCTTACTCCTTTCAGAAAATATTTCCGCCTGCACTGTATTCTCTTAGCGACAGGATCTTATCCTTCGATAGTGGTGGGTTCTTACCCTTGCGTTATCGAGTCCTTTCAGCGCAAAACTGGATACCGACCCGCGTATCTTAACTTCGTTGGGCTTTGTAAACGAACGGAACGCTATCCCCCACGCAGAACCTTGAAGGCTCAGTGCGGGCGGCGGCTTTATTGCTGCGCTTCGGTCTTTACTTCCGCCGGGCTGTCAGCTTTCTCTTTTTTCTTGACCGCCGGCTTCCCGGGCGCTAAAACCACGAGCATGGTCCGCCCTTCCATCATGGGCGCCTGTTCGATGATGCTGATATCCGAAAGTGCTTGCGCAATCTCTTTCAAATCTTCGAGGGCGATTTCTGGATAATCCATCTCGCGGCCGCGGAACTTGATCGTCACGCGTACTTTGTGCCCTTGCAAAAGCCAGCGGCGGGCATCGTCTACTTTGAAGCCGCGATGGGCCTCATTTGTCTTGGGTCGCAGTCGGATCTCTTTGACCTCGATCTTTGTCTGCGATTTCTTGGCTTCGCGTTCTTTCTTCGCCCGTTCGTAAATGAACTTGCCGAAATCCATCACACGGCAGACGGGCGGGTTCGCTCCTGACGAGACTTCCACCAGATCCAACTCGGCATCGCGTGCGATCTGCAGGGCCTGTTTGATGGGAACAACTCCGACGTTTTCGCCGCCTGGCCCGATCAGGCGGACTTCCGCGACGCGGATGCCCTCATTAACTCGAAATTCGTTAGCGCTGATAAGCTTCTCCTTATTTCAAACCGGCTTAGGAAGTCTTCTTGCTGAATATTAACTTCTAAGACGCATCGTTCATGCTGCGAACACCGCCGATGCGAGATAGCAAAGCCAGCCCTTGGCTGGATTTTAGCTGGCGAATGATACCATGAAGGCGCGTGAATCGTCAACGAAAGCACCCAACCATTTCGGGTATTATAGGATAGATATAGTGGGAGGACGATGGACGAACAAAAAGCTATCAAGATCCTCAAAGACGGCGATATCGGCGGGCTGGAGTTCCTCGTCACCCGTTATCAGGTCAGGGCTGTGCGAACGTCCTATCTGATCACACGCGATCTCGGGCTTGCCGAGGATGTCGTCCAGGATGCCTTCCTTCATGCCTATCGTGCTATTCGCAGCTTCAATGCGACACGTCCATTCGAGCCTTGGTTCCTGCGGAGCGTAGTCAACGCCTCGATCAAGCTTATGCAAAAGACGGCGCGGCAGGTTCAATTCGGGGATGAAACCGATGAATCCATTTTGGTGGATTTAGCTATGCAAATCGACTCCCTTGAATCGCAAGCGGAGTTTGCGGAAATTCAGAGTCAAATCTGGGATGCCATGCAAAATCTATCGCCGCGACAGAGGGCCGTTATCGTCCAACGATATTATTTGGAAATGAGCGAAGCCGAAATGGCAAAAGAATCCGGCACGGCGGCAGGCACGATCAAATGGCTGTTGAACGCCGCGCGCGAACGACTGCAAAGTTTACTGGTGGAAAGGAGCGATAAATGAAAAACGCCCTTGAGATCATCGCTCGCAACGGCGCCCCGGAGCCTATCGATCTGTGGCCGCGCATTTCGGCCCGACTCAAGGAAAGGGAATCATTTATGCAGACCTTGCGCGCGCATCCTATACTGGTGCTTGCTTTTGCCCTGCTGGCACTGTTAATTTTGACCTCTGTCGCTTATGCAATTGGGCGTTTAACCGGCTACATCCCCGGTATTGGGCTGATTGACCAGAGCGCGCCCCTCCGCGTGCTGGCGGAACCTGTCAGCGTGACGCGGGAGGGCGTAACCGTTACCGTCAAAGAGGCAGTGCTCAGCGCGGATAAAACCGTGCTACTCGTAATTGTCGAGGGCGTGTCGAGGGAGGCGTATCCCACCGACGAATCGATCGGCTGCATGGGCAACGCAGACTTGCACCTGGCGGATGGAACGATTTTACAAGGCGGCTATATTGGTGCAGGCGGCTGGACACATTTCGAAAATCGCCTTGAGTATGGACCGATTCCCGCAAACGTGAACGAGGCTGTCTTGACCTTCGATTGCATTGGCTTCACCAAGTCGGGCGCGCTTCCTGAAAATTGGGAAATTCCATTGCGCTTTGCGCCTGCGCCGCCTGATATGACGGTCGCGCCCGTCATCGAACTCTCCACTCCCGCAGCGACTAATCCCCCCGCCGCAGGCGTGACGAGTACGCCTGTCTTGTCCAATACGATGACGCGCAACGGCATCACTTTCACCCTCGAGAAATTCGTCGAAGTGGAAAGTGGGTACCAGTTATATGGCAGCCTGGATTTGAGCAAACTGTCTCTGCCGGCGCAAGGTGGTGTAAACATGATGCCTGTGATCAAGATGACCGACGCCAACGGGAATCGAATCCCGTTTGAGGCAGTGCAGTCAGAGCCGCAGGAAAACACCGTCTCTGACCCCACCAAAGTTTCGTGGATTTATCGCACCAACCAGAAAGCATTTGCTGGGCCGCTCGTGCTCAGCCTGTCATCCGTTGAGATGGAAATTACTCCACAAATCCCCTTTGAGCTTGATCTTGGCCCGACCCCGCAAATCGGCCAGACCTGGGAAATCAATCGCGATTTGACTTTCGAGGGACATACCGTTCACTTGTTATCGGCTCAACTGGTGAAGAGCGACGACCCTCAATGGGGTTCTTTCCTCATGTTTACTTATGAAGACAAGGAAGGCGACATTTTTATTAATCTGATGGATGATGTTCCGCAGAAACCCCTGATAGAAGTTGCAGGCGGTGGCGGCGGGGGGGGCGGATCTGTAACTGGGATTCGGTTGGCTTCGATGGCATACGGAGAAATCCCCAACGGCTTGCGCCGCTTCACCATCAGCGCAACGGTGCCATATCGTGTCAGCGGTCCCTGGCAGGTCGTCTGGAATCCGCCGTCCACAACGGAACCCATCCCGACGCCTGCACCCGAGGCGTGTCTCACGTCTGAAAAATGGGGGCAGATCAAGGATCAACAGGAAGCGCTCCCCGTTGGCTTGGGCGGGAAAATCCTGTTCACCACCGACGCCATACCGCCGGACATCAATGTCTTCATCGCCAATTTTGATGGCAGTGACCCGCGCGGGCTGGTAAGCGATTACTACCCGTCTCTTTCCCCGGACGGCACAAAGGTGCTATTCTCCGCTGATACTGGCTTGAATGTTTTCGACATCAACAGTGGAAAGGCCACAGCGCTTGAAGTCATAGGCATGGGCAATAACTGGTCGCCAGATGGTTCGCGTATTTTACTCGACAACCCGCCAGATGGATTATATGTAGTCAATGCCGATGGCACAGGCTTGCAAAAAATCGAAACGGGTTCTCCGCGCATCAACCCGATTG
>JBGQIO010000320.1:0-3910 GCA_041498515.1 Anaerolineae bacterium
TACATCTTCGTCCCAGGCCCCGCCCTATAGAACAGGATCTTGGACTGCGCGGGATCTCGCTCCGCTCGACTTTCAGCCTGGCAAGAACAACACTTGCATCTGCGAGGACGAAAAATCCCGCGCAGGGCGAACGTCTTGGCAGGAAGAACCCCTGCACCTGCGGCCTACGGAAAAAGGATGTGCGCTGGGCGGACGCCCGCGCACATCCTTTTTTCGGGTAATTCACGCCAGGGCTATGTTTACATGTCAATACCACTGGAGTATAACGGAAAATGCCCTCTGAAAAAGAAGTCTATGCGATGCATGCAGATGAATATGAGGCGCTGGTTTCGCGCGAGGATCATCAGGGAAATATTTTAAAATCACTTCAAGAGATCGTCGATCTCAACGGATTGGATGTGCTTGATCTCGGCGCAGGGACCGGGCGGCTTGCGTGCCTATTGGCGCCCTATGTAAGGACAATCCGGGCATTTGACTCCTCGCCACATATGCTCGGCATCGCAGGCGACAAATTACGTCAATCCAAACTCGATAACTGGTCGACCGCGGCTGCCGATCATCGTTTCCTGCCAGTGGGAAGTCAAATTGCCGATTTAATCGTATCCGGCTGGAGCGTGAGCTATATAACCGTATGGTATCCCGACCGCTGGCGTTTTGAAGCGGAGGCCTGGCTGACTGAGGCACGACGCGTGTTAAGGAACGGCAGTACTATTATTTTGTTGGAATCACTGGGAACAGACACCGAATCGCCACAGCGATTGACGCATTTGGAAAATTTTTACCAGTGGTTGAATGAAAAGGGTTTTTTGAACAAATGGATCCGCACAGATTATAAGTTTGAATCACCCGAGATAGGGAGCGGGGTCGCGGGCTTTTTCTTCGGTGATGAAATGAAGAGGCGCATTCTGCGGGAACAAATTACCATTTTGCCGGAATGTACAGGGGTGTGGTGGCTAAGAATTTAGTTGGTAAGGCGGTTTAGCGAATTGTGATCCCGTTGTTTCGGCAACGAAATACTAGAAGCTTAAAGTGGTTACCTGATCGTTACACCTTAACCAGGTCGCTTTCCTTGAGAAAATCGTCGATCAAATAGGGGATTTGCAGAGTCGCCTGCGTGTTCATTCTACGGTAAGCGTCGACCGTCTCCATTCGTTTTTGAAGCAAGTCGCGATCAGCTACCAACCGGCGAATAATAAACTGCCGGCTGGCAGGCTTCAAAGCGATCCAACCGAGCTTATGGCGACGGATGAAACCCAAGTTGACTTCTTCCTGCCCCGGTATATAGGCTGTTGCAATGAATGGCTTTCCGAGGGTCACGGACTCGAACAAAACGTTAGGACCGGCTTTCCCCATGACAACGTCAGCTGCCGCCATATAAGGCGCGATCTCGCGTATGAAGGGCAAGACATGGATGTCCGCCCGTCCCTGGAACTGATGGTATAGTTTGCGGTTGGTGCCTGCCGCAAGGATGATTTGAACTTTTTCGAGGTCCAGCACCTGCTCCACGGTGCGCGCAAAACGCGCCGCGCCGTCGCCGCCGCCCTGCAGAAAAACAGTAAAGCGCTTTTCATCCAAACCAATATGAGAAAGAGGAATCGGTACCGCATGATAAAATTGCCCGCGCACAGGCCAGCCTGTAAAGTGAGTCCGCTGCGGATCGAAACCGGAAGCCAGCGCCTGTTGATAAGTTTCCTGCGTGGGTGCAAAAGTGGCCTGGGCGCGTTTCTCGGTCAGCCACGAGCGATGCACGCCGTTCGGGTCTGAGAAGAGCATGGCGAAGGGCAGCCGGATCCGGAACAAGCGCATTGCATACATCACTTCACTGGTCAAAAAAGGATAAGTTGAGATAATTAGATCGGGGTTGACACGGCGGATGGCGCGCAGGATCGAAATTGCAAAGGTATGTTTGGAAAGCTCATGCGCCATGCGGGCACGTCGTGTGCCGTCGGTTAATTTGAACTCGGCCTCCCACAGCCAAAGCGCATGACGGCTGACCGTCCGATAATGAAAGTTCACTGCACGAGGCTGCGGGTCGACAATCACCGCCTCATATCTATTTTTCAGCGAGTCACGTATCGCTTCAGCCAGACTGATGTGACCACCGCCTGTGTGAGAGGCAAAGATCAGGATTTTTTTCATGGATGAACTTGTTTTGAATCACCAAATCGCCGGAGATGGGCCGCCCCTACTTCTCGTACACGGCTTTGGGATTTCATTCAATATCTGGAAAGAACTGGTTCCGTTATTATGCCAATATTTTACCTTAGTCATAATAGAACTGCCGGGCATTGGCAAGTCATCGATGCCCCCTCCCGGAGATGATTATCTATGCGCAGCTGTGCAGGCGGTCGAACGTGTACGTCGTGCTCGGGAATTCGAAACCTGGAATGTACTCGGATACTCTACGGGGTCCCGTATTGCAGAAGCGTATGTGAGGAATTATGCCAATCATGTCAGTCAGGCAGTCTTCCTTTGTCCAATGAAAGTTGAGAATTTCAAACTCCTCATCCTGCGACTCTCTTTCTGGGTAGACAGTTTCATCCCAACCTTTATACCCTGGATGATGAGCAGCTGGCGGCTCAAATTTCTTATCTTTGTCTTTGGTTTCAGTTTACATCCCGACTCCCACATCGATGATTGGCAGACCGAAATCGGCTTGGCACCCATCCGAGTCCTGAAGGAAACCGCGAAGATGATGATCCCTGTTGGCACAAGACCCTTTTCAGTACCCGTACCATTTTCATTGATTTGGGGCGATACCGATATAGTTCCGATCAAGCCGCGTAAACCCGAAGGACGCGATCACTTCATACATGCCAACCATGCAGCACCGATACTCGCTCCGGTTGAAATTTCAGAAATTGTCATTAATTTTCTTGATAAATCGTGAAAGTGCGGCAGACCAGTTCTAGATTATTCACATGATGATTAGAATGCGTTCTTATCTAGTTTCCACCTGGCATGATATCCGCGCTTTACCGCACCAGTTGGCAACAAATCGCGAAGCTCTCGCAGTGATCGCCCTGACGCTTTTGCCCTGGGGTATCCTTATCCTCCGAAAAGCCGATCTAAGCGAATTACAACAGTTAGTTGGATTAATAGGTTTCATTGCGCTCTATTGGTTAGTTTTCCATCGACGTCCGCTAGAATCCACCCCGGTGCGCAAGCCGCGTCTCGAGCTGACCGCTGCGCTTGGACTGGTCGTCCTCTGGATATTTTATCGAGTGGGAGAATACTGGCATTGGTATACAATTCCAAGCCTGGGAATAAATGCCTGCAGCAGTGACGGGGACGTCGTTGTCATTAAAATGGTCGAGATGGTCGCGGTACCTCTACTGCTTCTGGTCGCGATGAAATACTCTCTGCCACAAATGGGCATCCATTGGAGCAGATCCGCCTGGTTGATCGCGCTCGTGCCTATAACGGCCTTGGTTGCATTCGGGTTGTCTCATCATCCCCTGGGACAATTTGCGACTTCCTCGGCCTGCTTTTTCTTCGGCGCCGGATTGCCGGAAGAATTTCTTTTTCGCGTCTTTCTACAAACAAGGCTTGAAGCGGTCCTGCGTCGTCCCGTGTGGGCATTGTGGATCGCCGCCTTCATATTTGGGTTGACGCATATCCCGATCGATTTACACGGTTCGTTCGTTCATTGGCAGGATGCATTATTGACTGCCTTCACTTTTCAAATGAGCGCGGGAGTCGCGTTCGGTTATGCCTATATGTGTACGCGGAATCTATTGCCTATCTCGATCATACACACAGTCCTTGATTCTGCCTTGTAAATAATTACTTCCATCATTGCAGGGAGAGCACCTTTGCAGGTAGAACACCTGCACCTACGGCCTTCGACCTGCGGAAAATGGACATAGGCGGGGAGAAACACCCTGCCTATATTCATTTTTCCGGTCGA
>JBGQIO010000321.1:0-3902 GCA_041498515.1 Anaerolineae bacterium
GGGTGGTTATCCCGAAGTTTTGCAAATCCCGAAATCATGTGAAATCATCTTGGACGGCCGGATTTGCAGGCGAATCTGAGAAAACAACTTCGGGATAACTTTCTCCGATTGGTGGGCGGTCACTTCAAGCCGCAAAGCTTAAGGATCATTTCTTCGTTGTCCTGCCATATGGGTGCCGCAACTGACGTCTGTCCCGCTTCGCGCGTGTCGAGCTTGTCCAGGGCGACCCTCATCATGGCTGTATCAGCCGAAGCGTAGATGTCCGTGGTGTTGATGCTGACATGGCCGAGGAAGTCTTTGAGGTAGGACAGAGGAATGCCAGCCTGATACAGGTGCATAGCTCGTGTGTGTCGGAACAGATGGGCATGCATTCGTAACGGCACTTCCGCACAGATCTGTTGAGCCGCTTTGGCATACCGTTTGAGAAAACACGCGACGGTATCGGCCGACATCTTGCCCTTCTGCCCTCTATGTAGAGTGTAAAAGAGAGGCTGATCCTCGGCCTGGTTAGCGGCGGGATGAAATCGCTTCAAATAGACCTGTAGGTGTTCGATGGTTTTGTCCATCAACGGGACGGGCCGGGTTTTGTTTCCTTTCCCGGTCAGGTACAGGCAAGGCGTCTGGTCCTTCAGGTGGAGATCCTTCAGCTTCAAATCCAAGATCTCTTGGATCCGTGCCCCGGTGTCATACAAGAGGATCATTAGGAAGCGATCACGCAAGCCACGGTGGGTCTGCGGGTCCGGCTGCTCCAGCAGCGCCTTTAATGCCGTTTCAGACATATAACTCACCCGAGGCCGGGCTATTCTCTGGGAAGTTATCTGTTGAATATCCATCGCGACAGCCATCAGAGCGGGGTCTTCCATCGCACAATAGTGCAGAAAGGATTTCAAGGCAGCCAGACGATGATTCTTGGTGGTGGCTTGGCAACCACGCGTCTCTTGCAACCAGGCCAGGAAGTCATAGACGACCGCATGGTTGAACAGGTCAAAGCGGATGCGAGTAAAGGTGATCCCCTTTTTCTCCCACAGGAACTGACGGAAGAGATTGAGTGTGTCCCGATAGGCCTTCACCGTGTTGGGGCTGTAGCATTTGTTTCTGGGTAGAAAGACAGTCAGGAAGCCCCGTACCTGCTTGGCAAAGTTGTCATCGTTCGTCATGGGCCACCTCCGGGATCACGTTCGCCCAAGTGGTGCGTGACTTTTCCCGGAACACCGGGAAGAATTCGGGCACCAAATGCAGGTAGTAGTCAGTCTCGGTCAGATGGGCATGGCCGAGATACTCGCTGAGATAGGGCAAGCAGGCATTGAGATCCTTTTCCTCCTGCACCCACAGGTTCAAGCGTTTTACCGCGAAGGAATGCCTAAAATCATGCACCCGAGGTGGATTGCCACTGTAGTTGGCGATGCCGGTTTTGGCCCAGATCAGACGGAACCAATCGTCGATGGTGTGACCGCAATACAGTTGGCCAGCGGGATTGGGGAAGAAGCCCCGCCGGTGTGGACAAAGGCGGCTGATGCGGGCATCATACACGCGACAGAGGTTCAGCACCCCCTCGGACAGCATCACCGTGCGCTCCGGACGGTTCTTTGACTGCCGGATCACCAACCGACCGGTGACCAAGTCTACGTCGTCTATGGTGAGTCGTCGGGCTTCAGACAAACGCAAGCCACAGCAATACAGCACTCGAAAAAACACAGGAATGATCAGATGGCGAGCCGGATACTGCGGATTATCCGGACACTGATCCGTTTGGGCGAAAAAGGCCTGTAGTTCTTGATCCGTGAAGATATGGGGCACATACCGGATCTGTTTTCCAGAGAGGCTGACAGGGAGGATATAGGCCTCGAGCCCCAGGCGGTTCATGTACTTAGCCAGCTGCCGTACTGGGCTCAGGCGACGCCCTAGCCCATTGACGTGTTCGTCGTCGCGCTTTTGGGCCCACTGCAGGATCAGCGCTTGGGTCAGCCGCATCTCATCCGGATAATGCGCCCGGCAGAACGCATCAAACGCGGTCAAGATTCGGGCTGAACCATCGTAGGGATAGCCCAGCGACCGTTTCTGCTCAATCAATCCATCAATGTACGGCTTGAAATGCCCAGCGACCGGGGCGTTCATCGTAGTTCCTCCTGGCTCACTTCAATCCCCCTCAACGGCAACGCACAAGCGCGCAGACGCTCTAGGTCCGTCGACAAATAAACCTTGGTGGACTCCTTGTTCTGATGTCCCAGCAGGCTAGAAATGATGGGCAGCGGTGTTCCGTTGGCCAACAGGCGCGTGGCTAGGGAGTGGCGCAGACAGTGAAACCCTCTCCGCGCCCCCTTCTCTTGCCGAATCCCGGCCTTGGCCATCAATTTGCGGCTGATCCCATAACAATTGGCATGGCCAGAGAGGCAGCGATAGGGCGCTGCGCTGCTCAGAAAGACGTAGGGCAGTGGCGAAGCCGGCCTCCCATTCAGGATGTAATCCGCAACGGCATTTCCAACCTCCGCCAGCAGCGGTAGAACCAAGCGCCTCCCGCTTTTGGCCCCGACAATTTCGATGGTATTACTATGCCAGTGGATATCCTCGCGTTTCAGACGAATGATCTCAATCGAGCGCAGACCGAGTCGGAGGGCGAGCAACAGCATGGCATAATCGCGTTTGCCGGAAGCGGTCGCGCGCAGCGGCTCCGCCGCCTCCAGTAGGTGCTGCTCTTCTTCGCGCGTGAGCGTAGGAACGATTGGGGATACTCTGCCCATACTGCCTGGGAGGGCGTTGCTCAGGCGAATGGGGGTCAGGTCTTGTGCCTCGACATACCGGAGGAAACAACGCAGCGCGGTTAACACGGTCCTCATACTGGCTGGCCGGTACTGTTTGGAAATACAAGGGATGAAGGCACCGATCTCGTTTAGCCCGACTGCGGCGATCTCCTGGATCTTCCTTTGCTCGAGATATTCGAGAAATTGCCTCGCAACGACCCCGTACGTTTGGAGGGTGCCAGCAGCTTTTTTCTCTGCTTGGAGATGGTCGAGATAATCCGGGTACAAGCGAAGGAAAGCTGATTGATGTAGATAGACCGGCGGGTCCTCATAGTATTTCCATGCGATGCGACCGGTTTCAAAACACTCGAGCAGCACGTGCACGGTCCGGCAATTTAGCTGATGCCGCCAATGCTTGATGATCCCCGCCTCCAGTTTGGTTTTTGACTCCTGGAGATATTGTTCTGCCAGCGACCTCGAAAATAGAGCCTGACCGTGGTCACGAAAGTATGCGGCCAAAGCTCGCCAGGCCATCTGGTATTGCGAGACGGTCGAGTGGCTGTACTCAAACGAATGGATACTGTCACTCGTCCGCTCAATGAGCTCCGATATAAGCACGTCCATAGGCACCTCCATAAAATGTTAGTCGCGGAAACCCGTGAAACAAATTATGGGGTCTACGGGCGGCTTATCCACTCAGATTGACTGGATGGACCCCGGAAATGTTATCCCGAACATTGACCCAATGGCCTTGAAACAGTGTGGGCAAAATTGAGGGATAAGGGCCGAATAAACGATCCCTGGAGTGGTGTTGGCAGAATCAATTCGGGATTTGCAAAACTTCGGGATAACCACCCGGAAAATACCCTGTGGAAGCCCCCAGCCGCGCCCCTTGTGCTGGCTACACCTTTCATCCGGGCGAATTTGAAGCGCAAGTTGGAGCATGATACACTCCGCGGGCACCACAAAATCCGCAGGGAGGCTTCGCACTGCCTTGCCCCTACGGAAGCCTCGCGAAAGTGCGACATTAAACTCTTTACCAGTGATCGTTCGGAATTGGGTAACGGGGCCAGCTGATGGCGCGCTGACCGGCTCCGCCCCAATGGAATAGGGCTCAGGCCATCAGGCGTGCCAAGTCGGCGCCGCCCCGGCCCAAGTAATTAC
>JBGQIO010000322.1:0-3824 GCA_041498515.1 Anaerolineae bacterium
GTAATATTTATGTGTATCTGCCTCGCGCCCTTGAAGCTGCTGCAACCGAATTGGAAGATGCGATATTGAAACACTATGACGACTTTGGTATGTCTGGTTCGGACTTACGCCATCAATTCGAACTCTTTCGGTCGAAGCTATTTACTCGTTTTCTTGCCGACCGCGCGAATGGCTACATAATATTTGAGACAATAGGTAAGCCCCAATCGCCAATAGTGCTGCAGAGCGATAATCCTTATTTCGTCTTCAACAATGATGTCTATTTATTTCTGACTGCCAGTTCCGTCAGTTCAGCGGCGATTGAAACCTGTCTTCGGAGAACCCGCAGCTACCCGCTCATCATCGGGCTAACATCGCGCGAAGAGTCATCTATGAAAATCAGCTCGGGAGATATCGTTGATTTACGAACACTAGAATCATATGCCAAGCGAACGGAGATATTGCTAGTCGGAGCATATGATGATGAGGGATATGTAATCTGGAATAAAGGTTCATTCGATTTTTAAAGGGCTTAGGCGGATAAATCCAACGATAGGCAAAATACGCCCATTGCGCTGACGGATAGATCAAACAACTTTGCAGCTTTCCGGCGTTCCCAAGTGGGTCAAGGCGGCTGAGTGATGGCCGATTCTTCCGGCGGTGCATGTTGCGCCTTCAAGCCGAATAATTCGCGCAGTTGGGCCACTACGCTAAGCCGGTCTTCGAGACCCAATTCTGGCTGAGCCAACTGCTCCACCCACATCAACACTTGCGTTCGTTCTGGAACCTTAACAATTTCATATTTTTCCTCTTCACCTGATCCCACAGGCACGATGTCCAGTCGCTGCTCGATGTACCGCATGGCGGCGAAGTAATCGTCTGCCACGGTCTGGTCATGGACCCGGGCATAGATCATGGTGGTGTTGAGCTTCTTGTGGCCAGGAAACGCTGGATGGAAATGACCCTGCAGCCTGCGTTGAGCAATTGCGTAGCGCGGGTGTGCCATGAATGGCGAGTGCGAGGAGGAGGTATCTGGTGCGATTGGAAAAACAGGCGCCATAGGAGAAAAGTATTTACAGCAATTTGGGGGAGAATCGCAGGTTTATTTCCCTACGGACCAAGGCGCTAGATACGTTGATCAAGTAATAAATGATGTGGCATACGAATCAAAGGTTGGCTATACAGCTTTAACAGAGGATATTTCACTACAAGTTTCTAAAGACGTAGAACTTATGAGTAAGGGATTGGTAAAATCCGTATCGTGGGTATTTTCTCCAAGCCCAATTACCGGTGGCTGGGGACCAAGCGTCCCGTTATTTAATTTGCTGGATCAAAACGGGATAAATGTGTTTTATGTGTCACCATAGGAGTTCACGAAATGTCATATTCAATTCTAAAAGCTCCCTTTGAATTAAATTTCAAAGAAATGAAACGAGAACGAGCTTATGAATATCTGGAATGGTTTATTAAGCAAATTCCGGAACGAATTCCGGTTCTCACTCGACATTTAAAGCAATCCCAAAAATATAGTTCTTGGAATGGTGATATGTCTCCTGGGTCGCTTGATTTGCTAGGAAAATGGTTTTGCGAAAATGTCGAACTTCGAAGCAGATCAAGTGAGGAAATGAGCACGTTGAATTTGCCAACATGGCTCCAACCGATTGCTCAAATAGAAACCGTGCTGACTACAATGACCATGAATTTCGTAATAGACATTAGCATGTATTTCGGACAGGCGCTTATTACTAACAATCCATCTTTACATTGGGATTTGGTGACTAAGCCGAAGAATAATGCTGACTATCAACAACCCGTTGTATTTGATCGTAGCAAGCGATATGTAAACCCCATCCGCATTATCCGCGTTTATGCGTATGAGATAGCGGACAAATCCCAAGGTCCCGATCGGTTAGGCGAGCTTTATCGCATTTGGTCTAACACTCTTAGTGAGTAAGTGAGGTGGATGAGACTATACTCAGCTTAGATCCTCGCGAAGCACTTAAGCAGTATACCGAAGGTGTTAGAACCGATTCCGGAGAGTATTTTTACAGCAATATTACAGCGGCGCTAGGGCACCATCTCCGCGCCGAGAAGAGCACTCGGCATCTTCGACCCGAAAGAGTACGGTCTGTGGATTGAGGATTTTAGATTGAGGAATGAGGAGATGGGAATGAAATCGTGGATAGGAAGCATAGTTTACTGCTTCTTGCATTAATCTCTAAACTTGTATTCATCATTTGTAGAGTAAAAAACAAAACTTTGGTTTAGATTATTATGCAGTACCCTGTAGGTATATAGATTCAACTCCCAAGTGCAACTTTGAAGGTCGAAGAGAGAGGCAAGCTGGAGTAGGATAATGGATAAGACAAAGACCCTATGGTCGCCAGTAAGAGCCCATCCTGGAGCTGTTAATCCTTTATCAGGTCAGCCAGCCAATCTTTCAAGCCATTTGCCGGGTTGTTGACCCTGGGGGTCCAATCGCTTTGCAAAGCCCCATTCTGCCCGTTGATGAGCAAAAGGTAGCTTCGGCCTTCGAGCCAAATTTCCGTCATCCAAACCGGGAGCAGGTTGAGTCTGAAAGATTCGGTGGTCATATTTGCCGATGAGCTGGAGATCAAATGGAGGGGAGAAAGGAGGTTAGGCAGGTCATGTTTCAGGCGGGCGAAGGCCACGCTGCGCGCATCCAGTGAGGCGTCTGCCATCGGCACATCGTAAAGTTCGGCAGGCCAAGCTGCCAGGTAGCCCGGGTCGTATGATTTAACGGGTTTAAGGTCGAAAGTCGGGATAAGTCTCACGAAGGGGGCTGACAATTTGCGGCTTGCCGGAATCGGAACGTCGGTGAGCATGACCGGGTAGCGATCGCTGATATGCACCATACGGGGCGGCTGGCGTCCATACTGAACCTGACCTTCTTCGAGGACTTCGCCGGTGTAATCGATCCAACCACCCAGATCAAAAGTCCAGAGCGGAAGATAAAGCCCGCGGGGCAATTCCACTTGTTTCTCTGGCCGCACCTGGCTGCCAGCCACCCAATCCACGAGCAGTTTGGTGGCCTGCTTTTGATCAAAGGTGTGCGGAATTATGGAATCAGGTGCAAGGAGATCTTTGGCCTTCTCGAGGTTAACCACTGACGGCGAGCCGCAATACACACATGTGACGGAAAGTTGACCGGGAGGCAGAATGAATTCTGCGCCGCATCCCTGACAATGAAAGACTTGTTCATTCAACGGCTTACCGTGACCCCGCATAGTCGCCATAGCAACGATAAAATCCTTATCGTTCCTAGTGCCGGGAGCCGAGGCCAGCGATTGGCTGCGCGCACAATACTCACAAACCAACGACTGCCCATCAGGGGCGAAGGTCATACGGCCCCCGCATTTCGGGCACATGAAGCGCTGAGAGTCGGCCTGACGCAGTCCTTCCGGCGCGGGCGGGAGGTTATCGGGATCTACGATCTCATCCGGTTTTATTTTGCCATCCAGGATCGCCAGAGCGCGCCGAGCGCGAGTGTGCTGCAGATCGTTCGATAGACAGTTCTCAAGCGCTTTACGTTGCTCGATCGGGTCGTCTGTTAATTGGCTGATCCAAAACCAGGTCTCGGCCATTACATCGTGGTCGGAACTCATATAAAGAGCCCGGTCGAGGTAGCGCCGGGCAATATCCTTATTGCCGGCTTTTGCTTCGATAATGCCGCTGCGCAGCAAGTCCTGGCTGTAATCGTCGATCATGAATTTCTCAAAGTAGAAGTGGGCGGTTGTCTTTCCTTCCGCGTACCAAAGCATCCGTCATTCTTACTACACGAGCCATATATTCAACATCATGCACGCGGACGAGGTCGGCGCCAC
>JBGQIO010000323.1:0-3821 GCA_041498515.1 Anaerolineae bacterium
CAAGATCAAATCAATAACGACAGCCACCGGCCGCAACATTGTAAAGGAGCGTGTTAAACAGATATTGGGCGATCAGGCAAAGGGTACCATCACTCCGCATTCGTTCCGGCATTATTTTGTTACAACGGTCCTTCGTGGCTCTGGCAATCTGAAACTGGCCCAGGAACTGGCGCGGCACAGTAACATTCAAGTCACCCAGCGTTATGCCCATCTTTCCAACGACGAATTGGACAAGGGTTATTACGAGATCTTTGAAAAGGATAAATGAATTTAATTCTTATGACTGATCACTTTTAAATTTCTTTCCTAAAGATTTTATTGCATTGTTCTTGAACCAAAATAGTATCTCATTTCGCTTCAGTATGCAATTTCTTGAATTACCTCGAAAATATTTATATAACTGATGAGGCTTGATATTTATAATGTCAGCGCCAAGCCGAAGCGGGGAAAAATAAGCGGCAGGAAGAACATGTGGATTTCCGTTATTTGCAAATCTTTAATGGATAACACCTGGAGTGCGCGGGCATGATAAGGGCCATCGCTCTCTTCGTTCCGATAACACGCGAATCCAATATGGTTATTTGCCCGCGTTTGCTGCAATCGCCAATGGATATGTGCCTGAGACGAAAACAGTGAATCGGCATGTATCCTAACCCCCTCTCGTCCCAAAAACCAGGTAGGTGATGGCGGCATGGTTAAGACCACCTTATCTGTGAGCAGCGCGATCAGGGTTTCCATATTACCTGTTTCCCATGCGTCGACATATCGGTTCATGAGAGTGCGAATCTTATTATCAACGGTCAGGCCGGGTTCGTGTTCATGATAACGCCCATCCATAGTCGACCGGGCGCGGCGCAGAAGACCATTCACGGAGGCAAGCGTGGTATCAAGAAGTTGGGCAACTTCCCTTGCGCGCCAATCGAGTACATCGCACAGAATAAGAGCGACTCGCTGCTTAGGCGGTAGAAATTGTAGAGCTTCGAGAAAAGCCAGCGTAATACTTTCTCGTAGCGCATAGCGCGCTTCTGGTCCGGGAGCTACATCCGGAAGCAGCTCATCAGGGAAAGGCTCAAGCCAGATCGGTTCGTTAATCGGTGGAGCAATGGAAGCGTCCGGATCAGAGGGTAGAAAGTTGGAGGACGCTAGCACGCGTCGAGATCGTTTGTCAATGGCATCCAGGCAGATATTCGTGGCAATTTTGTACAACCATGCGCGGAAATATTGTCCGCCTATAAAACTATCCATTCGATTCCAAGCATGCAGGAAAGCTTCTTGTACCGTATCTTCCGCATCCTGTGTTGAACCAAGCAGCCGATAGCAATGAACAAGCAACTCGGCACGAAATGGCTCAACCAGATCCGTGAATGCCTGTTGATCGCCTGCCTTAGCAGCCGTGAGGCGCTTCTCAGCGAGTGAATCACTCATGTAATGGCGCTATTGTCTCCAGCCAATATTTTAGTTTTAATCCTCTTATCAGGGAAGGTCACATTATCGCTTTTAGAGAGATGCAATCAAGGCAGCTACGTCGAGGGATTCCCTTCTCGCGACATAGCCAGTTCATGTTAAAAGGTTATTTCTCGCGTTTTATATTGAAGTGAGACTACCAGAGATGCGGTCCTGTGTGCCCGATGGTTGTGCCGCAAGGTGTTGACGCGTATTTACATCTTCTCGATCTTGGCGACTCTTGAACCGGATCCATCGCTCCACAATCCCCAGGCAGTCCATAATGAAAAGAGAACGTCAGCGGGCGTGAGGAGTAGAAGAGCAGGTGTCGAATATCTTAAAGCCACAAACACACCAAATACCACCGGGAGTGCCAGGCGGAACACAATAGAAAGAAGGAAGAGCTCGGTCACTTCCCGACGGGCTGCGACCAGAAAGTAGCCGGATAAGGCCAGCAACGAATACCCAAGAACGTGCACCCAGACTTCTTGCGCAGCTGGAAGCCCAAACAGCTCCATGGCCACATTCGGTATCACCAGAAGCAGCAAGCCCTGGGCAATCAGATAAAAGCTATACACGAAGATACTAGTAGCTGCACGACTCATCGAATTCTCCTTATTAAAAATAATTTGGACAATTATTTTTCCTTAGAAAACAAGGTCAAAATGGGTAAAACTCTTCTGAATCTTCTTCGGGCTATCGAATTGAGCAAAGTAATGAGCTTAAGGATTTTATAAGGGTTACCAGTAGATGCATACTCAAATAAATCGCCACTTCTACATTTTATCAAGTGAGCGAATGGGATTGATCAATTGCTTGAAAATCAGAAAGCTGCTCACCAACAATGCCGGAACATAGATGGATACAATCACCCAATTCAAGCCAAGCGCATAAGTGAACACATTGTCGCGCAGCGATTGAATGATTGCATTAACCGTGTCCAGCATTCCAACAACGATGCACAGCCAGACCAATGCAATCGCACCTCTGATGCGAGCACGTAGAGCTACCAATGCTATAAGGGCCAGGAAGGCTGTTGTCAAGTCACCATATCCGATCATCACCCGAAACTCCATCGGCACACCGGCAGCGACCGCTCCGGGGGCCAGGATCGTTCCGCCAATAATGCGGAATGCATGGACCCAAAGTAATGGAACCAGGCTTGCCTCCTGCGGCATCCTTGAAAGGCGGGGTGCTATATACCAGAAGGCGATGAGCGAATAGGCTAGCAAGCTCAAGGTGAATTGAATTCCAAAGAGTACAATCGGCTCCATAAATTACTCCTTATTTATATAATGCTCTAGTTGGGATGACGATGGTAAATAAAAAATCAGGGAGTTGTCATAAACCTTGACTCCCTATCAATTGATCTAAGTAATATAACGGCAGAAATGGAGAAAAATGACCGTTTTTATGAAATAATTTCACTTATGCGACAAAATGCCAATAAGCCGAACTTCCACAATCCCTCCCAACTCCTCTTAATTGGCTTTAAAGTTATATGAAGAGAGATAGTAGACCCATCTTCTCTTTCTAACCGGGTAATATTGAAGATTTAAAGAATTAATTTCCCTCTGCGATTCTGGGTTGAAACATTTAAACAGCGTTACCCATCAAACGGGTGGTTGACCTCAGAAAGCTTCTGCAGCAACTCCGCCCGCATATCGAGCGCGCTCGCAGGACTCGATGAGTAGAGATTCTGAAGTTCATCGGGGTCCTCTACAATATTATAGAATTCAAACTGCTCGCCGAACTCCGGGTACTTATAATAAGTCAGTCGGTACGGACTTTTTGTCAGCGATATTGAAGTCCTTGTCAGGGGAGCGAATGAAGCATTGGTTTTCGCATCTACTGTAAATATACTGCGCGAAGGGTCTTCTGGACCACCAAATTCCGGTAATACTTGTCCCTCACACCAGGCAGGGATCGAGTTATCTGTCAGCTGCGCGAGAGTGGGAAGGAGATCTACACTGCTGGTAAAAGCATAAATATCTTTCCGCTCTTTTTGACCTGGCGCTGAAATAAGCAACGGAACATGCATGATTGCTTCATACATCAATCGAGTCCAATGACCAACTTCCCCCCGTTCAAACAGTTCACCGTGATCTGAAGTTACAATGACATAGCTCCGATCCAACAACCCAGAGGTTTCCAAGAAATCGAACAACCGGCTGACCTCTGCGTCCCAATTTGCCAAATATTGATCATACAGCAGCCTGGTCGAATTGGAAAAACCCGGGTCATCCTGATCGTAGGCTAACGGGTGGATCGGCTTATCCACAGGCGTCCAGCCATCGTTGAATTTATCTGCGAATTCAGCATCCGGTTGATATAAACCATGTGGCGGATAAAAATGCAGGTAAGTAAAAGCCGGTTCC
>JBGQIO010000324.1:0-3812 GCA_041498515.1 Anaerolineae bacterium
AGGAAGCTGCGCCGGAAAGCTCCCAGATAAAGTTGGGGAACAAGGAATATCTCAAGAAACTGGGTGAACTTCAGCTTGAATTGGTTAAGTTACAAGAGTGGATCAAAGCAAATGGCTTGAAGGTCATCATCATTTTTGAAGGCCGGGACGCGGCTGGGAAAGGGGGAGTGATCAAGCGTATTACCGAGGGATTGAACCCCCGTATTTGCCGCGTGGCCGCCCTGCCGGCTCCCACCGAGCGTGAGAAGACCCAATGGTATTTCCAACGCTATGTTACCTACCTGCCTGCGGCCGGCGAAATGGTCCTCTTTGACCGGTCCTGGTATAACCGGGCGAATGTGGAACGCGTGATGGGTTTTTGTACGGAGGAAGAATACGGCGAGTTCATGCGCTCCTGCCCCGAATTCGAACGAATGCTGGTGCGGTCGGGAATTATCTTGATCAAGTACTGGTTCTCGGTGAGTGACGCGGAACAGGAACGCCGTTTCCAGGCACGCATTGACGACCCGACCAAACGCTGGAAACTCAGCCCCATGGATTTGGAATCCCGCTCCCGCTGGGTTGAATACTCGCGTGCGAAAGACGATATGTTCAAATATACGGATACCAAGCAGTCTCCCTGGTATGTGGTTCACTCGGATGATAAAAAACGCGCCCGCCTTAACTGCATCACCCATCTCTTGAGCCTGATCCCCTTCGAAGATTTGACTCCTGAACCGATGAAACTCCCGCCTCGTCAGGATGATATAGGCTATGTCCGTCCGCCTATCACTGACCAGACCTTTGTGCCGGAAGTTTACTGATAAACCAAATACCTGAAGTGGGAGTGCCCAAGATCAAAAAGATAGGTCTCATTGCCGAAGGTCCTGCGTTCTTCAGGGCGAGCCGATGGTTGAGTAGCTGGAGTTCTCGAGCGTAGCGAGACAGCGTAAAGTGGTAGGTTCTCGGGGATGGCAAGCGCTCGCCTGCACTGCTTGCACAGCGTATTATCGGTGTGTTCTTCAGTGTCTTGCCGCGCCCTACCAAAGTGGTAGGCGATCGCCCTACCATCGAAACCCGGCGAAGGCGAAGATCCTTGTGCTCTTCAAGGGCAATCTCGTTCATTCAAAGAGGAGATTTGTTCCCGAAGACTCTCAATGACATCTAAGATTTATCCTTTGGAAATTGGACACTCTTTCTGAAGTTCACTGGCGCGTTCGTTGCGTTACCTTCTTACTCTTGTTACATTTCTGCCGCTTTCGCCGCTGACCCCGCCGCCTCCATGCACTCCGCTTTCATGCAAATAAAAGATAGGATGTTTGTTGAAGGATTACCTCCATACTCTCTCCAAAAGAGAGAAGAACATGATCAGAGGAGATTACATGGTTGAGCAGATTTTATTGGTTTTTGGAGCGGCAATATTTGGTGTTTTAGGAACACTTCATTTGTATTACACATTCTTCACAAACAAGTTCATGACACGCGACAGGAAAGTCGCAGAAGCGATGCAAGGGACATCCCCTGTATTAACAAGCCAAACATCCATATGGAATGCATGGATAGGATTTAATGCCAGTCACAGCCTTGGCGCCCTGGTTATAGCCACATTCTATATTTTATTGGCGACGACACACATGGAAGTGATTCACGAAACGAAGGGTTTTAGTCTGCTTTCAGTATTGATTGGCATATGCTATTTATATCTGGCAAAGAAATATTGGTTTCGAGTTCCTTTCATTTGCATATTGATCGCCACCACATGCTTTGTCGCCTCAGCCTTATTGATCTACAAATAAACTTCTAATAATAGCAAAAACATCCGAGGCCATTTACCTCGGATGTTTTGTTATTAATTCAATACCTTCATTACATTCCGTCCTGCCGCCCCACTGACCCCTCCTCCTCCGTGTACGCCGCTTCCGCAAAGACAGAGCCCATCAATGGGAGTTTTGTGGTTGGACCAGCCTGGAATCGGACGCATGAAAAGGAATTGATCGAGCATGAGTTGGCCGTGGTTCAAATCTCCTTCGGTCAGGGAGTAGGTTTGTTCGAGGTCGAGAGGCGTTATCGATTTAAGACCGGTGATTGACGATTTCAGATTGGGGAAATACGGATGCATGGTATTAAGTACGAGCTTCTCAAGCGTTTCCCGTTCCATGTCCCAGGTTCCGTGTTTGAGCGCATACGGGGCAAACTGGATGTGGATGGAAACGACCTTTCCGGATGTTGTGATTTCCAGATAAGGCTTTTCGGAAACTTCGCCATATTTGGCGGCGTCATAGGCCTGTTCAAGATATCGGATGGAGGGCGCAAGGACCACAGTACCCTCCGGGATCCCGTGGTCTCCATTCGTGAGTAGATGCACCTTTGCCACCGAGCCCCGCATTTTGATGGATTGCGTATGCCACACAAATTCGGGCGGCAGTTCTATGGGGCCGACCAATGAGATGAAAGTACGCTTGGGGTCAACGGCCGAGAGAATGACGGGAGCATTAAATTCCTGCTCATTCGTCAATACAACCCCCATCGCACGCAAGTCTTGGATGGCGATCTTCTGCACCTCGGCATTGAGAAGGATCTCTCCGCCGTATGAATTCACGGCGTTGGCTAAGGCTTTGGTGATCTCACCGGCTTTGCCAACATTGATATGCGCTGGTCCGCCCCGATTAAGCCAGTTATGAAGCAAGCTGTAGCCGGTGCCCGCGGACAGGACGCCCAACGTCACACCGTGAATGGCCACCGACGCAAGCGCAGCTTTCAGCTGTTCGGACTCGAACCACTCTTCTAGGAATTCAACCGCGGTCATCGGCAGCAAGCGGATAATGTTGAACATGTCCTTGCGACCCATCAGGCGCAGCTCCAGGGCCATTTCTGCAAGGCCGAAACCTTCATCCAGGCTGAACCTCTTCGGCAGTCTCGGCATGAGGGTGGCATAGACCAGGTCAAGGAAGGCTGCGGCTCTGTCCATGAAGGCGACGAATTCGGACCAGCGTTCGGCATCTCTGGCGGAAAAGCGTTTGATAGACTCTGCCGCTTTGAGGGGATCAGCGTCGAGGACAAGCTGATCGGAGTCCGACAATAATGAAATAAAAGGCGGCTTACCGAGGGGTGCCGGAAGCGCAAGGTTCAAATGCTTGATGATATCGTGCCGGAGGGTTCCCCCCGTCCATACCGCGTCGGCCTGGAACCCTTCACCGAATTCTTCTGTGACTACCGAGCCGCCAACAATGGATCGCTTCTCAAGCACGAGGACTTTCTTTTTGGCCTTGGCAAGATAGGCCGCGGCTACAAGTCCGTTATGCCCTGCCCCGATGACGATCGCGTCATATTTGTTCATGGATCGCTCTATTACATCTCTTTCATAGCGTCGTATTTGTTCATGATTTACACTGCTGCATTTCTGTCATTGCGAAGGAGCGTCGCGAAACATGGATCCTCGTTCTTGCTCTTGCGGGACTTCCGCAGGTCGTAGACTGTATCTTTACAGGCGTACTTCCTGCCTGGAAGCCGGTGGTTGAGTAGCTGGCGTTCTCGAGCGTAGCGAGACAGCGTAAAGTGGTAGGTTCTTGCCCTACCATCGAAACCCGGCGAAGTCGAAGATCCCGCGTAGCGGGGTCGGAGATCCTTGTGCTCTTCAAGGACAGTCTCAAGTAACCTTCAAGCGAGCATTGGGATAAAAGCATGAGATTACCTCGAAGGCTCGCAATAACATGTCATCTCCAATCCTTTAAGATCTCCTTTGCGGCCAGCATCCCTGCCGCCCCCATCACGCCGCCGCCAGGGTGCGCACCGCTTGCACCGAAGTAGTAGCCTTTGAGCGGTGTTCGGAAATC
>JBGQIO010000325.1:0-3794 GCA_041498515.1 Anaerolineae bacterium
TCAGCTTCCTGAGGTTCGAGGCTGCTGTAGGCCAATACGATCACATGGTCGTAATCCGTGATGTTGAGTTTTTCCAGCAGGGCGCGGTCAATCGACTCACCTTCGAGAACGGTGATCTTTTGATTGGCCAGGCGCCCACAGTTCTCGCGGATCTGTTTCTCGACATTGTAGGCATCTGAGAAAACTGTGGTTTGCGAACCTTTGGCAACGTAGTTATCCAGTTCGCAGATGATGGTGGCGCCGGAGCGGTTCCAGCCCAAGATCAAACATTTTTCGGGCGCCGGTTTGCGGGCTTTTTTACCGGACCGGATCGCGCTTTCATCCACGGGTATGCTTGTCAATCCCGAAAAACGGATCGTATCGTCGTCTTCTGAAAGGGCGAAGAGATGGTCGCCGAGGCGAAGTTCGGTCTCCATGGGCGGATTAATCAGGATCGTACCGTCCTCGCGCTTTAATCCCATCACGCTGGAAACTTCATAGACGAAGAGTGAATCACCATACGTCTTTCCGACCAGCGAAACCGGGACCTCGGTAAAATAGATCTCATCGCCGCTGAAATTCATCAATTCGGTGTAGACGACCGAAAGTCCGGATTGACGGGAGGTCTGCGCCACTACCCGCGCGATCAGGGCGTTGGTCAATACCGGTTGGACCAGATCCTTCTGGCCGACCATCTGAAGGACTTCGAGATTATTGGGGTCCCGGATCTGGGTCACAACGTGATAGGGTTCGGCGCGGCGGTTCGGATTGTTCGTGAGCGCCAGGATGGATTTGATCACATAGGTATCGGGATCCTTGCCTTCCGGCAAGACGATGATCGAGCGTGCCGTATGGGGACTGACCAACTCAATATCGGTCGGGTCGATCGGACTCCCCGACCGGCAGACGACCCGCGTGTTCATGTGGTCGGGGATGCGATCGCGGATCGCCTCTTCCATCTCGACTTTGTCCTGGTCTGCCAGTATAGCAATGACCGCGCCATTTTTACGGTTCTCATTGGCCAGCACCAATTCAGACACGATGGTGAATACTTGCGGCGACCAGCCCAGGATAATGGTGTGGTCGTTTTCCAGGACCTTCGACCGTCCGCGCCGCAGGGCATCGACGCGGCCTTCGATTTCATTGCTCAGGATGCCGATCAGGATGCTGACCACGAAAAGACTGCCGATGGTGACAACAAACATTACGGCCAAATATTGCTTTGGATTGCCCGCGTCCACCGGGTTGGGCGTGAGCGCCTGCGACATGATGTTCCAAAATACATCGAAGAGGTTGGAGCCTTCCGGGATGCCATGTAAGAGCAGGACGGCGAAGGTGCCCAGAGCGATCAGGAGCACGGTCGCCACCCCCAGCCAGCTGATCAACGCACCGGGGCCGCGCGAGAGCGTCTCTTCGAAAGCATAACTTAGCCGTTCACGCCAGCCGGGTTTGGATGAGGACATAATGACTCAACTTGGGTATGTAAATCGATTATAGAGTCTATCCCAAGAAACGTTAATCGGAAAGATGATTATATTTGACTAACAAGATATTTCTGCCTATACTAGCAGTACAGGCAACTGGAGGATCGTATGACGAATAAATTCACCTGGTATGGGCATGCAACACTGGGTTTGGAGACGAATGGATTTCATATCCTGGTTGATCCTTTCTTCGAAGGTAACCCAGCCACTTCAGTCAAAGCGGACCGGATCGCCGCGGATTTTATCCTCATCAGCCACGGGCACGGCGATCACGTCGGCAATGTCGTGGAGATCGCCAAGCGGACGAACGCGCTGGTAATCAGCAACTTCGAAATATGTGCCTGGCTTGAGATGCAGGGCATCGCCAAAGTACACGCGCAGCATCTCGGCGGCGGCTACAAACATCCCTTCGGTTACCTCAAACTGACCCTTGCCTTGCACGGTTCCATGCTCCCGGACGGGCATAATGGGGGCAATCCAAGCGGCTTCCTGTTGACCACCGCGGACGGGAAGAAGATCTATATGGCTCAAGATACGGGCCTGTTTGGAGATATGAAAATGATCGGTGAAGAAGGTATCGATCTGGCCGTCCTACCGATCGGCGATAACTTCACCATGGGACCTGAGGATGCCTTGCGGGCGGTTAAATTGATCCAACCGAAGATAGTCGTCCCGATCCACTACAATACCTGGGATCTTATTTCACAGGATGCAGGGGCTTGGGCTAAAAGCGTGGAGGCCGACTCCAAAACAAAGGTCAGGGTTTTAATGCCGGGAGAGAGCCTGGAATATTAAAGCCGTACCCATTAAAATTATGGGAGCGTTCGCTTTTTTGGGGTGTGCAGCGAAGCTGCACACCCCAAAAAAGCGATTTCCTCCATTTACAGATAAGTGCTTAATAAATCCGTAAGATTTTACGGGTAACATGGAAACGGTACAGAGGGTCTATCCTGTGCCGCCACTTTTTACTTAGGAAGGCAATATAATTCCTGGCAATAGTTGAATCTTCTTTAATGTGAATAACAAATCGTATTAATTGTCCCTCAGCAGGCACGCCTGAGACTAAATTGTCAAGTTTCGTTTTTTTTCAAAAAAATCCGTGCAAATCCGTCCCGTCCGTGACATCCGTGTTCTATTTTCCACATCGTTACAAAGTGTCAGATAGGTGGAGCATGGAATAGTTTTAATTTTAGAGGAGAGCTTATGTTTATTTTTGAGGGTCCTGACCGGCGAAAAGAAGAAGAGCGTGTGCGCAGGGAAGGACGCCTGCCCCCAGGCCAATCGCTGACGTTAAAATTCCCGGTGCTGCATTACGGCCCCGTGCCCCGCTTCAACCCCGCGACCTGGGATTTCCGCATATGGGGCGAGGTGGAGGAGGAGAAGCGCTGGACTTGGGACGAGTTCAACAAGCTGCCGCGGACGAAGGTCCAGATGGACATCCATTGTGTGACGCGCTGGAGCAAATTCGATACGGTCTGGGAAGGTGTCTCGGTCAAGGCGTTGGTGAAAGAAGGCTTTATTAAGATCAAGCCCACCGCCACGCATTTGATGCAGCACGCCGAATACGGATTTACTGTCAACCTGCCGCTGGAGGTGGTCCTGCAGGATAATTTCCTGCTAGCCACTCACTTGAACGGTGAGCCGATCACGGCGGACCACGGCTATCCTTTGCGCGGCATGGTGGGGTTCATCCCGAGGCGCGAAGAGCTGGAGACGCCTTATTTATGGAAAGGCGCCAAATGGCTGCGGGCGCTGGAATTCATGCCACACGATCGGCGCGGGTTTTGGGAACAGGCGGGTTATCACAACCGGGCCGATGTTTGGAGAGAAGAACGGTTCGGGTAAACAAAAATGACCGCCACCTTTCAAGGTGGCGGTCATTTTTGTTTATTATGGTCGTTTGCCGAGTGTGACGGTAATATCCTGTTTCTGGCCACCGCGGACCACGGTAAGTATAACCTTATCGCCTGGAGACTTGTTGTCGATCAAATAGGCGATCAAGTCATCGTATTGGATGACAGGGTGTCCATCAATGGCCACGATCAGGTCGCCGCCCGCGTTCAAATTCGGGAAGCTGGTGGGCGTGGTGCCGGCCTTGATGCCGGCCTGGTCTGCAGGACCGCCTTTGGCGACATCCGTGACATATGTACCGGTAAACTGTTTCAGACCTAAGGCATTGATCTCATCCAGGGTGAGTGAGGCCGGAGGGGACGGGTTGCCGAGGCTGATCGAGCTGATACCGAGGTAAGGATAGTCGTACTTTCCATCCCGGATAATGATCGGTACGACGCGCTTGATGATATTGGACGATACCGAGAAACCAACGCCGGA
>JBGQIO010000326.1:0-3790 GCA_041498515.1 Anaerolineae bacterium
GAACGAGATCAACCACACGATGGAGTTCCACACCGCACAGCCGATCAGCGGAGTGGACATCGCCGATGAGATCGTGAGCTACGTAATGGAAGTAGCGGATAAAAGCCGACAATGAATGCAGATAATTTCAGTAAATCGCAGATTCAATGTGTCATTGCGAGCCGTTCTTTGGCGAAGTCGAAGATCCCGCGCAGCGGGGCAATCTCGTACTTTCATGACATTCTGAGATTGCTTCGTCGGGCTTCTAAGCGCTTCGCAGAAGTGCTTCGCAAGGACACCCTTCTCGCAATGACATCAAATTCGTGATTTACTAAAATTCAGCAAAACCGAGGAGTCAGCATGGTAAGCGTTTCCATTGTAGGCGGATCGGGTTATGGCGGCGGTGAGCTGCTGCGGCTGCTGATAGCTCATCCGGAGGTCGAGGTCAAGCAGGCCACCTCACAATCGCACCTGGGCGAATACGTCTATCAGGTGCATCCGAATTTGCGTAAACAGACCCGTCTCAAGTTCAGCGATCCCGGGCAAATCGATCCGGTGGAGGTGTTGTTTCTGGCCCTGCCGCATGGACAGGCGCAGCAGCAGATCGGGCGCTATGCCTCGCTGGCCGGGAAGATCGTTGACCTTTCTGCTGACTTTAGGTTACGGAGCCCCACCGATTACGAAAAATGGTATGGTGCGCCGCATGCCGCGCCGGAGTGGCTAAGCAAATTCGTTTACGGCCTGCCGGAACTGCACCGCCTTGATCTCGCAAGTGCCTGTTACGTGAGCGGCGTCGGCTGCAACGCGACCGCCAGCAACCTGGCTTTGCTGCCCCTGATTAAAGCCGGTCTGATCGATCCATCTGCGCCCGTCATCATCGAAGTGAAGGTCGGCTCCTCCGAATCGGGAGCGGAAGGAAATGCCGGGTCGCACCATGCAGAACGGGCCAACGTGATCCGGACTTTTTCGGCTTTCGGCCATCGCCATACGGCTGAAGTCATCCAGGAACTGGGTTTGAAGAATGTTTCCCTGACGATGACCGCGGTAGACCTGGTACGCGGCGTTCTGGCGAGTGCGCATGCACAAGTTAAGTCTGGGGTGACGAACAAGGATTTGTGGAAAGCCTACCGGGCAGCGGCGGATGAAAACCCATTCCTTCGGGTTGTAAAGGAACAGCGGGGGGTTTACCGCGTGCCGGAACCGAAAGTGTTGTCGGGAAGCAACTATGCCGACCTGGGTTTCGAGCTGGATGAAACGACCGGCCATGTGGTCGCGCTGTGCGCCATCGATAATCTGATGAAAGGCGCAGCCGGCTCCGCGGTGCAGTGTATGAATTTGATGCTGGGCCTGGACGAAACCGCCGGGCTGGAGTTCGCCGGCCTGCACCCGATATAGAGGAATTAACTCATCGTATCTACTCACAGCCCCGTTTATGGTTTCACCGAAAAATGAACATAGGCGGGGTGTTCTCCCCCGCCTATGTTCATTTTCCGAAGGTGCAGGTGTTCTTCCTGCTCGGAATCCTTTGTAGTCCCAGGCTGAAAGTCGAAGATCCTGTTCTTTAGGGCGTGGGACTAAGGATTGAGCAGATATCTTATTTTCAAGCCGGTTGCGAGGTTAAACCTGTCGAAGATCCCGCGAAGCGGGGCGGGACCGTGAGAAACATTGGAATAATTATGTCAAATCAAAATGCAATAACAGTCGTGAAATTGGGCGGGACGGAAGGCGTGGATTTTTCAGCCGCCTGTTCCGACGCGGTCGAGCTGCTCAGGCAGGGAATGGAGCTGGTTTTCGTGCATGGCGGTTCGGCGGAGGCCAGCGCCCTGGGTGAGGCGTTGGGCACGCCGCCGCGCTTCATCACTTCACCCTCCGGATACACCTCACGCTACACCGACCGCAAAACATTGGAGATCTTTGCCATGGCTGTGAAAGGCAAGGTGAATACGATGTTGGTGGAACAATTACAAATGCTGGGTGTCAATGCCTTCGGCTTGAGCGGCCTGGACGGCAGGTTGATGCAGGCGGCGCGCAAAGACTCCATCCAGAGTGTCGAGAATGGGAAACGCAAAATGATACGCGATGATTACACCGGCAAAGTCGAAGGGGTCAACGCCGGGCTGCTCAAAATACTTCTGGATAACGGATATCTGCCGGTCGTCGCGCCGATGGCGGTCAGCCAGCGAGGCGAGGCCTTGAATATCGATGCTGACCGCGCGGCCGCCAGCCTTGCCTCGGCCCTCCAGGCGGAGACGCTGGTTCTGTTGACCGCCGTGCCGGGGCTGATGAAAAATTTTCCGGATGAAACTACGGTCATCTCTCAGCTGGCGCAGAGTCAACTTCCAGCGGCGCTCGAATCAGCACAGGGGCGGATGAAGAAAAAGGTCCTGGGTGCGGAAGAAGCCCTAAAGGGTGGAGTGAAGCGGGTGATCATCGCCGACGGACGCATTCAAAATCCGATCGTGAAGGCCTTATCAGGAATCGGGACGGTGATCCAATGAAAACTTTAACGGCGACAGAAATTATGGAGAGCGAGTCGCGTTTCGCCTCGGGGCTGTATACCAAGCAGCCGATCATCTTTGTGCGCGGGCGGGGGGCCTCGCTGTGGGATATCGATGGAGTCGAATACCTGGATTGCAATTCAGGGCACGGCGTGGCGAACCTGGGGCATGCGCATCCCAAGGTAGCTGCCGCGCTGGCAGAACAAGCCACGAAGTTGATCACCCTGTTCGAGAGTTTTTATAACGACCAGCGCGCGGCGCTGGTCCAAAAAATGGGCACCCTCGTGCCTGGACTGGAGCGGGTCTTTTTCTGCAACTCCGGCACCGAGTCGATCGAAGCCGCCCTCAAATTCGCACGCATTTCCACCGGGCGCGCCGGTATTGTGGCGACCATGCGCGCGTTCCATGGGCGTACGCTCGGCTCTCTTTCAGCCACCTACAATAAAAAATATCGTGAGGGCTTCGAGCCGCTGGTCCCGGGCTTTAGCCACGTCCCGTATAACAATATAGGGGCGCTGGAGAAGGCCATCACGGATGAGACCGCTGCGTTCCTGGTCGAAGTGGTGCAGGGTGAAGGCGGTGTGTATCCCGCGGATAAAGCTTATATCCAGGCAGCCAGGCGGATCTGTGATGCCCATGAGGCCCTGCTGATCGTGGATGAGGTCCAGAGCGGGTTTGGCCGCACCGGGAAAATGTTTGCGGTCCAACATACCGGTGTTACGCCGGACCTGTTGTGCTGCGCCAAGTCGCTGGCCGGCGGGGTGCCCATCGGTGCGGTATTGATTGGGCCTAGGATAAAGAATCTCTCCCCGGGTGTGCATGGGTCGACCTTCGGCGGCAATCCATTATCCTGCGCGGCGGCTGTCGCCGCCTTGGATGCCATCGAAGAAGAGGACCTTCCGGGTCAGGCCGCGGAAAAAGGCGCCTATCTTATGGAAAAATTATCCGAGCTCAACCTGCCGCGCATCCGTGAAGTGCGCGGGCTGGGCTTGATGGTTGGGATCGAGCTCAAACAAAAGGTCCAACCTTATTTGAAGGAACTACAGGCACGACACATCCTGGCATTGAATGCCGGTCTGACGGTGATCCGCCTCCTGCCTCCCCTGGTCATTACCTATGAGCAGATCGATCATCTCGTGGATACCCTGAGGGAAGTGCTCGGCATGGAAATCAAAGATGAGTGAGGCCGCCACGCTGACCGGCCTCGTGGAACACTACAGTCCTTCGGGCGAGGAGCGCGGCGCGGTGGACTGGCTGGTGGAGCGTATGAAAGCGCTCCATTACTCTGATACGTTTGTCGACGAGGCCGGTAA
>JBGQIO010000327.1:0-3785 GCA_041498515.1 Anaerolineae bacterium
CTACCAAAACGTCAAGTGCGGCGGATTAGAGCATCTATCAAAACATGACATTGTTTGGTTTCAGTTGCAATTCAGATGTTAATTATCCTATTATACGCCGAATATAGATGTTCCTCCCGTCCCTACTATAGACTCATGTTCTCACCAACCTATCGGGAGAGGTCCCCTATTTAGGCCTTGGCTCTACCCTCACCGGTTAACCGCCCAGATGAGCGAGCACCCGCTTGTAGTCTTCCGGGGTATCTACATCGGGAGGCAATTCCGCCTCGATATTCACCCGCAGGATTCTTTCCGGATAAGCTTCGATCAGCTTCCAGACCGCCTTGTCCCCGTGTAGCCTGCGGAGTTCGTCGAAGGCTTCCTGCGCAAACACCATGGGATGCCCGAGCTTATCCCGGTATGAGGTTACGGATGCCCAGGGTCGCTCCCTGCGCCAACCAGTGACCATCTGATTGATGAACTCCGTCCTGACCCCTGGCTGATCCCCTAGTAGCAGCATGATCGCCGAACAGTCGCCGGCCGTATCCAACCCGGCAAGCAGCGAAGAGGCGCAACCTGTACCATAGGCGGTGTTATCGATGGCCGTCGCCCGGCCAAATGCGACCGACTGCCTTACCTCTTCGGCCATCCGGCCCATCACCACCACTACCTGCTCCAGGTCAGAGCTGTTGGCGTTCCGTACAACCTGTCCCAAAAGGGTTGTATCCCCGAAGGGCAAAAGCTGCTTGGCCGAGCCAAACCGCTTCGATTCGCCTGCTGCCAATATGATTCCGACCATGTCCTTGTGGTCCACGTGTTATCGACGCCTCCGATGTTGGGATTAGGTACTGCCCCTGACATTCACTGCGATCGTCTCATCCGACCTGCCTTCGCCTACCAGCCCGTTTCGGGCGGCTACGACCTCTCCCATCACTGCCAATGCGATCTCCTCGGGCGCTCGCGCGCCGATGTCAAGACCGATCGGCCCGTGCAGGCGGTTCAACTGCGCCTCGCTCATGCCTTCACCCAAAAGACGTCCGCGGCGTTTCGCTTGTGTAGTGGGACTACCCAACGCGCCCACATAAAACGCCGGGCTCTGCAATGCGATTTTCAAAGCAGGATCATCCAACTTGGGATCATGGGTTAGCATAGCAATCGCCGTAGCGCGCGTTATTTGAATTTGTTGGAACGCCTCCAGGGGCCAGGCTTGAATGAGTTGATCCACGTGCGGGAATCTTTCGGCGTTCCCAAACGACTTACGCGGATCGATGACCACGGTGCGATAACCCAGCGTTTTTGCCAGCGCCATCAATGCGATGGTGATGTGGACTCCCCCGACTGCAATGAGAGTAGGCGGGGGCAGCATCACCTCCAGGAAGACTTCGACCTTCTCCTTCAACATGGCGCGCCGGGATATCCCATGCGCCAGCGTCTCTCTCGCTAAATTCAATGCAATATCATTCATATCGTCATCCAGCGTTCCCGTAACCTTGCCATCTTCTCGCACCAACATTTCGCGACCTAATAATTCGTCCGGTCCGCGCACGACGGTAACGATAACTGCCGGACGCTCGTCCACCAACACAGGACGCAGCGATTTGAAGAATTCTGCATCGAACGGTTTTACAAAGATGTCAATGCTTCCTCCGCAGGCCAGACCTACATCCCAGGCAGTTTCATCGGCCACGCCAAAATGCAGGAGTTTTGGATGTTTTGTTTTCAGGACCTCCACCCCAGCCTCGAACACGGCGCCCTCCACACAACCGCCGCTCACCGACCCGGTGATTTTGCCATCTGGTGTGAGAGCCATTTTTGCCCCTGCCGCGCGCGGTGACGAGCCCCAGGTTTGGATGACCGTGGCCAGCGCGATCGATTCATTCTGATCCGCATGCCAGTTGTCAAGGTCAGGCAGGATATCGCGCATGGTTGCCTCCATCGGACCGGCGATCCATATCAGCCAGTCGATCTGCTAAATCTTCAAGACTCGCCAGGTTATGCACGGGTAGAAAATTGTCGATATGCGGGAGGGCAGCTTGTATGCCTCGCGTGAGCGGTTCGTAATCCGCTGAGCCAAGCAGGGGATTCAACCAGATGAGACGATGACAGCTCCGCTTCAAGCGGGCCATCTCGCGTTTAAGAAGGTCTACATCCCCGCGGTCCCAGCCGTCACTGATCACCAGCACTACCGCGCCGCGTCCCAATACGCGCCGGCCCCATTCGAAGTTAAATGCCTTCAGCGACTCGCCGATGCGTGTGCCGCCCGCCCAATCGTTGACCAGCTCGCCTACGTTTTTCAGGGCCAGGTCCAGGTCACGGATTTGAAGCGGACGCGTGATCCGGGTCAGGCGCGTGCTGAATACAAAAGCCTCCATCGGCTGGCTGAGCGCGGCCTTCATCCCATAGATAAAGTGAAGTAATAGGCGCGTGTAACGTTCCATCGAGCCGCTGATGTCCGCAATGACAACCAACGGACGGGGCTTTAACTTTGGCTCACGATACGCCCAGCTGAACACCTCTCCCTCGTTTTGCAAACTGCGGCGAAGCGTTCGTCGCATGTCGATCAATTGCCCTTTACCCGGACGCCGCCGGCGCGTTTTGCGTTCGTTCACCTTCCAGAGTAGATGCGCCATCATTTGCTTTACTGCTTCTGATTCTTCGACATTCATCTCCGCGAAGTTTTTATGGCGTAGGATTTCGCGGTCGCTGTAGGTGCGTGTTACCTCGATGACCGACATCGTTTCGTTGGATGTCGAGTCTGTTTCATTTGCCTGCGGTTCCGACTCTTTGAGCGGGGGGTGTGTGACGATCGGTCCGGAGGGTTTCCGGCGGCGCACGAGTCCCTGCCACTGCAGGTCCCAACTCTCTGCGGGTTTGCGCCAGAACAATTCAAAGGCTTCGTCGAATAACGGCAGATCTTCACGTTCGTGTACCAGCAGGGTGCGCGCGGCATAAAAGAAATCGGCCTTATTACCGATCTCAATCGTTCCGAGCGCGCTGATCAAATCCATCATGCGGCCCGGATTTATATCCAGCCCTAACCGCCTCAGGACGCGTCCGAAGAGCAAAAGATTATGCAGGAATTGACCGCTCAAGCGGCCTCGGCCTTCACGCGCTCCAGGATCAGGCGCGTCTGCTCGCCCTTTATCTTTTCTACATCATCCTGATATTTCAACACGGCCCCGAGCGTTTCATCCACGATGACGGGGTCGAGGGCCTTCTGATCCAATGCCACGAGCGCAGTGGTCCAATCCAGGGTTTCAGCTACGCCCGGCAGTTTATATAGATCCATTTCGCGCAGGATTTGAACAAAGGCGGTGATTTGCTGCGCCAGTTGCGCAGGGGCATCTGGCAGTTGTGTCCGCACGATTTCCAATTCTTTTTCGAAGGACGGATAATCGATCCAGTAATAAAGACAGCGCCGCTTAAGCGCATCGTGCACTTCACGTGTACGATTGGAGGTGATGACCACTATGGGTGGATTCGGTGTCTTGATAGTTCCGATCTCCGGGATGGTGATCTGAAAGTCTGAAAGCACCTCCAGCAAAAACGCTTCGAACTCGTCATCGCTTCGATCAAGTTCATCGATCAACAAAACGGGCGGCTTCTGCCGTGATTGTTCGATGGCTTGTAACAGCGGGCGGCGCAGCAGGAATTCCTCCCCGAACAACTCGGCTTCCGTTGTCTTGTCGCCGCGAGCTTCCAGTAGGCGGATGTGCATCATCTGCCGTGTGTAATTCCATTCATAGACCGCGTGGTGGACATCCAACCCCTCGTAGCATTGGAGGCGGATCAGCTCGGTATCCAGC
>JBGQIO010000328.1:0-3776 GCA_041498515.1 Anaerolineae bacterium
AAACCCATATGGGAATTCTAGCCCCAATAGCCCAAATCGCAGCAGCTCCTAATAGCATATCCGTTGCTATCAAGCTATATCGCATGATGTTTAGGGGGTTGATTCTTCGCTTGAATTCCAGGTCATCATACACACCCGACGCTCGATTTTGCTTTACCTGCTGCCTGAACCTAATCATGTATCTAAACGAGAAAAATGCGACACCAATCAACGCCCCGTATATCAATACCTCTGTGAGAATGTCTGTCCAGGATTGCGCGATATGCCCGCCCATACGTCCTCCAACGCATGAGTATTTTACCATCCATGACCCTGCTACTGTCTCAAAGTCCTTACTAACAGTCTTAGGAACTTTGCCCTCGCCCGCCGTGAATTAGCCCTAGAAAGTGCCGCCTTGCTGGGTTGGAACAATCCTGCAAGGCTTATGCAACTCCAAAGAACGGAGTTGCCCACATTTTCCTCCGCCTCACTACGATTAGGGCGGTATCCGTCATGTTATACAACAATCAATTGTTAAATGATAAAAGCTGAAGCAAACTTGCTATTATTAATAATAGACCGCTGATAAAAAAATAATATCCGAATGCTTTTAAATTAAACATACTTCTTGCAAGTCTTGTTAATGGTTTTTTACTATATTTTCTACCTACTAATATTTTTTCGTTCTTTTCTAATAGTTTTAGAAAAAGGAAACCTATGAATTTTGGAATATGTTTTGAACTCTTGTCCCTAAAGATACAAAATCCAGACACGGCGAAATCAAGTCCCGCTACCAAGACAAACAGGCTAACCAATATATTAAACTGGTGTGTAACATCAATAACCATGAAATTACTCCTAACCACTTTATTCAATTCTACCAACACTAGATATAAGTCATGATAAAATGCGCGTCATTAGCTCCAATTTCATGATGCACTTTTTCTTTTAATTTGCGCATGGGCTTTTTTCGCCCCATCCCCGGCCCCTCCCCAAATGTACAGCATTTGGAGAGGGGGGAAAGATCTGGATATGCCATTCGAACTTATTAAATCTGAAGCCATCCTGGAAGCACGCGCATTCAAGATCCGGCGCGATACCCTGAAAACACCGGACGGCCGCGAAACGAAATACGACATTGTGGAACACGTCGGTTCGGTCATCATTCTCGCCGTCGATGGACAAGGCAATCTGTTCTTCGTCCGCCAATACCGGCATGCCGCCGGTCTGGATATGCTCGAACTACCGGCCGGGACGCGTGATCAAGATGAGCCTTATGAGGTTTGCGCGCTGCGCGAGATCCGCGAAGAGACCGGCATGGCGGCCGGAAGGCTGGAAAAGATCGGGGATTTTTATCTGGCCCCCGGATATTCCACCGAGTTCATGGCAGTTTTCCTCGCGACCGAGTTAAGGGATGATCCGCTGGAAGCAGATGAGGATGAGTTCTTAAAAGTCGAGAAGATCCCCGTGAAGAAAGCAATCGAGATGGCAGAACGCGGCGAATTGCCGGATGCAAAATCGCTGGCGGCGTTGTTCCTGGCAAGAGCATTTCTGGATAAATATAAATAATTTTTGGAATAGAGCTAAATTGATTATTTAACGAAAGTTTATTTGGGGGTATTTATTTTTCAGGCAGTCAACCAAGTGATCTGCCGAGGGGTACCACGGTACAAAATGAAATTACCCCAATCTTTGTCCGAAATATGACAACTCACACAGGGATTCAGGTCATATATAACTAACGCCATGTGACATTGGGCGTTAGACTCAACAATTGGATAACTATCTTCGGGTTTTTGCCCGTTTTTCAAAGGAGCAATTTAATGAAACGTCCCATTGTCACAATCGACGGCAACGAAGCCACAGCCTCCGTTGCCCACCGATTAAATGAAGTGATCGCAATTTACCCAATCACCCCCTCCTCCAACATGGGTGAATTCGCGGACGAATGGTCTGCCAAGGGCAGGAAAAACCTTTGGGGAACGGTCCCCACTGTGATCGAGATGCAATCCGAAGGCGGCGCTTCGGGTGCAGTACACGGCGCGCTACAGACCGGTGCACTGACCACCACCTTCACGGCCTCCCAAGGTTTACTGCTTATGATCCCCAATATGTACAAGATCGCGGGCGAACTCACGAGCACAGTTTTTCACGTCGCCGCCCGCGCGCTAGCAGCACAGGCTCTCTCCATCTTCGGCGACCACCAGGATGTGATGGCCGTCCGCCAAACCGGCTTTGCCCTGCTCGCGGCCGGCTCCGTCCAGGAAGCCCACGACTTCTCCGCCATTGCGCAGGCCGCCTCCTTGAAATCGCGCGTGCCTTTCCTGCATTTCTTCGACGGGTTCCGCACCTCGCATGAAGTCGCCAAGATATTCCAACTCACAGATGACGAACTGCGCGCATTCATCGATGACGACCTGGTCCGCGCTCACCGAGCACGCGGCCTGTCACCGGAACACCCGGTCTTGCGCGGTTCCGCGCAGAACCCGGATGTCTACTTCCAAGCGCGCGAAACGGTCAACCCGTTCTACACGGCGGCACCCGGCATCACGCAAGAAATGATGGACAAGTTCGCAAAGATCACAGACCGACAGTACCATCTCTTCGATTATGTAGGGCACCCCGAAGCTGAACGAGCCGCCATCATCATGGGCTCCGGCGGTGAGACGGCTGAAGCGACCGTGAAGCACCTCGTTGAAAAAGGCGAAAAAGTCGGCGCCGTGCTGGTGAGACTCTACCGCCCCTTCTCCATTGAACACTTCGTTGCAGCTTTACCCAAGACCGTCAAATCAATTGTGGTCCTGGACCGCACCAAAGAGCCCGGCTCGGTCGGCGAGCCGCTGTATCTCGATATTGTGAACGCGCTGGTCGAAGGCAAGAGGCCGAACGTCAAAGTGATCGGTGGGCGTTACGGACTGTCATCCAAGGAGTTCACGCCCGCCATGGTCAAGGCCACGCTGGACGAGTTGAAGAAACCCGAACCGAAGAACCACTTTACCGTAGGGATCAACGACGACGTTTCGCACACCAGCCTGGAGGTCGACCCTGCGTTCTCGATCGAGCCTGAAGAGACCGTCCGCTGCATGTTCTTCGGCATCGGCTCGGACGGTACGGTGGGCGCCAACAAGAACTCGATCAAGATCATCGGCGAAGAGACCGATAACTTTGCGCAAGGCTACTTCGTCTACGACTCGAAGAAATCGGGAACGGTCACTATCTCCCATCTGCGCTTCGGTTCCAAGCCGATCCATGCCCCATACCTGATCGAAGCCAACCAGGCCAACTTCGTGGCATGCCACCAGTTCAACTTCCTTGAGAAGTTCGATATGCTCAAATTTGCCAAGCCCGGAGGCGTGTTCCTGCTGAACAGCCTTTTTGGGCCGAACGAAGTCTGGGACCAACTACCCATCGAAGTCCAGAAACCGATCATCGAGAAGAAGCTCAAATTCTACGTGATCAACGGTTACGACGTGGCTGAAAAGACCGGCATGGGTGGGCGTATGAACACCATCATGCAGACGGCCTTCTTCGCCATCAGCGGCGTGCTGCCGCGCGAGCAGGCCATTACCCAGATCAAGCACGCCATCGAGAAGACGTACGGCAAGCGCGGCGAAGCCGTCGTGAAGAAAAACTTTGCCGCCGTCGATGAGTCCATCGAGAACCTGTTCGAGGTCAAGGTCCCGGCGAAAGCCACGTCCAAGCTCACAAGGCGGGCAGTGGTCCCGAATGAAGCGCCGGACTTCGTAAAGAATGTGCTCGGCCCGATGATGTTATTCGAAGGCGACAATGTACCCGTC
>JBGQIO010000329.1:0-3774 GCA_041498515.1 Anaerolineae bacterium
CCGAGTATTGACCCGATGACCAGAGCTGCACCAACGTATACAATCCAGGCGGTGAAGTAAGGCCCTGCATTCCTGGTTATCATTTCGTACAATTCCCGAAACTTAAAGCAGGAAGCGAACGTTCCCTGGCGGGCAAACATCACAAGGATCGCCGGATAAATCACCGAGAGAGCCAGGGCATAGATCAGGATGAGGCATAAGAGACAATAAAGAAGAACGCTGCCCACGCCGGCAATAACATGTCCAATATCCTGCAAGTTGTTGTTACCTGAAAGCAGGTTTGCAACGGCGATAATGCCGATCGGCAGGAAGACGATGATCAGAGGCAGGGCATAGACGAGTCCTACCCCGAACAAGATCAACCCGTCGCTGAGTTTTTTGCCCAGATCATCCCAATTGGGAAGGAGCTCTGCGGAACCGTTCATAACATTGCGTATGATCCCGACAATGTACCCGGACAGGGCGAAGTTCAAGATGGGGACAATGGAAATCACCGCGCCGATTCCTAATTTACTGATCCACTGTTTATCTTCGAATTGATATGAAAACATTTTTTTGAAGTCCATGAATTCCTCCTTGGATTGGAATTCGAGGATTCTACATCAGATATTTTTGGTGGGGGAGAGGCGTCCAGTTAAAAAGAGAAGACCCGCAAAGACGGGTCTCCTTGAAGTGCCTGGAGGAACTTATGCCCAGCCCTGATTCTTTACAAAATCAGTGATCACTGGAATGTTGACATATTTCCCATTATAGGCCTGGATGCCCCAATAGATCTGTAGGATCAGGCCGAGCGGCCAAAGGCAAAGTCCGATAACAAAGAAGCTGGTTATAGTTACGATGACATAAAAGACGACGCCCCACGTCAGAGCCTGGGGACTGTGCGCCTTGATGAACGGACGATTCTTTTTATCTTCCATCAGCATTAAAATGATGGGGACAATGGGAGTGAGAATATAAGCTAACAGTGCCCAGAGCTTATCATCGCTGGTGGCATCTGCGGACATGGGTGCTTGTGTCATGGGTGGTTCCTCCTCAATTGGTCTTAGATTTTTGTTATTGTACAACCAATTGAAACAAAAATCAACAAACAAACGAGAGCCAAGAGTACTACTGTGCTAAAATGCACTTTATGACCCGGATTGCCTTCATGGGCTCGCCGGATTTTGCTGTACCGGTCTTAAAAGTACTGACCGCCAAAGACGCGGATCGGCTTCACCCCTATGAGGTAGTAGGCGTTGTGACTCAGCCGGACCGGCCCTCGGGGCGCGGGCGTGAGGTCAAGCCACCGGCCGTCAAAACACTCGCGCTGGATTTGGGACTTGCGATCATACAACCCGAAAAACTGCGCGCGCCCGAAGCGATGGAACAGCTGCGCCTGTGGCGACCGGACTTGATCGTGGTTGCGGCTTTCGGGCAGATCCTGCGTGCGGAGGTCTTGGCTTTACCAACCCATGGCTGTATCAATGTCCACGCATCGCTACTGCCGCGCTGGCGTGGAGCCGCTCCGGTCCAGGCGGCTATATCCGCCGGGGATGAAGAGACAGGCGTCACGATCATGAAGATGGATGAAGGTGTGGATACGGGCGCGATCCTCGCGCAGCGCACCATTCCGATCGAGGCAGAAGACACGGGGGAGTCGCTGACCGTGAAATTAGCCCGGCTTGGCGCCGAATTATTGAGCGAGACCCTGCCGCGTTATCTATCCGGCGAACTGCGGCTGGAAGCCCAGGATGATGATAAGGCGACTTATGCGCATATGCTGAAAAAGGAAGACGGCCGGCTGGATTTCACGCGTCCTGCCGATGAATTGGCCCGCCGCGTACGAGCCTTGAATCCATGGCCGGGCGCGTTCATGGAATGGAATGGCGAAATGCTGAAGGTCCACCGGGCACACGATAATGGAACAGAGAAGGCGCCCGCAGGGCAGCGGCAGGTTGATGAAGGTCAGGCCGCGGTCAGCACGGGAAGTGGGCTGCTCATTCTGGATAACGTGCAACCGGCGGGGAAAAAACCTATGAGCGGTAAGGCTTTCCTGGCGGGTGCGCGGGGATGGGCGACTTGATATGATCCGAATTTAATCCCCGCCGTTGGTTCGCTGGAATCAATCCGTCCGATTCCTTACGAGTGGGAAATAGTAACAACCAAAAGTGCCAATCACCTGTCCTGAGCGAAGGTCGGATCAAAGGTGCCTGGCACTAAATCGAGCCGTCCGATAATGAATGAACGCAAGCTGGTCTGGATTTTGAAACGAATTAATTTATCAAGAGGAAGCCTGCATTTGCCTGAGTCCATATTTATCGATGGATCGCAGGGCGTCAGGCTTCACGTTCTGATCGAATCTTCTCATTTCCTCATCGACAATCCCGGCACTCGCCGCCTCAACGGCATATCTTTTCCCTGCTTTGAGTAGGGTCGATAAAGCTTCCGCGAGGGTAAGCCCGTCGTATTCTTCCGGGATCTTTATTTCTTGTCCTGCATAGGTAACGCGCCATCCTTTATTTTTTGCCAGTTCATTTAAATGGTTTAACAGCCCGTCTGCAATGGTAGCTCCATTAAATTGGCGAACAATAGAATGCAATAACTTGATTTGTTCGATGTAATAATCTTGAATTACTTCTTTTTCTTCAGATACGCGTGTGCCGGCCCTGGTCATATAATAATCGATCAGCCCCTCCTGTTCGGGGGTGAGCTGGACCTTATCCTCTGCGTTTTCAGCCAGGTGGGTACGCAAGACGATACATAAATTCATGAATTGGTCATTCTCATCACAGTTAGCTATCGCCGTCAGCCAGGCTTCCTTTTGCGTCCCATCTGCACATTTGACGGCGAGCGCCTGATTACTTACTGACCCTTTCTCCAGCGCGTTGGCTTTGATGGCCTCCGTTATTGAATTGTCAATTCCGAGCGCCTGGTTGAGTGGCAACTTTCCGTATTTTTGTTTATCGTGATCATTGATCAGCGATAAAAAATTATCGCTGAAGGAGATGATCCGGTTGGCTTTGTCAACAAAAAGCAGGATGCTGGATTTCGTCAACGCTGTGAAACCGGCGCTTTTCTTGATCTCTCGATCCATTTCCAGAATTACCCCAAAGGCAAATACTCCAACCGCCATGGACAAGTATGCATTGTAATAGAACAAATCCAATACAATGGAAATTATATTTGGGTGCCCGTCCGGATAGTAAATACCAATCCAGGAAGTATACGAAAACATCAAATCACTGACTGTCATTGCCAGGAAGCCAAAACCCAGCAAGCGCCAGGTAATAGAGAACCTGCCTGTTTGGGTCGAGAAAAAGATCCTTAATATCACGATGGATAAGGTAACGTCAGTCAGGGGATAAGCAATGTTCAATAGACTTTCGATGATCTTGGTTGGGTCAAAGGCGGTAATGGTCGGCCAGATGACAAATACACCTGCAGCCAGGATAAAAAGGGCTGCTACCAGTATGTTAAGCATCCTTTGTTGGTGCGTTTGTACAATTCGAAACTCATCATGGCGCTCGAAAAAAGCAATGGTGATCGGGACATACCCGAGCAGCCAGAAAAGGTCGGCTGAAGATGGATAGGGAACCTCCGAATACACCAGACTCATATACAGCCATATGATTTCAGCAATTGTCCAGAGCACGACCCCCAGAGCCAGGAATCCCCAAAACCTATTCAGGTTTTCGTCATTACGATTGGATAACCATACCCGGATGGCGAATATGGAGACGGTTAGGATGGAGATGACGTTGGCAATATTATTAACCGTAACAGGAGTGCCACCCG
>JBGQIO010000330.1:0-3764 GCA_041498515.1 Anaerolineae bacterium
CGCCCGGCCACTCACGGGCGGGTTATGATCAACAAGACACTTGACGTCTACAAGGAGCTGGACGCGATTCGCTCTAACATTGGATATGTCCCTCAGAGAGACATCATTCACACGGAGTTGACTGTCTTCCAGGCGTTGAATTACGCTGCACAATTGCGTATGCCCGCGGATACCACCGAAGCCGAGCGCATTCAACGCGTTCAGGAGGTGATGGAAGACATGGACTTGGCACACCGTCAGGATACTCAAATCAGCCGCCTGAGTGGAGGCCAACAGAAGCGCGTCTCCATCGGCGTGGAGCTTCTGACCAAGCCCGGTCTTTTCTTCCTGGATGAGCCCACCTCAGGCTTAGACCCCGGCATGGAAACAGAATTGATGCGTCTGATGAGGCGGCTTGCCGATCAGGGCCGCACCATTGTGATGATTACCCATGCAACCAAGAACGTGATGCTTGCAGATAAGGTTGTGTTTCTGGCGCGTGGTGGTTATCTGGCCTGGTTTGGCCCTCCGGAGAAAGCGCTCGCGTATTTTGACCAATATCGCACAGAGCGCGACCGGCGTGCAAGTTCGATGGAATTTGACCACATCTATACCTTGCTGGGTCGGGATGAAATAGGGAGCCCAAAGGAGTGGGCGGAACGATTCCGCAACGATCCGGCGTATAGTGAATATATTCTCGAACGATCGACGAGTGATTCGAAAATCCGGGAAATGCAGAAGATCGCACCGGCCGCTTCAAGGCCAGTGGCACAGCGTAACCAAAAATCTGCTCTTCGTCAATTCTTCATTCTTTCCGCGCGGAATGTGAAGATTCTTACCCGTGACTGGTTCAGCCTATTCCTGCTATTGGCGACCGCTCCCTTCATGGCGTCTCTTGATTTTGTACTTGCATCCGGGTTTGGGCAGGATATATTCGGGTTTAAGAATGGCAATTTTAACAATGTAACGGTTTCGCTGGTCGTTTTGACGAACACAATGATGACGGTAGGTGGCTTATCCTTCATCCGTGAATTGGTCAAAGAACGCGAAATATATAAACGGGAGAGAATGGTTAATCTCAAACTTTCCTCCTATATTATGTCCAAGATATGGATCGCTCTCTTGCTGGCTGTTTATCAAGCGGTCTGTTACACTCTGATTCGTTACGCAGCTTTTAATATGCCGGGGGGTATTGAAGAACTGATTTTCTTCTTTATAACAGTGTATTTGCTCGTCTTCTCCGGCATGCTGCTGGGGCTCTTTGCTTCTGCCCTTGCCCCAAACGCGAATTCTGCACAACTTCTTTTGGTAACGCTCATCATTCCACAATTGGTGTTGAGTGGTGTCATGGTCCCCCTGCCCGCTGCGCTGCGGGCGCCTGCCTCCAGTAGTTGGGCAGTTCAGGGGATCATTGTTGCGAGCGGTGCTGGCTCGGATGTGGCCAGGGACGCATGCTGGGCTCTTCCCAAAGAAGAGCGCGATAAGCTTACGTTGCAGCAAAAGGACAGCAACTGTATTTGTATGGGTGAAAATGCCTTGCGCGAAAGCAGTTGCAATTTCCCGGGGTTGGGAAAATATTACAATACAGCGATTGATCAAAATGATCCGGCCAAGCCGATTGATCCTGGGCCGACACCTGCACAACCAGTCTTGGGCTCAAAGCCAGTGCCGCCCCGAGACCCGAATGACCTGCTCGCCCAGCAGACCTATCTGAATGATCTGGCTGTGTACGATCAGGAAATAGCCAAATTGCAGGATGCCTACCAGGCAAAAATGGTTGTATGGCAACAAGCGCAGCAGGATTATAAAGACAGGCTTCAATCCTACCAGGAAGCCCTGACTCAACTCGAGATAACGAGGGCAGTTGCCGTGGGGGCTGCCGAATCCACGATTGAAAATTACAAGAATAATTTTGATTGGACGTTCATCGACAAAAAAGATCGAAGACACTACCTGGAGACCATTTTTCTCACTTGGGCGTCTCAAATCCTTATCATCCTGGTCCTGTTTGTGGGCACAGTCTTCATGCAAAAACGAAGGGATGTAGGCTAAGAGCGAATCCTCCCTCCATCCAGGCCCGGAAAACGAGTTCCAGCGCTCCCTACCACTGGACCAACGCCCCTTCGAGAGTTAGGCCTGGACCAAAGGTCAGCATAAAGCCGTAGTCCCCGCTTTCAGGTTGCCCGCTCTGCTGGACTTCATTTAGAACGAAAAGAACCGTGGGCGAGGACATATTACCGTATCTTTGCAGTACAGAGCGGGAACAATCCAGGGCGTGCTCGGGCAACCCCAATCGCTCATGAACATGATCAAGGATTTTGAGGCTGCCGGGATGGACCATCCAGAATCGAATCTCCGGCCGGGAAAGGCCATTTTGCGCCAAAAGCCTATCCACAAAGCTCTCGATATCTGCGGAAAGGAGGCGCGGCACGTAGGCACTTAATTGCATGCGGAAACCATGGTCCGTCAAGTGGAACGCCATATGGTCAAAGGTCTGATAATCGCAGTAGGTGGACGAGTCGAGTAAATGAGGTTTGCTTTGTCCCACAGAGTTCGCCTCTACCCGTCTCTCTGGTATTGCCTCGTTCCCTATCAGGATGGCTGCCGCCCCATCCGCGAATAGGGCCGCACTGACCACCTGGTCATTCGAGGCGTCATCCAGTTGAAAATGGACCGAGCAAAGTTCGACTGCCAGCACCAGAGCTATGCTGCCTGGGCGGGCGACCACAACATCTCGGACCTGGCGTAGGGCCGGCAGGGCAGCATAGCAGCCCATACCCAAAACGCACACACGGTGCAAGCCCGGACGCATGCCGAGTAGCCCGGCCAGGCGCAGGTCGAGCCCGGGAGTATCTAAGCCAGTGCACGAAACAACGGTAAAGTCCGTGACTTCTTGAGGGGAAACGCCTGCCGAATCGAGACATCGCTCGATGGTCTTGGCTCCGAGGGGGATCGCTTGCTGCATATAGGTCTCATTGCGCTCTTGCGTACCTCGCTGCCTTACAAAATAGCTCTCATCGATAACGAAGTACCGGTCAGCGATGCCAATTTTCTGGAAGATCGCTTCTGCATGCCGGTTCTTGGTTAGGAATGGTTTCATATATTCGAAGATCGCGCTTTGAGAATACTTTCCCTCAGGAACACAGGTCGCCAGGCCGAGAACACTAGGTATAGCCATGTATCGATCCTTTTCAAAGAAGAACCTCTAAAATGCGCCTCAATTTCGCCATGCCTTGATATCGCGAGCCCCTCATCGGGCCAGCCTGTTCGTGGCGGATCCGAGCATCCTTTTTATTCCGTCGAAAGACACCTCCGAATCGAGTTGCAGGAGTAGTTACATAGACAAGAATGATCGCGGCACCAGCCGGTAATTCAATAATCAGTTATCTTTACCCGTTCCAGGAGGCTCTTCTTCAACTGGGCGTCAACCACAGCGTCTTTCCCAGGATCGTTGAAAGCAATATTATAGGCGATGGCTTGGCAATGTGCAAGGGAGCCCAATGCTGAGACAACTTTGACAAGTGACCGATCAAGTAACTCTGAATCGTATGCGTGGCAAACGACAGCGACCCATTGCATCACCATATGGTAATAAGGATCGCTGAGAGCGAAAGCGCCGGTTCGGCAGTAATTGATGGGGTTGGCGTCCGAGCGCTCGTGGGGCTCGGCGTGGGTCGGAGTTTACCCCGCGCAGCGGGGCCGAGACGCGACCAAAGGTCTCCTTAAGTGGAGAACTGCTCCGCAGCCGCCAGATACCGGTGGAACTTCCAACCGAACTGATCGAA
>JBGQIO010000331.1:0-3750 GCA_041498515.1 Anaerolineae bacterium
AGCGGTACCTCCCGTACCTCAGGCGTGGTACCGCCATGCTGCCCGAATGCGTTCATACCATGATCGCTGGTGACCAGGATACTATAATCTTTTTCCAGCCATTCAGGGATGTAAGCTGCCATCCACTTGTCCTGCCAAACGGCTTGATGTCGATATTCGCCGGATTCAGCCCCGTAATTTTCACCGATATAGTCCATACCCATTGGATGGATGAGTAGATAGTCGGGGTTGTATTTGCGGGTCAGCATCATGGAAGTGGTAAAGAGCTCGATGTCCGGATAATCATCCTGGGTGTAGAAACGCCCATGCTGGATCAGCAGCGAATCGTCATCCACTTCACGGTCTTCGATCCGGTCAAATGGGGCTCGGTTATACAACTCTGAGAACCAATAGTATGCGGCGGCGGCAATAGTTCTGCCTGACTCGATCGCGGAAAGGAAAATATTGGGTTGGGTAGAACGGCGAACCACAAGGTTCGAAACGATCCCGTGTTCGCTGGCTGTCCGCCCTGTATGAACTGTCTCGTACATGGGTCGTGACATACTAGGCAACTCACCGATCACTTTGTAGAGACTGGCGAGTTTTACCTCAACCAGGTGCCCCAGATAGCCCATACTGTCAACGGCGGTGTCATACCGCAGGCCATCAGAGAGCACCAGGATAACTTTGCTCAAGGTTTCAATATCACTTGGCTGACTGGATCAGGTTCTAGGAGCGTAAAATTAGCACTGCTTCACGTGAGCAGGTTACTTGTTCCGTGGCGCCGATCTTGGGCAGTTCAAGAAATGGATTGTTAAAAGTATCCATATTAAATCGATTATTGCCGATCTTCACCATGATCCGTACGACGGAGCCAAGGAAGGTGATATTCTCAATGGTGCAATCGAGCACATTGGCTTTCTTTTCCACCGACACGAAATTGAGCCGTTCTGGACGGATCGCAATATTAATCTTATCGCCTTTCTGCCGACCATCCAGCCCTTCTGCTGCCTCAAGTTGTATACCATCGATCCGGATTAATTTCTTTACCGGGTCAACCACTTCTGCTTGGGCAGTATTCAATGTTCCGACAAAACTGGCAACGAAGGCCGTCTGGGGAAAATTATAGATCTCGAAAGGGGTGCCTACTTGTTCGATCTTCCCTTCGAACATAACAACGATCCGGTCGGAGATCGACAAGGCTTCTTCCTGATCGTGAGTGACATAGATGGCCGTAATGCCCAGCTTTTTCTGAATTGCGCGAATTTCGGCGCGCAGGGACACACGGATCTTCGCATCCAGAGCAGATAGCGGCTCATCAAGTAGAAGGACTTTGGGACGATTGGCCAGCGCCCGCGCTAATGCCACGCGCTGCTGTTGTCCACCGGATAGTTGGTTCGGATAACTATCCCCTTTTTGCTCGAGATGGATCATCGTCAGCATTTCCTCGACGCGTTGTTTGATTGCAGATTTGGATTCTTTGTTAATCTGCATACCAAAGCCGATGTTCTGGGCGACCGTCATATTCGGGAAAAGGGCATAAGCCTGAAAGACCATGCCTATATTGCGCTGATTGGGAGCTTTGTCGGTAATTTCCTCATCCCCAAGCATGACCTTTCCCGACGTTGGTACCTCAAAACCGGCGATCATACGCAAAGTGGTCGTTTTACCGCAACCTGACGGACCGAGGAAAGAAACGAATTCGCCGGATTTTACGTCCAGATTGAAATCTTGAACGACAGTAGTTTGAGCGAATTGCTTGGATATATTGGTGAGTGCAAGGTGCGTCATGTCTATAAATCCTCAGGTTGATTAGTGACCGCCGGCGATCTGTGCCTGGCCTTCACCGCGTCCGACAAATTGAATGATTCCCATGGATGCCCAGGTAAGGGCAAAGCTCACAATGGCCATCGCCGCCGGCTCATAAGCCTTCTGTTGCATCATGTAAGCCATATAGGGGGCGAATGCTGGCTTGACCAGATATGTAGCCAGAATTAACTCGCCGATAACGATCGCAAAGCTCAAAAAAGCGCCGCTCAAGATCGCGACTCGTATATTTGGCAGGATGACTCGAAATAGGATCGTTCCCCAACCTGCACCCAGGCTCTGAGCAGCCTCGGTCAGCGTGCGCACATCGATGGCGCGTAAACCCGTATCGATTGCGCTATACATGTATGGCATGGATAAAACCGTATAAGCCGCGATCAGCAAGATCGGGCTGTCGACGATCAAAAGCGGAGGCTGGCTAAAGGTACGCACCAAAGAAAAGACAAAGACAATTGCAGGGATCACAAAGGGCAGCAGGGTGATGAATTCGACCGGGGTGCGAAACTGCGGCAATCTCAAGCGGATTAAGTAAGCTGTAGGGACAAAGATCAGGATTCCGGCAATTATCGTCAGGATCGCCCAAAGAACTGAATACGAGAAGTTGTATACAAAATTCGGGTCCCTGAAGATGTTCTCATAAGCCGTGAAACTCAAAACCCCAAGCTTCGCTCGCAGAGAGAACAAGAATGTCGCGATCAGCGGAAGGAAGAAATAAAGGGTGCCAAGGATTATCCAAAACCATGCCCAAGCCTGACCACCACGCTTCATCGCAGCCACCTTTCGGTACGTCGCTGGAGTATTGTCCGGCCTACGATCGCGATCACCATGACAAACACCATACCCAGTGCCAGGGCATATCCCAGGCCCGGATCGCCGAGTATATCGCCGCTTACCTCCGACCCGATCACGATGGTCACTAGATTGATCTGTCCGCCGGTCAGCGCCTGGGCGGTTGCGAAGGCGCCAAAGGAATTTCCGAAGAGCAGGATCATGGTACCCAATATGGCGGGTAACAAGATCGGGAAAGCCACGTACCGCCAATACTGGAAGGAACTGGCTCCCAGATTCTCCGCGGCCTCGAGCCATTCACGCCGCAAGCCGTCGATCGCCGGCGCGATGATCAACACCATCAGTGGAAATTGGAAATACATATATACTAGACTCAACCCCCAGAATGTGTACAGCGTGAAGCCATGGAAATACGGGTTAAACCCCAACTTGATAAGCACCTTTGTCAGCTCCCCGGAAGGGCTTAGCAAGGCAATGAATGCGAAGGCCAGCGGTACGCCGGCAAAGTTGGATGCCACTCCGCAGAAGGTCATCAAACTCGAACGCATGAACCTTGGCAACCCGCCGCGGATCGCCGAGTATGCCAGCAGGAATCCAAACAGGCCGCCCCCCAGCGCGGTAATAATGCTGATCTTAATGCTGATCCAGTAAGCGCCCAGCAGGTACCGATCTTGCAAGAGCTGTACGAAATATTTGATCGTGAATGCATGTGTTTTGGAATCCTGGAAACTCCGCACGCCGAGGATCGAGGATGGATAAATAAGGAATAAAAAGGCGAAGACGAAGAACGGCATCAGGCCGAGCCAGGCCCAGGAAAACTTGGGAGAGGCGGGGCGCGCTTGTGGCGCGCCCCGCTCTACACTATTTACGACCTTCATGATCAATCTACGGAGCTGGTGTCGGAATATCCACACCCACGGTCGTCATCCAGCCAGCGGTGATGAGCTTCTTGGCTGATGCTAATTGATCGGGGCTGGGGGAGACTGCCGAGGAAAAGGCGCTGGAGGCCGGCAATTTGGCTTTCAAGTCTGCCGGAATGACACCGCGCGATTCCAGGTCAGCCTGCTGCACGCCATGTGCATAGCCCTTCATCCAGCCCAATTGGCCCTCGTCGGAATGAAGAACTTCCATCCACAATTTGGCGCAATTGGGATG
>JBGQIO010000332.1:0-3742 GCA_041498515.1 Anaerolineae bacterium
ATGCGTACGTTTTTTCAAAACTTTTTTGTCGGTTTTTAATGTTTGTACGTTTATATTTTTTTTAATTACCTGTAGTTTTGGTTGTTCGCTTCAAGTTAGCTGGGTTTGAAGTTATTATAGGCCGGGGCATCCCCTCCTTCTTTGTCGTCCGTGCCTGCTCCTGGCAACGATACCGCATTAGTCAAGGACGATTTTTCGAACACCGATAGCGGTTGGGAAACGGAAAACACCTCGGATGATTCGATCCAGTACGCCAATGGCGGCTTGCGTTTGAAGGCCTGGTCAAGTGAATTGTTCATGTGGAGCGACTTGGGCAGCCAGAGTTATAAGGATATCCATATAGAAGCAACAGTGAAAGACGATAGTGTGGACAACACCCACAGTTTCGGGCTAATGTGCGACCAGCAAGGAAAGGAAGCGGCGCATTATTTCTTCGCTCTCGACCCGACCGGATACTACGAGATCGGTAAACGCTTGGTCGGAAAAGATGATGTAATCCTCACGAATAACGGCCAGTGGGGAGCATCCGATCTGGTCAAAAAGAACGCTGCCTCCTATCGCCTCGGCGCTGATTGTGGCCACGGCACCCTCACGTTTTACGTGGACGGCAAAAAGATCGATACCGTGGCAGATGCCACGTACACCGATGGCATCGTTGCACTATTTTTGTGGAGCGTAAAAGAATCTACTGGGCCGGTGACGTTTGACGACTTTAGGATGACGCCCCTCAAATGATCGTTAAGCAATCTTCGAAAAACTGTAGGAATGCGTGGAATCCTGAATATGACACCATTGGCATCAGAAAAAAAATGAACCCGAAGGCCAAAATTAACGGGCCGACTCGATAACGCGAGTCGGCCGGTTGTTTGCGTATCTAAGGAAGAAAGACAAAGCAATGAATCCGAGATGGACCAGGGTCAATGATTTGTTCAGGGTGTTTATTTGTGCTATGATTCATTCGACATGGATCGCCGTCGATTGATCTATTATCTGCTGCTGAATGTATTCGTATCCGTCTGCGTGACCTCGGCTATCCTATATTGGTACGATCGCAACTATCGGGCCGTGACCCTGCCGCAAGTTGCACTGCCGACGGTTTCATCCAATGCCGCTAGCGCGATGCCGGCTGCAACCCTCCGACCGGGGACGGTACAGATCGTCAGCGTCATCGGTGCTGGGACATTGAGCGCCGAGGCGGTTGTCATCAGATACAATGGAGAGGGTGAACTCGACTTGACAGGTTGGCATCTCAAAGACGCAGATAACAACGTCTATACTTTTCCTCCGTTCAAGTTGTTCAATAATGGAGTAGTGCAGGTGCATACAGCCAGCGGCACGAATTCCGCCATTGTCCTTTATTGGAGCCAGAATCAAGCCATGTGGAAGTCTGGGGAAGCTGTGTTGTTAACCGATCCGCAGGACGTCGTTCAATATAGTTATCCTGTCCCATGAATCGGGAAATCTTGAAATATTCTTCTTAAACTATTTCTTTCAGCCATCAAATATCGACCTTCAACCTTCAACCTTCAACTTTCAACCTTAAACCACATTATGTCTCAGGCACTCTACCGCAAATATCGGCCCAAAGGTTGGGACGAGGTCATTGGACAGGAACACATCGTCCAGACGCTCAAGAACGCCATCGCAGCGGACCGCGTCGGTCATGCTTATCTCTTTGCGGGTCCGCGCGGTACAGGCAAGACTACCCTTGCCCGTCTCCTGGCAAAGGCGGTCAACTGCTTGGCCGATGATCTGAAGGAGCGGCCTTGTAATAAATGCGATAACTGCAAAGCCGTCAACGAGAACCGCTTTCTTGATCTGATCGAAATTGATGCGGCCTCCAATACCAGCGTGGACGATGTGCGTGACCTGCGCGACAAGATCAACTTTTCACCTTCGCAGGGCAAATATAAGATCTACATTATTGATGAGGTCCACATGCTCTCCACGGCAGCCTTCAATGCGCTGCTTAAGACCCTCGAAGAGCCGCCACCTCACGCCATCTTTATCCTTGCCACTACGGAGATCCATAAAATCCCTGCCACGGTGCTCTCACGCTGCCAGCGTCACGAATTCCGGCGCGTGCCAGTGGACGAGATCATCAAACAGCTCAAGGCGATCGCCAAAGCTGAAAAGATTCAAGCCGACGACGAGGCGCTTTCGGTCATTGCCCGGCAGGCGGGAGGTGGGTTGCGTGACGCAATTTCCCTGCTCGATCAGCTGGCCTCGACCGGGAAAAGGATCACAATTCAGCTTACACAGACCGTTCTGGGCACTGCAACAAGTCAAACAGTGCTGGATATCGTCGCTTCCATCCTCGACCATCAGCCGGCTGCCGGGCTCGATGCGATCCACACAGCCCTCGACTCTGGCGCCGACCCGCGTTCGCTGGCCCGCCAGATTGTAGACTATCTGCGCGGCCTTATGCTGATGCAAATGGGCAACGCCGATCAAGTTGAAATGACCAAGGATATTAAGGAACAAATGGCTGCTCATGCCATGGCTCTCTCCGCATCGGGGGTCTTGCGGATGATGAAAGCCTTCAACAATGCAGCTGTAGAGGCGCGCGGTGCCTGGCAACCCTCCCTTTCGTTGGAATTGGCTCTAGCCGAAGTTCTGGAGCTTCCCCCTGAAACGCCAACTGCAAATTCAAATCCTTCAGGCGGCTCCCGGCAGGAGTCAAAAGCGAGCCCTCCCAAACAAGGCAAGGCCTCCACATTCGGTCAATCTGCTAAAGCGGAATCCTCTAAGGGACCTGCGCCAAGTGGTTTCGCGAAGTCCACCGAAGTGGAAGGGTTGGGCAGAGCCGCGGTTATTAACCTCAATGAAATTGCAAAAGCCTGGAAGGATATCCGGGCAGTGATCAAACCCGCACATCCCGCCGTTGAAGCTTTACTTAATTCCTGTAAGCCGATGGATGTGCGCGGAGATGAGCTGCTTTTGGGATTTCAGTCAGACACGGTACGCGCTCTGATGGACAAGCCTGAAAATTTGGAGGTAACCGGCAAAGCCATCGCGGATGTGCTCGGGATTACACTTAGCATCAAGTGTGTAGTGACGAATGCCAAAGGCAAGCTGCCTCCGGACGTGTCGCACGACGGTATGGTGGCTGCTGCTCTTAACCACGGCGGAGAAATTGTGGATGTGCAGGATTAACGAGGTTCGAGTAACGAGGTGTCATTATGGCTAAAGGATTCAATCGCGGACCGGGAGGCGGTCCGGGCGGCAGTGGCATGATGCAGCAGATTCAACGGATGCAGCAGCAGCTGGCGGAGGCGCAGGCCAAACTGGCCGAGGAAACTGTCGCCGCAACCGCAGGTGGAGGCGCGATCAAAGTCGTTATGACAGGCGATCAGAAATGCAAGTCGGTGGAGATATCCCCTGATTTGTTGAAGGATGCGGACGCCGAGATGTTACAGGATTTGGTTTTATCTGCTGTGAATTTAGCGCTTGATCAATCGCGGGAACTGGCCTCGCAGCGATTGGGACCCCTTGCCGGAAGCCTTCCAATTTGACATTACTCAATAATTCATTATAGGCAGATTGGTGTCGCAGCCGATTACCGATTACCGGTTACCGAATAACGAATATCGATCTCTGATTATCTATCATGATCCTTCCCGAACCTATACAAAAACTCATCAACGCCTTTGAACGCCTGCCTGGCATTGGACCGAAGTCTGCTTCCAGGCTGGCGTTTTATCTGCTGCGCGCGCCGGAAGAAGTCCCGCAGGATTTGTCG
>JBGQIO010000333.1:0-3717 GCA_041498515.1 Anaerolineae bacterium
ATCCTGAACAGTCAGGATGGGATTCGAGGATTTCATAGATCTCTTTAGCAGGTGCAAACCTTGGCTATCTTCAAAGTAATCTTTAGCTCAGAGCGAGTCGCTCCCATGATTTATGGAATAAATTGATTTGTGAATGCTTTATTTACGTCCAACGGTTGTTTCAACAGTCCCATCTTGAGCAGAGTGTCCTGCATATTCTGCCAGGCTTGCGGGCTTGAATAACCCAAGCGATCCGTCTTCCACAAACCAATCGAACGCGAGAGGATCTCTTTCTGTGTGGTTTCATTCGCTTGAGCCAGGTCCTGAACATATTTTTTACTAATGATATAGGCCTCATCGGGATTCGCGATGGTATCTGCCAGGCCCTTCAGGAAGGCTACGGACATTTTGCCGACCAATTCCGGGTCCTTCGAGATCGTATCCTCGTTGGTGATCAAACCATTGGATGCCAATTGAACATAATCGGCCACGCGAATCTCATTCAACTTATATCCCTGCGCCTCCAATTGAACAGGTTCATTGGTCGTGTAAATGGAAACAGCCTGCTCCCGGTCCGCTGCCAGGGCTGCGACCTGGTTGAAACCGATCGAGTCGAGGGTGACATCTTTTTCGCTCAACCCCGCAGAGAACAGCAAAGCATCCAACCCGATATAATTTGCGCCGAATAAACCGGGCAGGCCAATCTTCTTACCCTTCAAGTCGGCAGGCTTGAGCAGGCCCTGATCGACCTTGGAGGCCACCGCCACAGGATATTGCTGATACCAGGCAGCGACGTAAACGATCGGCAAGCCCTGGGCGCGTGCCAGCAAAACCTGTTCGCCCGAGACGACCGCAAACTGCAAATTTTTCGCCCCTACCAGCGAGACCGCGTCCGTCTCAAGCGAATAATCGAACTCGATCTCGATCCCTGCGTTCTTGAAATAGCCCTTATCGATCGCGACATATAAAGGCGCAAATTGAATATTTGGAATATAACCCACCGGCAGTTTAATGTGTACCAACGCCCCAGAAACATTCGAGGGCTTTGAACTGCAGGCTGAAAGGCCCAACACCGATATTAGAATGAGCAAAATTGATTTACGAACCATCTTCACCTCTTATAAAGGCAATACCATTTATTAGGTTTCATCAATAGATTATGCCGAATTTTTTCAACAACCTGCCTCATCCGTGAATTATTTCCAATCCGGCCTATTCTTTTCTCCATTCCTGCCAAACCAACGCGCGCGACTCCATCCAGGCCACCGCGCCGTACAAACAGAGGGCAAGCGCGATCAACATGAACATGGCTACAAAAACAAGGGCCGTATCGTATTGTCCGCGGCCGATGTTAATGAGAAAACCCAGGCCGCTGTCCGAACCGACCAATTCGCCGACCACCGCGCCGATCACCGATAAGGTTGCCCCAATACGTAAACCACCCAGGAACACAGGCAGCGCGGCGGGCACCTCGAGCTTGACCAAGATCTGTCCGCGTGAGGCGTGGAGGGAATGCATTAAATCCTGCAAGGCCGGGGAAACAGCACGCACGCCAACCACGGTGTTCACCAGTACGGGAAAGAAAACGATCAGCGCACAGATCAAAACCTTGGAGAACGCCCCGGGTCCAAACCAGATGACCAGCAGAGGCGCGATAGCGACGAGAGGTACGGCCTGGCTAGCCACAAGATAAGGCGAAAGTACGCGTTCAAGGGCGCGCGATTTGGCGATTAGATAACCCAGAATGGTCGCCAGGCCGGCACCGAAGAACAAGCCGAGCAGGATTTCCACCAAGGTCACACCCGTATTTACAAATAGGCTGCCATCTGATGCAGCACTTAAAAAGCGCCGCCAAACCTCGATGGGAGAGGGAAGAATGAACGCAGGAAGGTGCGCGGTCCAGGCGACCAGCCACCAAAGGCAAAGAGCCGTCAACAAGGAGGCCAGACCAAGCCAAGTACGGCTGCGGCGGACAGCGCGGGGAAGATTACGCAAGAGGTTCAGGTCCATAGTTTCAAAGTATCGATGCGCGGGGAGGGCAAACGAAAAACGCCGCGCAGAGTTTCAACCGCGGGGCGTAGAAGCAGACTCAACAACCAGCCTGGCTTCGCACTCCATATACAAAGATCGTATACAAAGAAAATCCCGAAAACGAATCGTTTCCGGGGCGTCAAAGCAGACCAGTCCGAACAAGTCGGCCAAGTCAATCCTTCTTCTATCCAGACTATTACTGTCGGCCTCGGAATCTCACCGAGTCATACTCACCTTCTCATCCCAAAGGATTCGAAGGATATGCTCGTGGGCTGTACCACCGATCGGGAATTTCACCCTGCCCCGAAGGTCAATATTTAGTTGCTTCGATTCTACCACTTTCTTACGGGACAGCTGAAATCAGGAGATCAGTCCCATTTGCTTACCAACTTCGCAATATATTTCCAGGACACGATCAATCTGCTCGTCCGTGTGACTGGCCATATAACTAGTCCGCAGCAGCTCCCGCCCGGCGGGGACTGCCGGTGAAAGGATCGGATTTACGAACACACCGGCATCAAAGAGGGCCTTCCATGTAAACAGAGTCCTTGGATTGTCACCGACGAAGATCGGGATAATGGGTGAAACCGTCTCACCGATATCGAAGCCCATGGTGCGAAGTTCACGGCGGACGCGATCGCCAATGGCAGTGAGGCGCTGCGTGTGCTGTGGTTCTGTGCGCATGATCTGAAGGGCGGCCAGCGCGGCGGCGGCATTGGCGGCCGGGATACTGGCGCTGAATATGAGCGAACGCGCATGGTGCTTTATGTAATGGATGACCGGCTCGTCACCGGCGATAAAACCGCCCAACGAAGCGAATGATTTGCTAAAGGTGGACATGATCAAATCCACCTGAGCGGTGACACCGAAATGTGCGGCGGTGCCGCGCCCACCACCCATTACGCCCAACCCATGGGCATCGTCCACCATCAGACGCGCTCCATATTTTTTACACAAAACTATGATATCCGGCAAAGGGGCCAAGTCGCCGCCCATGCTATAGAGCCCGTCTACGACGACCAGTTTTCCCTTTTCGCTCGAGATGCCCGCCAAGACGCGCTCCAGATCTGCCAGATCATTGTGACGAAAACGGCGGGTCTCACCCAGGGCAAGGCGTGCGCCGTCCACGAGGCTGGCATGATCTTCCTTGTCAAGGAGGATCACATCGCCGCGCATGACCATCGCACTGAGCACGCCCAGATTGGTTTGCATGCCGGTGGAGAAAACCAGGGCTGCTTCTTTGCCGACCCATTCGGCCAGTTCGTGTTCCAATTGTTCATGAAGTTCCAAAGTGCCGTTGAGGAAGCGCGAGCCGGTACAAGAGGTGCCGAAGGTCTGGACCGCGTCCATGGCAGCCTGTCGAACCCGGGGGTCGGCGGTCAGCCCCAGATAATTATTGGAACCACACATGATCATGCGCTTTCCCTGGAAAACCGCTTCATTGCCTTCGCTCTTAGTCATCGGAATAAAATAAGGATAGAGGCCATTTTTCATGGCCTCCTTGGCCTCAGTATACCCATAGCATTTTTCAAAAATATCCATGCGACCCTCTCATTTGTTTTTATTTTTTTTTCGACGCGCCTGGGCGAGCATTCCATCTACGATGGGATAGACTGCGTTACCCACCAATAACACTAAAGAATATAAAATCCGGGTCTCGAATCCCGGCAAAATGATGTACTTCCCGCGCCTGACACCGTTCAGAAT
>JBGQIO010000334.1:0-3692 GCA_041498515.1 Anaerolineae bacterium
ATATTGTTTATGAGCGAGGGCGGATCGGCGAATCGTGGTTATCCCAACGCTGGGATTCATTCAAACTCAATACGCCTAATTTTATGAACGTCCTGCCCGGGCTTCCGAACGATGGCTTAGAACCCGATGGTTTTGGGCGGCACGATGAACTAGTCTCTTATTTTCAACGATACGTTGAACGCTTCCAATTGCCGGTCCGTACCGGCGTCGCGGTCGTCTCGGTCGAGCAGAGCGGAGATGAGGGGCATTTTATCGTCAAAACAAGAACCGATGGGAAGGCAGAAGAATCCATATTGAGCCGCTCCATCGTGATCGCTTCGGGTATCCAACAGACCCCGAAATTCCCCCCGGCCCGCTCCCGGATACCCAACACCATTACTCAACTGCATACTGCCGACTACCGTAACGCGTCAGAGCTGCCGCCGGGTGCGGTCGTCATTGTTGGCAGTGGGCAATCAGGCTGCCAGATCGTCGAGGATCTGCTGTCCGCAGGTCGTAGGGTATATCTCTGCACGAGCAAAGTCGGACGCGCTCCTCGCCGCTATCGAGGCCGCGACTTGTTAGAGTGGTGGGTCGACATGAAGCATCTGGACGTCACACTTGCCAGCCTGGAGGATAAGTCCATCAGCCGCGCAGCTCAGCCACAGATTTCGGGGGTCGGGCGCTATGGGCACACGCTCAGCCTGCAACAATTAGCGCGCCAGGGTGCTGTGATCCTGGGTCGCTTGCTGGATGTAGAAGCAGACACTCTCCTCCTGAGCGATGAGGCAGCTGCCCATGTCCGTTTTGGCGATGAATTCTCGCAAAGGTTAAAGGACGGCGTCGATGCCTACCTGGCAAAGGCAGGGTTCAGCCCTCCACCACTCGAGGCTGATCCGGCGGACGTACCCGATCCCCAGGCCGAGTGCGTTTCGCTGCTGCGAAAGCTGAATATTCGCGAGGCAGGGGTCAGTACGGTTATTTGGGCCACCGGGTTCACGGGAGATTTCAGCTGCATACACCTGCCAGTATTCGACGCGGAAGGTAAGCCTGTTCATCAACGCGGTATTTCGCCGGTGCGTGGTTTGTACTTCATCGGGTTTCCCTGGCTCAACAGTCGAAAATCAGGCATCATTTATGGAATCGAGGAAGACGCCCATTACATCGCGGGTGCAATTGCACAACAATTGGCGTAGGTAAACGCCGCAATGTGCCCAACCCGGGCATGTCCCGACACTGCATAAACCCGACGTGTGCCTCGCCGCACCTGGCGCGAACCGTTGGGCCACTTCACACAATGCCCCATTCAACAAAGACGCAGGAGGAGCAATGGATTTTATTTTCGATATTGTGTTTTGGTTAATTGGAAATGTGGTCATTGGAGGATTGCGCAAGTTATTTCAAGGGTCGGGGGAAAAAGCGAGGGAATCGGAAGGTGAAGTTCAGCAGGAGGCTGCCAGTATGAATGTGACTCGACCGCAAGGGATAGATGAGATATCTAAGGTAGCCGACGTAGACGTTTGGGAGGAATATCGGAAGAAGCAGGATGCTTTGAGTGCGAAGCAAAAAGAGTAACCATCAAAATCAAGTCCCTAAATATTGGACTGCATAAGCTAGATATTACTCTATAGACCCCTTAGACCAGCTTATGACAGACTCTTAATCAGCATAAGCCAGCAATCATAGACAAGAAAGAAAGTAATAGGATGCCCGAAATAAAGATCCAACGAAATGCCAGGGCATCAGGGGAGTCTACTTTTATAGGTTCTTTTACTGTTAAAAAATCAAACAGTTACCAGAGGTGATGCACCTCGGCCCGGAAGCGCCGATCGTAGATCTCGCGTATCTTTTCCATAGTCGAGTCCGATAACGGAGGCAGGTCGGCAGCCCGCAGCGTATCTTCGACCTGCGCGGGATTCTTCGCGCCGGGCACAGCACAAGTTACGGCCTCGAACATCAGGATCCAGCGCAGGGCAAACTGTGCCATCGTCATGCCGGGCGGCACCAGCGGGCGCAATTCCTCGACGGCTTCCAGCCCCTTTTCAAAATCCACGCCTGAGAACGTCTCTCCTTTGTCGAACGCCTGCCCCTGACGGTTGAAGGTTCGATGGTCATCGCGCGCAAATGTGGTGTTCTTTGTCATTTTGCCGGTAAGTAGACCGGACGCCATGGGCACCCTTGCGAGGATCCCCACCATCCGGCGCTGGGCTTCTGGAAAAAAATCTTCGATCGGACGCAGCCGGAACATGTTGAAGATGATCATCACCGACTGCACGCCGGAATATTGGATGGCCGCCTTGGCTTCGTCGATGCGCTCGACGCTGACCCCGTAGTAACGGATCTTGCCCTGCTTGACGAATTCGTCGAGGATGCCGAACACCTCCGCGTTGTAAACCTGGATGGGCGGACAGTGCAGCTGCATAAGGTCGATCGTATCGGTTCCGAGGCTTCGCAGGCTGCCTTCGACGAATCCTGCCAGGTTGCGGCGGGTGTAGCCGCGCGGGTCCGGGTTCACGCCCATCCCCATTTTGGTTGCGATGTAGAACGGCTCATGCCGCTGCCGGCGCAGCTGGCCCAACAGAGGTTCGCTGCCATAGGCATCGGCGGTGTCGAAGAAATTGACACCGAGGTCAAGCGCGCGATTAAGCGCGGCCAGCGACTCGCGCGCGTTAACCGGTCCCCATAAGCTGCCCATAGCCCAGGTCCCCAGACTGATGGTCGATATCTTCCATCCCGTGCGTCCCAGTTCGCGGTATTCCATTTCGTATTTCCTCCTGTGTAAGTCCTTTTCGGATGCACACCCAACCTGGTGCTTATCCACCACAGGGCGCCATCCTTATTTATGAATTATACCGTCTAGTCCCCTAATTCATTATTTTATGATCAGTGAGGTCTGAAGCGGAATACTCTACGCCGACCAAAGGGGTTCGATTTTTTGCGCCACCAATCGAACAGTGGGGTGGTTCTTTTTTCGGTTACTGGCTTGGGGTCGTTGCGGAGTAGGGTTTTGCGCTGGCCGGTCAGTTCTCCGACTGTGCGCTCCGCGGAGGCGCCAGTTGGACGTATCCCAGGGCAAGCCTGTGGGTTCAAAAGTATCGAAGGCTGAGTTTTGATTTCGAAACCTTGCCTGGAGTGGTTCTCTGGAACACTCGAGGAGGATCGCCTATAAGCGAATGAAGACAGCAGGTATACAACCAGTGAGGTATTCCGTTTCCGATCAACTAACTTTAGACAGGAGATAAGTTTATGAAACTCAATGTATTGTTCAGCATCGCGGCAATCATCATGGCGCTGGTCGCCATTGCGTTTCTACTGGTACCGGCCACGATGCAGTACGGAACCCTTGGCGCCAACCCGACTGCCGCTCAGCTTGCCGTTGTGCGCGCCACTGCCAGCTTATTTATCGCCATTGCGTTGTTGGATTGGGCGGCGAGAAATGCAGAGCCTTCCACAGCCCGCAACGCCATCGTCCTCGCGAACGCCGTCGGATTTGGTACGGCCGCGATCTTGCTGGCGATTGCAATATTCAGCGGCGCAGACCAGATAGCGTGGATCCCCGTCGTCATCAACCTGCTTATCTCCATTGCCTTCATAATGGCAGGACGAGCCAGCATGTCGGCTTGAGCAATTTACATGGTACTGCGTAAATACAAGGTGCTGTGCAGCAGAAATACAGGAACGCCCTTTTTACAAGGGCGTTCTTTAGTCCGATG
>JBGQIO010000335.1:0-3628 GCA_041498515.1 Anaerolineae bacterium
CGATCAACGCGGTTGGCTGACCCGGTACTCATAGCGCTCATTTAGGATGCGCACCAGTGCTTGCTCTCGCGCACCCCAGCGGTGCTGTTCGTAGGCTTGGTCCAGGATGTTCTTAATCGTTTGGTTGCTCATGTAGAAGCTGCGTGGACCGCTCGGGCTGACGGAAGCCGGCGCCAGAGAGGCACTTTGCGGAACAGCCTTGGCGGATGATTCGGGAGATGCTGGAGAGGTCGCGGTTGTCGTCACCTTGAAGTAAGCGGCTATTGCCAGCACGGTTACCAGGGTAAGCGCTACAACAAACAACATTACGGAACGAATATTGAACATTTTGTTCTCCTTTCCTTTTAACTCGGCCCCGAATGGGCAGTTCTTAGTGATTCCTTGGCCTTGGAATCTACTATCATTAAAACAAATAGTGGGTGATATTAAAAGGCCCTTTTCGATATAATAGGTGATAAAAAAAGGGATAACAGCTTTAAAAATTGAAAAATGGATGAAACACAGTCGTTCGGAAAATGGCTTCGGTATCGTCGTCGGGAACTAGATCTGACGCAGGGAGAATTAGCGCGTCAAGTCGGCTGCGCACGCATTACACTACGCAAAATCGAAGCAGACCAGACGCGCCCGTCCAAGCAGCTCGCCGGCCTGCTGATGGAGCAGTTGCGTGTCCCTACGGATGAGCGCGAAAGTTTCATGCATTTTGCGCGTGGTGGTGAACCAGCCAAATCCATCACTACGACCGCACCACCTAAGAATCTGCCACATCCGATCAGCAGTTTCATCGGCCGGGAACGTGAGATTGCAGACGTGGAGCGTCTGATCGGCAGTTCGCGCCTGGTGACGTTGACCGGCCCCGGTGGCTTTGGCAAGACCCGCCTGGCGATAGAAGCCACAAGTCAGATGCTGGATCTATTTCCCGACGGTGCCTGGTTTGTAGCCTTTGCGCCGATATCCGACTCCACACTGGTCTATCAGACAATCGCCTCGGCCCTTAGGGTTCGTGAAAGTCCGGGCATATCCCTGATCGAAACGCTGCGCGCTTACTTGGTTTCCAAAAACCTGCTTCTTGTATTTGATAATTGTGAGCATTTGATAAAGGAGTGCGCGCAGGTTGCCGATACGCTGCTGCAGGCCTGTCCCCAGCTTCACATCCTTGCCACCAGCCGGGAAGCGCTCGGGATCGGCGGAGAGGAGCAATACCATGTGCCTTCGCTATCTCTCCCTCTACCAGCAGAAACTACCTCACCCGGGCAAATGGGGAAATCTGAAGCAGTGCGTTTGTTCGTAAATCGCGTTGCGTTGGTGCAGCCCGCATTTGCCCTGACTGTTGAAAATTCGAACCTAGTTGCGCAGATCTGTCAACGCTTGGATGGGATGCCGCTGGCGATCGAGTTAGCAGCTGCTCGCGTACGGACATTATCTATTCCGCAAATCGCTGAACGGTTGGATGACCGATTCCACTTGTTGACTGGAGGCAGTCGCACAGCAGAACCGAGACAGCAAACTTTGATGGCGGCATTGGATTGGAGTTATGCTCTGCTTTCAGAACCAGAGCGAAGGGTTTTATTGCGCCTGTCAATTTTTGCAGGCGGAACAACATTGGAAGCCGCGGAGGCAGTCTGTGCAGATCAAGGAATCAAAGCAGGGGAAGTCCTGGATTTGTTGTCTCGTCTGGTAGATAAATCATTGGTTGTGGTGGACAACCCTGAGGGTGGAGAGATGCGTTATCGTCTTCTTGAAACGATTCGACAGTATGCGCGCGAGAAGCTGGGGGAATCAGGCGAGGTAGATGAATCCAGAAACCGTCATTTGAATTATTTCGTCCAATGGGTGGAGAAGGCTGAGCCACACTTGTTCCACCCAGAGCAATTCGTCTGGTTGAATCGGCTTGAGGCCGATCACGATAACATACGGGCAGGCTTGGAATGGAGCCAAGTCACTGTGGAAGGGGCGAATGCTGGGTTACGGTTAGCGGCAGTAATGGGAACTTTCTGGAAACTGCGTGCCTATCACACCGAGGGGCGAATGCGGCTTTCCGCCGCGCTTGCCCAACCTGGTGCCCAGCAACGGACACTTACACGTGCTCAAGCGCTCGACCGAGCCAGCGCCCTTGCATTCTTTCAGAGTGATTATTCGGTGGTGCGCGCATTGGCTGAACAAAATCTGGCGATCTCGAGGGAACTGGGGGCGCCCGGGCGGTTGGGGGTTGCAAATGCGTTGGAGATCCTGGCGGAAGTTGCTACTGAAACAGGTGATTATTCCGCTGCTCCCAAATTGTATGAGCAAGCCCTGGTCATTTATAGAGAGGTTGGGGATTTGGTTGGCATCGCAGATACGCTCAAGATGTTGGGCTGGGGGGCGATGCGCATCGGTGATTATGAGCAGGCACAATCTCGATTAGAGGAAGGTCTGGTCGCCTGCCGTCAGTCTGGAGATTTGCGCCAAATCACCTCCGCCCTGGCAGGTTTGGGAGAGTTGGCTGTACGGCGCGGTCAATATGAACGCGCCCGCGACTTTTTAGGAGAGAGTCTTGATATCAGCCGGTACTCCGGAGAGAAATGGGGGATTGCGATCGCGCTTGGCACCTTGGGATGGATCGCGCTACTTCGACGTGATTTCAGAGAAATGAAGAGATTGCTGAGTGAAAGCCTGGATGTGCGCATGGAAACCGGTGATAGAAGTGGCATCGCCTGGTGTTTGCAAAAACTTGCAGAATCAACTAGCCAGCAATCCCGCTTTCGATCAGCAGCGGTTATTTTTGGGGCGGCGTCTGCCTTGCGTGCTCCTGTGGGATCCGCTATGGATGCCGCGGATCGACCAGATTACGATCGGTTGATTTCTAGAATTCGGACCGAACTCGGGGAAGAAATCTTCGCGGCTGCCTGGGCGGAGGGGGTATCGATGCCGCTCGATCAAGTGATTGCTTATGCATTATCCGAACCCGAATCTGCTATGGCAGATTCGGGTCATACCGAAAAAGAAAAATTCGGCGGGTTGACAGTGCGCGAACGTGAAGTCGCGGCGTTGATCGCGCATGGCAAATCCAATCGCGAGATCGCTGAGACCATGACGGTTGGCGTGAAAACGGTGGAAACTTATGTTACTCGAATAATGAACAAACTCGGCTTTGACTCGCGTGTACAGATCGCTACTTGGTTGATTGAGAAAGACCTTCAGGAAAAGGAGTCGCTATGGAACCGGAAAAACGCAGCGAACTGATTGAAGAATATGGGCGCGGATTCGATTTGTTGACTGATGCACTGGCCGAGGTCCCGCGTGAGACGTGGAAGTTCAAGCCTGCTCCCGGCGAATGGAGTGTCCATGAAGTCCTTGTACACATGACCGAGAGCGAGTCCATGGCCGTTATACGTCTCCACAAATTGATTGCAGAGCCGGGTAGTACTTTGATGCCGTATGATGAAGAAAAGTGGGCGGAGACGCTCGACTACCAAAATCAAAGCGTGGATGACGCGTTACAAATCTTCAGGCTGATGCGGCAAACAACATATCGCCTGCTCAAGACTTTGCCCGATCGAGTCTTCACGTATTCAGTGATGCATCCTGGAGCGGGGTATCCTGAATATGGCGAGCTTTACACGCTCGAGAAATGGCTCAATATTTATACCAG
>JBGQIO010000336.1:0-3620 GCA_041498515.1 Anaerolineae bacterium
CTTGGGATAAAAAACAATGTCTTTCCCATTGGCACGGGCCCAGATGCCAGCCGTGAACGTGCTGCCATCTTTGTTCTTCATTTGGGCCAGGCCCAGCCAGGCCTGCGAATAGTTCTGCTTCAGCCAGTCGGGATTGACGATTTTGCCTGCGTCCAAAACCTTACCTGCAGATGCAAACGAGGCCAACAGCCCAGGCTGGGGAAAGTCTACGATGTCAGGTGGAGTTCCGCCTTCAACCTGGATGCGGATGGAAGCTTCGAATTCCTTGGAGCCCGCGTATAGGATCTGGATCCCGGTCTTATCCTCGAAATCCTTGACGGATTGGTTGAATTTCACCGTATCCTGGTCAGTGAAGGGGCCTGCCATGTTGACGACCGTGCCCTTGTACTTGCCCTGGAAGGCTGCGGCCAGTTCAGGACCTACTTTGGAATAATCCATAGTAGGTGCAGGCGCCTGTGTAGCGGCGGGGGCGGAAGTTGCTGCCGGGGCCGAAGTTGGCGCCGGAGCGGAAGTTGGTGCCGGTGCTTGGGTAGCAGTAGCGGGCGCACCGCAGGCCGCAAGGATCATGGAAGCAACAATGATCATCGCGGTCAAGACGAACAGATTCTTATTCATGGTGAGTTTTCTCCTCATACTAGAAATCGGATTTTAATACTGCAGGAAGGGTGAACCAGGGGATTTGATAGGGAAACTGCACCTCCTTTGCATTGTCACCAGGTCATTCTGAAACCTGACAACCACATGACCGGCGGATGATTATTTCGGTTGGAAGGACTGTCGTGCCCGATAAATGCTGTTCGTTGATCAAGCTGAATAATTGCTCTGCCGCAATACGACCCACCAGTTCCGTAGGAGCACGGACGGTCGTCAGAGGAGGCGTGAGAAAACCTGACAGCCGCAGGTCATCGAACCCCACAACCGAAATATCTTCAGGGATCCGATATCCGTTATCCTGCAGGGCTTTAATAACGCCGATGGCTGCGTCATCATTCCCGGCAAACACGGCATCAAATGCGACTTGCTTCCTGTTTCTCAAAAATTGGGTCAAGGATTGGTAGGCGACTTCGCGTTCGAAATCACCTGCAATGATAAGTTGGGGGTCAAGGGGGATCCCATTGGCGATGAGAGCAGAATTATAACCTGTTTCGCGCCAATAGGAATCTTCCTGATGAGGGCGGCCGCGCATTAGTAGAATGCGCCGTCTCTGGTGCTGCACGATCAAGTGCTCAACTAATTTATAGGTAGCTGCCTTGTTTTCAATAGTGACACTGGGAATGGGCAAAGAGGCCGGCGGGGTACGATGAATGAGGACCATTGGAAAGCCGCTGTTATATAAGGATGCCAATTCATCATCGCTCAAGCTGTCGGCATAGACAATCAAGCCGTCTGTATTGTGTGGACCGATAGGGGGGAGTTGATAACCTGACCCGTTCGATTGATAAGATGCCACCAGCAAGTTATGTTCCTTTTGCCGGACCGTAGACTCAACCCCGTTCAAAAGCGGCACATAGAAGTCGTTTTGGATGTAGGTTAATAAAAGGCCGATCGCATGGGTTTTCCGTGAGGCTAACTGGCGGGCAGCCGCGTGGGGGGCATATTTCAATTCGGTCATGACCTGCTCGAGCCGGCTGGAAACTTTATCGGAGACCGGAGCATTGCGATTAATATAGCGGCTTACAGTCGCCACGGAAACGCCTGCTTGCTTGGCAACCTCACGGATCGTGATAGAGGATGATCGACGCGTCATAAATCTTAAATTTGTCTGGTTTTTATGTAACCGGTTACAGTAACCAGTTACATTATTTCATAATAAAAAAGAAGTGTCAATAGACGACTTCCTTAAAAATTTGATCGAGGAAATCTGTGGGTATCCGCTTGCCTATGAAAAGGGAATACCGGGGTCGATTTGCACGATCGAGATTCAACCACTCCATGGCTCTTAGTCTTGCTGTGTGGTCAGTTTATAGATTTCCCGCCGCGGCCAGCCTGATTCTTCAGCTAGTTTTGCAGCCAGGGCGGATGGGGTTTTGCCCGCTTTTATCCCCGTGCGAATTGCATCAAATACCTTTTCTTCCGCCCACTTTTCCCTGCCTTCCTTCATCTTTCCTTCAATTACCAACACAAATTCACCGCGCGGCGACTTGAAATACCGGCTCGCTTCGCCCAACTTCCCGCGCCAGATCTCTTCGTGGAGTTTGGTCAGTTCGCGCGCCAGCGCGATTTGACGACCCCCCAGGATGCTTTCCAAATCTTCCAAGGATTCGAGCAGGCGATGCGGTGTTTCGAGAAAGATCAAGGTATAGGGCAGGTCTGCAACTTGTTTGATAACCTTTTTTCTTTCTGTTGATTTTCTTGGCAGATAACCAAGGTAGAGGAAGGCATCAGTAGGAAGACCGGAGGCGGTGAGAGCCGCGATCGGGGAAGCCGGCCCCGGCACGGGGCTGACGCGGTGACCGGCATTCAAAGCGGCGCGAACCAGCTCATAGCCTGGATCGTTGAGGGCGGGAGTACCCGCATCAGAGACGAGAGCCACATCGCCTTCATTTAACTTGGCAAGGAGTGCCTCCAGTTTGCTCAGTTTATTATGTTCGAAATAACTGGTGAGAGGGGTGTGAATGTCAAAATGGTTGAGCAGTTTTTTAGTTTGACGGGTATCTTCGGCGGCGATCAGGCTGGCCTGACGCAAAATCCGCAGCGCGCGAGGTGATAGGTCTTCGAGGTTGCCGATCGGGGTCGCGACGAGATAGAGCGTGCCCATGCAACGATTGTATCACCCCCATTTTGTTTAACCTTGAAGGACCTATTAAAAAACCAGGCATCCGAAGATGCCTGATCAGCCCGGGTGGTTCACATTGATCATGGTGATGAGCAGGTTTTTAAATCAACCTTGTAGATGATGCAACCTGCATCCGGCTGGGGCGCCGCACAACATTGGTTGGCGCTATCATAATCTGTACCCTGCTGACATTGCCCTGGGTTGACGCTCGCGATGGGTGTAGAAGGCGGGCTGCAAACTTTAAGATTGTACGAATATGGATTTTTTCCCTGGCAGGATATCTTCATCTTATCGCCGGGCTGACCCGTATTTGTACAGGTAAAATCAGGATTGAGGGAGGTAAATGTCGAACCTTGAGGAATGGTGAGGATCGCATACGGCACTTTTTTGTTGCAGCCCTGATTGAATAATTGGATGGCCGGAGTGGGGAGTGCTGAGACGACCCCCGGCTGGCAGGCTGGAGCAAAGGCCGCCACCGTGGAAGCAGGGGGTTCTGTAGGTGCAGTTGTCGCCGTCGCGGGAAGGAGTGTGAATGTCGCAGAGGGCTGGGGAACCGAGGTGAATGTGGAAGTTGCAGAGTTCACAGGAGCGGGGATCAGTTTGGCAGTAGTAGGCGCCTGTGCAACGATGGTTCCCTTTAACGTATGGAACAATTGATTTCTAAAGAAGTATGCTGCTGCCAAAGCAGCCACGATAACGAATGTAACTGCAATAATAAGGCCAAGCTTACTTCCGCGCGCAACGGGAGCAGAGGCAATGGCGCCGGACCGGGACGAGGATTTCTTTTCATTCCCGAACGCCGCCTGGTTCATGGCCTGGGAGAGAGCGGTCGCGGTAGGGTAAC
>JBGQIO010000337.1:0-3565 GCA_041498515.1 Anaerolineae bacterium
CATACAAGATCCGTCCGCAGGAAGGGCAGAAGATCAATTGTGCTGCATGGCGAGCATTTTGCTGCAACGCTGCAGTAAGTGTTGTGCCGCAAGCCCGGCAGGCATTTTCCGATACTTCGGCAACTGCAACGCCGCGTCTTTGCTGCCGAATGGTCTCATAGGTTTTCAAAAATCCCGCTTCCACCGGACTGAGCGCTGCATTGCGTTCCGTTTGAATATTTGCCAGGTCGCGTGAGAGGGATTCCTGCTCGGCAATCAATTTATTATGCACATCACTGATCCTAGCCTGGACCTGGGTGAGATCCTCCTGTAACGTTCTTAATGCAGCCTGTCCGGTTTCAACTCTGAACATTGCATCCAATTCCTGGTCTTCGATTGTCGCTAAATGCTTTTTCAGATAAACAATATCCGCCTGCAAATCAAGTAATTCTTTTGGATTGTGGACGCCGCCCCCGTATAGACTGGCCTCTGCCTGGTTGATTTTGATTTGCTTATCGTGCGCCTCTTGCTCGGATGCTTGTCTGGCATGTTCGAAATCGCGTTGGTTAGCTTCTGCGTCTTTAATTTGGTCCTGGATAGCCCGGATTTCTGAGTCATCTTCCAAAGTCTCTCGGATTTTCCCCAGCTTGGCTTCGATCTGATTAATTCGGCTGTCCACCTGCTGCAGACGAAGGAGTCCAAGGGCGGCGCTCATTGGCTGATTATATACGAAAAAATCCCTTCTCTAATTCAAGGGAAGGGATAACCTGCCTTTCAAATATGACAATGCAAGCTTCCGGGTCTCAGAATAGCGTGCGATCCCAGAAAAATGCCGAGGAAGAAGATAATTTTATTGTGAGGCCAGATTGAAGTAATTGTAGACAGCACGCGTTAGATTAGCTATCAAGGGATTTGTCACATCAAATAAATTTTGAACCGGATGATACGTGTAGGCAGATAACACGAAATTCCCACCCGAGCTGTAAACAATTCCCGCGGCGCTTACGTCGTGCAAAACGTTATCATTGCCAGGGATCCAGCCGTGCTTCATTGCCACTTGTGTCCCCTCTGGCACGCCCGCTTCAATCAGGACTCCGATCTTATCCTGCTCGAGGTAATTGATAATTTGTTTGCACGAAGCCTTGTTCATCCTATCGGGAAAAGCCGCGACCAAAGCACCGCCCCCCGTTTCTGCACATTGGTAAACATCTTCCAGAAGCATCCCCATATCAGAAGAAGTGGTCTGGTTGTAGACATCCGGTGCGGTGGAAATATCTATGCGTTCATTAGCCGGAGTGTTGAACTTTTGCAATAAGGGGGCACCGTTATAAAAGAAGCCTGCCATGAACGTGTTAACCAAGCCAATTTTTCTCATATCCTGGGTAACAACCAACGGCCCTGTGTTTGGATCGAGCTCTGCCATGACGTCATCGGACGCAACGTTATCAGATTTGTGGATCATGTTCAGGATCTTCGTGTTGACTGAATCATCGACGGGCCCCTCACCGTGTTGGATAAAATAAGAGACCAGGATTGGAATTTTGATCGTGCTAGAGGCAGTAAATGCTACGTCGGGCTGCACCGATAATTCCTGTCCATGGTTGAGCGCGAAGTGGATTTCCTGCCCGTTCTGGAGATCCAGCATATAAACACCAACTACTCCATCAAAACCGGACGTGGTAACAACCTGTTTCATCAGGATTTCCAAATTTTGCAGACTAGGCCGGGCGGCGCCTGCGTTCTGAGTTGAAGTTAGTGCCACGATCCGGCTGGTCGGTGAACGTAATGCGTCTTCCAGAAGTGGAACCGCGCGATCAATATCCAACAGTTGACCGGGCTGCCCCGGTGTGAAGGAGGTCGACCCAGGGATAGGGAGGGCAGCGGTGGGCGGCCTGTCATAGCGAGGAGCAATTTCCGTCTCAAGGTACGCACGCAATCGATCTTCAGTAATAGTAGCCCGAAGAGGAACCGCTACCGGGGTTGGGTCGCGGTTCCAGAGAAAATCCCAAAATCCATTCCAGAATGCTCCCCCGGTTCGGCTCAGGTCCGCCGCGGCCAACATGGAATCGATATCAAGCTGAAAACCAACCGAAGTCGGGTCAATTTGGATAGTATCCCCGGCATATTGAATTTGTATAGGTGTTTTGTAGACTTGCAAAACGCGCTGGGAAGCCGACTGCGGGTCGAGCCCTCCGATCGGTACACCGCCCATCGTCATTCCAGGAGGATAATTATTCCTTTGCCGGCTATAGCTTACCAGTGAGGAGAGGGTCAATACTGTTGCGACAATAAGGAGGAAAATAGCCGCCCCACGCAGAAATATATTCGTATTACGATTTCTCACTCAGCCTCCAAAGTGTGACATTTGTCAGGAAAAAGTATAACACAAGCAACCCGGGCTCCTGTGCTAGAATCGTATTAGCATTTTTTAAGAAAGGATGATTAATGCTCCGTTCCTTCTTTATCTATCTTTCAAAAGCATCCTGGGCACAAAAAATGGTCAGTGGATGGGGTTTTGCCTGGAACACCGCATCCCGTTTTGTGGCGGGTACGAAGATCGAAGATGCGGTTATCGTGATCCATGGATTAAATGCAAAAGGCATCAATGTCACACTCGATCACCTGGGGGAGAATACCAGCAAGCCTGAAGAAGCTTCCGAAGCAACAGACATCATCCTGAATACGCTCGATGTAATTAATAAATCAAAACTGTGTGCGAACGTATCGATAAAACTAACCCAGATCGGTCTCGGCCTGGACGAAAATCTTTGCGGGCAAAACCTCGAGCGAATTCTCGCCAAGGCTAAAGAGTATGGCAACTTCATCCGCATCGATATGGAAGATACGCCGTATACAGATAAGACCATCGCTCTGTATCAACTAATGCATAAGAAAGGCTATCAGAACACGGGCATCGTTCTGCAATCCTATCTATATCGAACCGAAGCGGATGCCCGCAAGCTTCTCGAAGATCAAACCCCTATCCGACTCGTTAAAGGCGCCTATCAAGAGCCCGCCGATAAAGCTTTTCCGAAGAAGGCCGACGTAGATGCGAATTATGATTTATTGACGAAAATAATACTCGATGCGGTAAAGGGTGAAAATTCTCCAGTGATCAGCAAGGATGGGTGTTTTCCGCCCGTACCGGCTATCGCCACACATGACGAGAACCGCATCGCTTTTGCAAAACAATATCTCCAAAAAACCAACCTGCCCAAGGAGTCAGTGGAATTCCAAATGCTGTATGGTATCCGCCGCGACTTGCAGGAGCAATTAATAAAAGAGGGCTTTCCGGTACGCGTCTATGTACCCTTCGGTACACACTGGTATCCATACTTCATGCGCCGGCTAGCGGAACGACCCGCTAACGTATGGTTTTTCGTTTCAAATTTCTTTAGAAAATAAATATATTCAACAAGGCGGCGTCCCCATTACAATGGGGACGCCGCCTTGTTTTTTTTGTGGTAAAAAAGGGTATGTCCACACAACCTTTAGCATTAGTAACCGGTGCGGCAGACCGGCTGGGAAAAGCTTTCGTCCTGGCCCTGGCGAGAAATGGTTATGCCATACTACTGCACTATCGTAG
>JBGQIO010000338.1:0-3564 GCA_041498515.1 Anaerolineae bacterium
ATGGTGATCCTGTCGTGGTCATTGTGTTGAATGGAATACGGGAGCATGGTCCATGCTCTTGAGGAAATTCGCCGACTGTTGAAACCCAGCGGCACGATGATCGACATCCACCCTGCCGCCGAAACTTCACCCATCGAGATACATCACGACGGAAAAATCGAACTGGCAGGCAATTTGTCGGTTCGCCAGTGGTGCTATGACTATCAGCAGGCAGACAGCGCACTGGCCGAAATAACGCAGCGCGGCTTGTTCTCCGTCGAGCATGAGTTTGCGTTTGATTCACTGACCCATTACGCCTCTGCAACAGAGTTGCGCAAGTCTCTGAAAGAATCCATCGATAAATTCGCGAGAAATACCCAGTCGGTAGAAGAGTCAGCGCCCCAAGCTGAGGCGCTGGCTGCGCGGGCCGAGGAACTGATGCAGGCTGCCGGCAGCGAGGCGGAGTTGATCGTGCGCGAGCCGACCCATATCAGCCGCTTGAGACCGACCGGATAGACAGAGGAGCAAAGCTACTCAGTGCATGGAAATCGATAACACTCGCATCGAAGATTTTGCAATCATCCACACTGGGCCTCCTACTGACGCAAGCTTGTTGATAATCCTCTTCAAATATGTCTTATCGTAGCGGGTCTAACCCATAAATCGAACCTAAAAAATCAAGCGCAGTTTTATTAGTTTTCTTATAAGTCCTTCCCAACATAGCATGCACGTGTACGAGTGCAGGCGCAGCCTACACTTGAAGAGACTCCACTCCTAAAGCAATTTCCATTCTTTGGGTTTCCTCTGCCAATTAGACACTATGACATATGAGATAGGTTCTCAAAATGGTGGGAACAATACGCAATAGAGAGGCGTGTTTCAGGCCTCAAAGTGGGAAGAAACCGTCACCTAGACCTAAAAATTATGACCTCAGATGGAATTTAAACTCACCAACCACTGATGTTACAAACTCGAATCCCTATATGCTTGACTTTCGAGTAAAGTCGAGCAATAATCATAACTAGAAATCATTGGAAAGCCTTGACCCAAGAGGTTATGACTGTTCGCCCCCAATAGTAAAACATACAGTGTTCTTCGAGAAGTCACCCGATGGTCCACCTCGCAGGGATGTGGCATGGCTCGTCAAAGAGAGGCAATAGAGTCAGTTCTCAGACCTTGTGCGAGACTGCCGCTTCCATGTAAACGCCCTCGCAGCCAAAATAGGAGTAATGGTCAGTCTATCGTCTTGAGACCACAAGAATAACACGGTGTTACGGCCGGAACATTTACGCGCGGCAATTCTCGCGAGACTTGAACTGGACAATCGCCTTATCGGTATGAACCTCACCTTAGAGAATGTTAGATCTGCTGCTTGTTGTCAAGGAATGCTCAAAGAGGTCGATCTGTGATCTTCCATATTTGAAATTGATTGTGATGGACATTGCAGCCCCTTATACGTGTAGTCGGCGCATCTAAAGGTGATGACCATGAATAAGCCAACGAGAGGCTCTAAGCGGAGTGAAACTAAGGGGCACGACATTCCGTCAACAAGATGGTACAAAAATATCAACGCCATCCTTGTTTTAGCCGCTGCATTAGTAGGCCTCGCAGGTGGACTGATCGCGCTCATGGGACATTTGAAACCGGGCAAGGTAGAGCAAAATACCATAATCTTGTTTGATCGCTCAATTGCGATGGATCAGCCGTTTGATCAAGGCACAAAATTAGAAGGGGCCCAAGGTGCTCTTGCGCAAGCATTCCAGACCGAGGTAGCGAACGAAGACAATCTGGCGCTTCGTACGTTCGGTGGAGCCTGCGATAATAATGAAAACACCCAGATGGTCGTCGGTTTCGGGCAGCATAACAAGGACCAAGTTAGAAATAAAGTGGAAACTCTACAGGCTGGTGGAGAATCAACCTTGACAAGCGCAATTCTGGCGGCGATCGCTGATTTCAATGACCCCGAACGCTTTGCGGGTGTTAATAAAAGGATCATTATAATCACAGGGGGCGCCGATGACTGCGTTCCCGATCCTGTCAAATACATCCAAAGTCGGTTGAAAACAGTAAAAGACATTGCCATAAGTTTTCGATTTATCGGGATGGGTCTAAAACCTCAAGAGCTGCAAGAACTTATTGCTATTTCTAATGCATCAGGAGGATTAGTTGAGGTAATCAATGCAAATTCTCAAAAGGAACTGGAAGTAGCGCTTCGTAATGCAGTTGAAGGAAATCCAGTTATCGCTTTTAATTCACCTACTTCGATAGTTGTCGGTGTGCCGGTAACCGGTGGTTTGGTTACCGGCACACTGACAGCCGTGCTCCCAACTGAGATTCCTCTTCGACAAGACACCAACGCGGCGTTGTTCGATGGAGACCAGGGCACGACTGATGCAGGCTTACGGGTTAGCTGCCCGACTCCGCTGGGCTATAATGTGCAAGGTAGTGTGATTTTCAAGCCTGGGACCTTCGATGGCAAGCGGACCATATCGCTGACATGCATTTCCAAGGAGGATGCACAGAAATTCGATTCATCAGTCAAGGCAACCAACCCGAAGGGCGAAATAATCGGCGCGATCGAGCTTGAATCATGTCCAACTCGATTAAAGAAATCCTTCACCCTGAAAATCCCGCTCTTCCAACCGCACCCCGAGTTGGGCGGTCAACAAATTGACGCCTACGCCAACGAGGGCGGCCCTCCCCCTCATACGGATAAAATACCACAGGCTACGGTCTCCGCTGATGGGCAGACGGCGACCCTCATCACTGATCACTGCTCGAATTTCTTGGTTTACAAACCAATCCCGCTTTTCACATTTAACGATAAGATTGTCAACTGCCGCAAAGGCCCGAGCATAGCATATGAAGTGGTTGCCTCGCCCCGTCAGGGGCAAAGCTGGCAGATAGATGGCCGCAATGAGGACGACCCACGTTGGTGGTGGGTGCTGATCCCAAATACGAAGGAACATTGCTGGATCTCATATGTGACCGGGACGACATCTGGCCCAGTCGATAAAATGCAGATTGTGGCAGCGCCGCCTCTGCCAGTGACGCCTTTACCCAACCCTGTACTTAAGCTCCATCCAACCCTAAACCCCTCACCTATTTCCACCATATATGTTATTCCTTGACCTCTTCTACCTGCTCCTGCGCATCGCGCCAGATGCTCATGTGGTTTAGCAAGGTGTGGAGCCCGCTCAGCATGCGGCTCACATTGCGATAGCTCATTCCCATGTTCCAGAATATCACTGGAAATAACTTCATTCGTTCGGTTTGATCCGCTGTGCTATTCCCTTCCGGATAATGCCGGAACGTCCGCCAACAGTGGCAACAACGATTGCGATACACGGACACCTTCCAGCAAAGCAGGTCTCGCACCAGCCTTTTGACCTGCACCAGCGCTGGAAGGTCTCTCCCTCACAATAGGGACATTTCCCGGGTCGTTCTTCTATCTTGTGCTAGACAACCGGCATCTTGAGGACAACAATTGACCTGACGAGCTCCTTGAAGTGGCAATATCAGAAATTACCAGCTTACAAGAAGCTCGTCTCTTTTTCAAACCCACCGCTCCTGTTACACTGTCGC
>JBGQIO010000339.1:0-3562 GCA_041498515.1 Anaerolineae bacterium
CCTTGATGCCGTATTTTGCGCCGGCATCGGTATAGCCCTGGACCATGCTCTTCATGAACTGGTCATCCTGGAAGACCACACCGGCAATGGTAAGGTTTCCAGCGGCAGGGGCGGCAGGCTTGGGTGCGCCACAGGCCGTCAGGACCATCGCAAAGACGACCATCAGGCTCATGACTGAAAAAATTCTTTTACTGTTCATTATCTTCTCCTTGAATTAGGTAGATAGAATGGATCGGCTTACACAGCGAGTATGAGAGCAAGGTTTATATTTGCGCGTTCAACTCCTTTTCAGATGAAAATGCGGAAAAATATGAAATTACTCGAACAAAACCCCACCACTAAATGTTTGAAAAGAAACAACAATCGGAAATATCTTGCTTGTGTAGCTAGAAATAAGGTTATATTGTTCAGAATATCACATAATATATCAAGAGTCAAGTTAAATTGTTCGATATTGAAACAAATTTATGATTGACTATTAACATATTGTTGGATACAATACAATCGTTAGAGAAACAAAAGGGAAAAGGATCGAAGATGAAAACCAACCTTCGTCATGAGCAGGTGGTCTCATTGATCAATGAACACAGTTTCCTCACGGTAAGCGACCTTAGTCGTCTGTGTAATGTCTCAGAAATGACCATCCGCCGTGACCTCGATCAGCTTCATCAACAGAAGCTTATCCTTCGCACCTATGGCGGCGCGGTCTCTCTCCGCAATGGAAATCCAGTTATCAGCGAAACTGAACAGGCTCCTGTTGATAAATCCACGGAGGTATTGTTGGTGGATGAGGTGGACGTGTTGATCGCCACTTCCGTTAATCCATATTACGACAGCCTGCTGATCGACCGGGCCGTAAAAAAAGGGATCCCGATCATAGCCGAGTCGATCGAGATGCCTAACCAGCGTTCGATCGTCGCAGTGGATAATTATCAGGCAGGCTATGACCTGGGAAGTTGGGCCGGTACTTATCTGCATCAGCAGGGAATTAAGAAAGTCAACCTGCTTGACCTCACCTTTCACCAACCCAACACGCAGAGCCGGAGCCGCGGTTTCGCAGACGGGTTAAGCGAGGCCAGCCCGGCCTACGAGACAGTTCTTTCCATCAATTCCGAGTCCCGCTATGCTACAGCGTACCAGCACGTTAAAGATGCGTTGAGCGTTTATCCACAGATCAACCTGATCTTCGCCATCAATGACATCACGGCCTGGGGTGCGATCAATGCCTGTCGTGACCTGGCCATCGATCCGGCTCAAATGACGGTGATCACGTTTGGTCTGGAAGGCGAGACACTCAAAAATGAGATTATGACGCCGGGCAGTTACTGCAAAGCCGGCCTGGCCATGTTCCCGGAAATTGTCAGCCTGATCTGTATCGAAGGGGCCATCGCCGCCTTCAATTTACAAACCCAGCCCGAAAACTATATTACCCCGCATGTAGTCTTAACTTCCACAAGCCTTCCAAAATATTACAAACATACCCCGGCAGGATGGGAGCTGAACTGGGGGACAGTTCGCAAATCGTTGAAGATCCCGATTCAAATCGAGCGGGAAAAAGCTCATCACGTCACCAACCTGCCAAAGCAAATCGGATTGATCGTGCCGTTCAGCGAGCATGAATGGTATAAGAACCTGACGGTCCTGCTGAAAAAATATGCCGAACAATATGGGATTGGACTGCAAGTTATCGACGCGGACCAAAACGTCAGGGATGAAGTTGAACTGCGGCGCCAGCAGATCGCTAAAAAAGCTGCGGCGCTCGTGGGGCCCGGCGAAGTTGTGCTGGTGGATGGCGGGCCGATCGCCTATTACCTTGCAGAAGAACTGAAGCAGAAAACAGATCTTACGATCATTACCAACTCAGTGGTTGTTTTTGATACGCTGAATGGTACTCCAGGCATCACTCTGGTATCCACGGGCGGTACGGTTCGTTACAGCACCCAGATGTTAGTGGGCCCAACTGCCGAAGGCGCATTGAAGGGATTGCGGGCCGACAAGCTGTTCTTAATGGTCAGCGGAATAACTCTAGACTTTGGGTTATCTCACCATACCATTTCTGAAGTCACAATCAAGCAGGCGATGATTCGTTCCGCCCGCGAGGTCATTGTATTAGCCGACCATACCGTTTTTGGCGCGGAAGTGGGTATTCAAATTGCCCCGCTGAAGTCAGTTCACAAATTTATTACGGATAATGCTTTGCCGCCCAGCGTTCGATTGGATATCTCAAAAACGGGGATCCAAATTGTGCTTGCGTAACCATAGGGAACCACACGTATAAAACATGCCCGCAGGATTGGTTCAGCTATCTTCTGGCGGTATCGGGTTTCTGCCGATACAAATCCTGATCTGCAAGTTCCAGCAAGCTGGCCGCCGTCATATCTTGTTGAAAAGCAGCACAACCAATGCTGATCGCGATCTCCTCTTCAGAAGCCAGCGCACCTATTTTTATTTTACGAAGTTTATCAGCCACGAACTTGCCTTGTTCCACGCTGATCTCAGGCAGGATCACAACGAACTCGTCCCCTCCATAGCGTGCTACGAGGTCGCTGTCACGCAAGAGCGCCCTGAAGAGATGTGCGCAGTCTTGCAATAATTTGTCTCCCATTGGATGACCGTGCTGGTCGTTGTAATTTTTGAAATTATCGATATCGATCATGAGCAGGGAAAGTTGTCGTTGATAGCGCTGGGCTCGTTTGATCTCGCGTGCCAGGGTCTCTTCGAAAAAGCGCCTGTTCGCGATACCGGTTAGCGGGTCCGAGGTCGCCAGATGCTCCAGTTCTTCATGCAGCCGCCGGTTATCCTGCAGAAAGATATACTGCCTCACCAAAACCAGAACTGTGATGCCGAATGCACCAAAAAGTGTTCCATACAGGTTCAGGTTCGATTGCAAGACACTTTCGAGCTCAAAGAAAGCCAGTCCCATCCCAAGCAGGACTGCTATATACAGCAAATTGGTTCGCAGCAAGGGAGAGAAACTTTCCGCCTGTTTTTCTTCCACCTTTGTTTGGTTGGTCTGCCAGATCGCTGCCACCAGGATCGCCCAGCGCGAAACCAGCCAGAGCAGGTCCAGCGGAGCCGATCCCTCAGACACATTGAATGTTTTATAGGCCGCGAACAATATGTCTGCGAGGATGGATAGGCCAATGCCTAAGGCAAAGAAGAGCACGATCATGCGCCCTATGCTTCGAATGGTTTGTTGCAGCAAAGATACCAGCCCAGAAAGGATCACCAGATCGGCGATGGGATAAGCGATGGAAACCAATCCCGGCAGACCGCGGACACCCTGCTTGATGAGATCCACTAAAACAAAATGCCACAGGAACAAGGCTGCCACCAGCACAACAATGACCATATCCACATTCAGCAGCAGGCGTTGCTCCCGGTTCAATGACGCGTACGGCAGCGATAGAATTCCTAACAGGATTAATGGAAAGGTGAGCAGATAAAAAAGATCGGCAACCGAAATGGACGGATTGGTTACCAGGATGTAATAATAATAGAACCAAATCGTCTCTGCTATTGCGCCGGAAAGGCTGCCGATCGCAAAAAAAGTCCAGGCCCG
>JBGQIO010000340.1:0-3523 GCA_041498515.1 Anaerolineae bacterium
ACCGTTTGAGGCTTTCATCAATACGGCCAAGGCCGGCTCTGAGACCGCCGCGGTCTCAGAAGCCATAGGGCGCCTGATTTCGTATATACTGCGACTTTCTTCGCCCATCATGCCGGCGGAACGCCTTCGTGAAGTAGTTCGTCAGTTGGCGGGCATCGGTGGTGGACGCTCGATGGGCTTCGGTCCGAACCGTGTACGTTCTCTGCCAGATGGCATCGGACAAGTTCTCGACCAGTACCTGCGACAGAAAGAGGGCGTCATCAATGATGCTGTGGCCCTAACCGAAAAATCGAACATCGGACATGCTATTGAGGCCGAAGTGGAGGCCGCACAGTCCAATTTGAAGATCGGCGACCTCTGCCCTGAGTGCGGCGAGGCGGCGGTAGTGAATGAAGAAGGTTGCCGAAAGTGCTATGCTTGCGGCTATAGCGAGTGCTAGAATCCTTGCACTTACTCCTCCGAGGTCTTCCCGAAATCAGAGCTCTAATCGCAAGTCTGAAAGGCCGTCGTCATCCTTCTCAAAAAGTTGTAAAATAATGAGGGAGGACCAGAGTCGAGATGGATGATAAAAAACTTCGCAAGCTGCTCGAAGGACTACGCGACGAGATTGAGAATTCCGGTAAAGTGGACGAAAAAGGGCGCGCCCTCCTGATAGAGCTGGATATACAAATTCGCGAATTATTGACCCGCTCTGATTCTGTTGCTTTAACGCCTAAACCTGCGCTGAGGCATGGACTCGAGAACGCCCTCCGCCATTTTGAGGTGACGCACCCGGAATTAACCATGGCAATTTCCAGATTGCTGGAATCCTTGAGTAATGCAGGGATTTAATCGCCCGCTCAATCGGGCGGGCAGAAAACTACTCCTGAAATTCGTCTATCAACCTACAAAAAAATAAATCTCGTATCATCCCGGCCGCCTGAAGTGGCGACCGGCTCGTTAGTACGGATAATCTCCTCTCCTTGAAACAATCACTTAACTGGGCTTTACTCTCTTCCGCTTACGGGAGTTTGCTTCGGTTCTCAAGTCAACCACGCCGGTATCTATTTTTCCTTTCCTTAATTCCATTCGGGCGTATTCGGCCAATTTTTCATAATCGCCGCGTATTCGGTCAAGATCGTCTTCCTCCAACTCTTCCAGATCCAATAATGCATTGTGGGCTCCTTCCATGGATCGGATCAGCTCATCCAGCTTGATTTGTATCGTCTCTGAATCGCGGTTCTGTGTGTTCTGGATTAGGAAGACCATCAAGAAGGTTATGATCGTGGTGCTGGTGTTGATTACCAGCTGCCAGGTATCGCTAAAATGGAACAATGGACCGGTGCAGGCCCAGACGATAATAATGGCAACTGCGATCGAGAAGGTGATTGGCTGACCGGTTATTCGTGCGGTTGATTTTGCAAAACGGGTGAACTTCGACGTGGTTTTTAAAGTTTGCATCTCTTTCTCCTTGGTATTTTGGGTATGCATTTCTTGCCTGTGTCTTTTCCAGAAGGGAATCGGGAAGGCACACACATCTCAATGTTCGATATCGATAAAATCTCCTCACCGACGTTATAATTCAGATGGATCGATCCAAATTATACAGCCCTGCAATTCCTTATATTTAGTTTTCGTTTATAAGTGAGGCCGTCTGCGCAGCTGATCAGGAAGGAAAATTACTTGGATCTTGATGTACGGACTTTAGCCTTTGTGTCTGGCTTGATCCCTTTCATCCTTGGGGTGATCATGGCTGTATACTGGCGGACAAGGCGGGTCTATGACGGATTCGGACGCTGGGTAGTTGCCAACTTTTTATTAGGGATCGGTTTTCTGCTGTTGGATTTGCGCGGGTTCATCCCGGACTTCCTATCGATAATAGTGGGAAATGGTTTGATCATCTACAGCCTTGTATTGATGTACGAAGGTATTCAGCTATTTTTTAATCGTCCGGCGATTAATATCTGGAACTATCTTATTCTTGTTACATATATTGTTTTGCAGTTCTATTTGACGTATACGCGTCCAGATATAAATGCTCGGATCATCCTTGCCTCGGCGGGAGCATTTATTCTAAATATCCGTTCAGGCGCTAGCCTGCTCCGCGACGCTCCTGCGGATATCCGCAGGGCGGCCCAGGGGGCAGGGATCGTCTTTATTACCTCGTCTATTTTTCCATTGATACGAGCTGCAGCTACCTTGCAGCGGTCTGCTCCCATCGACCTGGCCGCCGATCAAACCCAGAACTGGTACCTTTTATATTTCACGGCCTCCATAATCATTTGGAGCTTTTACTTTTTCTTTCTCAACAGCGCCCACCTTGAAATTGACCTCGAGATCGCCAGCCGGGGGTTGGAAAAGCTTGCCAATACAGATTCGTTAACTGGCCTTGATAATCGCCGTTGCTTTATTGATATGGCGGAGAACGAAATCCAGCGTGCTAAACGCTTCGGGGAGCGTCTGTTCCTACTAATGTTGGATGCTGATGATTTTAAATTGATTAACGACCAATATGGTCATCAAGCCGGCGATTCCGCCCTCCTTCATCTGACGGAACTGTTCCGGAAGGAAGTTCGAACCTATGATCTTCTCGCTCGACTGGGTGGTGACGAATTCGTCATGCTGCTGACCAGGCTGGATAAGGAACAAGCACTCAAGGTTGCGGAACGGATCCGAAAGAAAACGGAAGACAATCCCTTGTTTATTGAGGGCAAGCCGGTTTCGATCCAGTTGTCGATCGGCCTTACTCGTTTTCAGCCGGACGATTCTGATCTAAATTCAATTCTTCGTCGTGCGGACCAGGCCTTGCTGGAAGCCAAAAAGCAAGGCAAGAATCGCATCGTCGTCGATTGACCTCATAAAGTTATTCTCGAGGGTTTTCCCTGGTTATGAAAACGAGGACAGGATTTAATCCCGCCCTCGTTCTTTATTTTTAGTTTGGTCCCTTAAGGCATAGGTGGCATGGGAACGCCGAGCTGCATTAATATGCCCGGAACGCCGCCATTTGCGGAAACGGGTGCATCGATGCGGGTGACTTTACCATTCTTTACCGTGAAAGTGCTCGGATCATTTGGTAATGAAACCTTCTTGCCGCTCGGTGGCACCTTCGGGAATCCCGGCATTGGCAGGCTTAACTCCCCGGTTTGTGTCCCGGTGATTTGGAGCATCATGGTCACCTGGTCGCCGTTCTCCTTCATCTCCGTTGCATTGAACTTCCAGTCGGGCATGGCCGTATGCAGTGCTATCTGTAACCCCATGAATTCACGTTTGCCTACCGGCTCAGGCACAGGGCCGGCAAAGACCATGTCATCGGCGATCATGCCCTCCAGTTTTTTGAAATCACCGGCTTCGACGGCAGCCAGTCCTGCCTTGACGATATCGATTGCGCTCATACCAATAACCTCCATTTATCTTTAAAATGGTCGGCGATGGACCGTCCATCACCCGTTAAATATTATAGTTGAGGTTTCAGGTTATTTCAATAAGGTGGTTATTTCTTTTTGTATTCGGTTCTTCGCGGCAGGGACCTAATACAAGGATATAC
>JBGQIO010000341.1:0-3450 GCA_041498515.1 Anaerolineae bacterium
AGACCGGGCCTGGAAGGTGGGCCGTATCGGGCTATCTTGCAAGTACCGATGATATATGGCGGCGATTTGATCGGAGTCCTCGAACTTTATGAATATGGTGATTCCAGCCGTAAATTCAGTGATGCGGATGTGAAGTTGCTTTCGCTCTTTGCCGCCCATACTGCCGGGGCGATCCATAACACTCGTCTGTTCGATGAGGCCCGCCAGGCGGCTGCAAAATTCGCAAATCTTTTCGAGACCGCTCACGATCTTTCCGGCCAGCATGATTTGGATGACTTGCTTAGTATGATCGTGGAACGCGCCGCGTCATTGTTGAATGCGCCGATCAGCGGGATCTATCTCTACGATGAAGTTCGTAATGATGTGTACGTGGCAGTTAACAGGGGACTCACCGCCTCGCTGGGTGTCCGTCTGGCAATGGGAGAAGGGGTCGCCGGCCGGGTTGCCCAATCGCGGCAGCCCCTGATTATTGAAGACCACCAGGTGTGGGAAGGACGTTCTGCCAAATACGAGGGCGTCCCCCTCCGCTCTATTTTGGAAGTGCCGATGATATATGGCGGGGAACTGATTGGAGTTCTAACGGTGGATGAGGTCGGCGATTCCGAACGCAAGTTTACACAGGACGATGCCGGTCTTTTATCGCTTTTTGCTTCACAGGCAGCCGCCGCGGTCTATAGCGCCCGCTTGTTCGATAAGGTCAGCCAGCGCGCCGGGGAATTTGAAGCGCTTTATCAAACGGCGGCCGACCTATCCTCTCAAAGCGACCTGCCGACTCTTTTGGACACCATCATTCAACGCGCCTGGGTCCTGACACGGGCGTCGGGCGCGAGCTTTTATCTGTTCGATGTCGAACGTGGCGATCTGGAATTGGTGGCCATCCATGACCCCGATATCCGACCCGGTATTCGTCTTGAGCTGGGTGAAGGAGTTGCTGGAAAAGTCGCTCAAACTCGACAGCCTCTCCTGGTCAATAATTATCAGACCTGGGATGGTCGTTCACCCAAATACGAAGGGATCACGCATTCCTCTGTGATCGCAGTCCCCATGCTTTACAGCGGTGAATTGATCGGCGTTCTGAATGCGTTTAATCGTGCTGATCAAAAAACAAGCGGCCCCCAGCACGAATTTGGGGAACAGGACATAAATCTCATATCTCTGTTCGCAAATGCCGCGGCCGGCGCAGTATACGGCGCCCGCTTGTTGGATCAAGCCCGCCGACGGGTCGAAGAACTGGATGCAATTGCCCGGGTCTCTTCGGCTCTGAGGACGGCTGTTACACGGGCGGAGATGGCCCCGATCATCCTTACTCAATTACAGGAGATATTACAGGCAGATGGCGCGGCCTTCCTCAGATTGAACCCCGTCACTCACGAGATTGCTAATGAATTGAGCCAGGGCAGTCTTGAATTCCTAACCGGCTTTACCATTCCGGCTGGAACTGGGTTGAGCGCTCACGTGATCCAATCCCGCCAGGTATACAGCACACCCGATTTGCATAACGAGCCGCGTGTAATCTCACCGCAGTTAATAGAGAAAGTCCGCAGTACAGCCGTTGTTCCACTTGTTTCTCAGGACATTGCGCTGGGAGTATTGTGGGTCACTCGGGATGAGAAAGAAGGGGTACAGCCGCCGGTTTTTGATGAACGCGACCTCCGCATCCTCTCCGCAATTGCCGATATAACGGCAAATGCCATCCATCGCGTTTCCCTTTATGACCAGACCACTCATTACGCGGAACAATTGGTCACCGTCAATGCCATGGGACATGCGCTTTCGGAAACGCTGGACCTGCCGGGCATCTACGAGAAGGCGGCACGTTCGGTACTTGACCTTTTGCCGGACACCTCTGCAGTTACTATTTCCCTCTTCGATCCGCAAGCGAAGGTGATCACGGCAGCGTACGGGCTACGGGATGGCGATTCGATGGATGTGACTGCTTTGCCTGTTCTCACATTTGATCCGTCTGGAAAAGGATTCCAGAGTGAGGTCGTTTTAAGCGGCAAGTCTCTCCTTGTCCCCGATTTGAACGGTTCTCTGAAAGATTTGCGTGAGGGTCAGGTTAAGGGCAGCAATGATCAGCGACGTACACAATCTGCCTTATACGTCCCTATGAAAGCCGAAGGACGGGTGATAGGCGTGCTTCAGCTGGAAAGTTATACGAAGAATCGTTACTCCCCTACAGACGCGGAATTGCTGGAACTGGCAGCCAACACAACTGCCGGCGCCATTCAAAATACTCGACTGTTCTCCCAACTTAAACGGCGAGTGGATCAGCTCTCAGCCCTGCATGCGGTGGATAGCGCTATCGGCTCCACGACCGATTTGCGGGTCAGCTTGCAAGCCGTACTGGAAAATATCACTCGCCAATTGCGGGTGGACGCAGCGGACGTCCTTTTGTTGAATCCTTCCACCTTGATCCTCCAATACACAGCCGGGGTTGGATTCCTTACTTCCGAAATAATGCGTACCTCCATATCCATTGGAAGAGGCGAGGCTGGCAAAGCTGCATTGGAGAGGCGGATCGTCCATGTCCCTGACCTGAATGCAGAAAGCGCCGGATTTCTCCGTACCAATTTAGCTGCAGCAGAGCGGTTCGAGGCCTTTCTGGTTGTGCCGCTGATTGCCAAGGGAGAGGTCAAAGGTGTCCTGGAGATCTTCCAGCGTGGACCTTTGGAAATGGATGAAGAACGGAAGTCTTTTCTGGAGATGTTAGCCGGTCAGGCGGCTCTGGCGATCGACAATGCCCTAATGTTTGAGAGTCTGGAAAAGGCGAACGTCGGATTGATCATGGCGTATGATGCTACGATCGAGGGTTGGTCGCAGGCTCTTGAACTGCGCGACCAGGAAACGCAGGGCCATTCTGCCCGCGTCCTTGAGCTTACCATGCATCTGGCGGCGGCCATGGACCTCCCTGATAAGGAAACGCAGGACATCCGACGCGGCGTGTTGCTCCATGACATTGGCAAAATGGGTATTCCCGATTCAATTCTCCATAAACCCGGCCCATTGACCGATGAGGAATGGGAGATCATGCGCAAGCATCCGCAATATGCTTTTGACATGCTCGCGCCGATCGTTTATCTGCGCAATTCCCTCGATATCCCGTATTGCCATCACGAAAAATGGGAAGGCACGGGCTATCCGCGCCATCTAAAAGGCGAAACGATCCCGCTCGCCGCGCGCATCTTCTCAGTCGTGGACGTCTATGACGCGTTGACCTCCGACCGGCCCTATCGAAAAGCCTGGTCGCGGGGAAAAACCATTGAATATATTATCGAACAATCCGGGAAACACTTTGACCCTCACGTTGTGGATGTCTTCCTCAAACTGATCGGTGCATAAGCTATGTCTATTAATATATACATTTAATGTATTTACTCACAGCCGTTCGGAATGAAACCGAAATATAACTTCCCTCGAATTTCATAATTCATCGGAAAAATAGAATGG
>JBGQIO010000342.1:0-3427 GCA_041498515.1 Anaerolineae bacterium
GGGCACGATCGAAACGACGGATATCTCGGTGGGGCCGGAGATCGGAGGGAAAGTGGGAGAAGTGCTGGTGCAGGAAGGCGACCCGGTCAAAAAAGGAGCGCCGCTGTTCAAACTGGATGAAACGCTGCTGCAGGCGCAACGCAATGTAGGGGCTTCGGCGCTGAACACGGCGAAGCAAACGGCAGCCACCGCGGATGCAGCTCTGGCGACGGTGCAGGCCCAGTACGACATTGCGCAGAATACGGCCCTGGGCCAGACCAGCCCGAAACAACGGACCTCGAACTGGTCGGCGGCGACGCAATCGGATTTCATCCTGCCGAGCTGGTACTTCAGCCAGGAAGAGCAAATCTCCGCGGCGCAGGCGGCGGTCGCTGCGGCCGAACAAGAGTTGGCGGTCCAACAAGCCAACCTGGTGAATGTGCAAGCCAGCGCCGCCAGTGCGGACTTTGTGAAAGCGGAGAATGCGCTGGGGGAAGCGCAGGCCAACTACGTGGTAGCCAAGCGGCTGAACGACCAGGTCTCGAACGGGAAGAACATCACGGATCTGACCCGCCGGGGACTGTTCCTGCTGGCGCGCGATACGGCGGAGAAAAACCGAGGCGTGACGCCGAAATGGCTGGGCAACAATCTGGACCAGGAGCTGCGGATTGCGGCGCAGCAGATCTTCGATGATGCGCGGGTCAAACTGGATGCTGCCAAGAAAGCCTACCTGGATGTCATCAGCTCCGAAGCGCAAGGGGCTACGAATGTGCTGGAGGCGCGCGGGGCGGTCAGCGTGGCGCAGGAGCGCTTATACCGGGCACAGGACCAGCTGCGCTCGTTACAGACGGGGAACAACTCGCCGGAATTGACGGCGGCGCAAAAAGCGTTGGAGCAAGCCAAGAGTGCGGCGGAACAGGCGAACTCGGCAGTGGGACAGGCGCAGGCCAATGTGGACCTGATCGATGCCCAACTGGCCAAACTCACGGTCCTGGCGCCCTCCGATGGTGTGGTGCTGACGCGCAACGTGGAACCGGGTGAATTCGTGCAGCCGGGTGCGGCTGCCATTACCTTGGGCGACCTGAGCCATCTGACCATCACGGTCTACGTTCCGGAGGATCGCTATGGGAATATCTTCCTGGGACAGAATGCCAGTATGAGTGTGGACTCCTTCCCCGGCACGCAGTTCAGTGCGCAGGTGAGTTTTATTTCGGATCAGGCGGAGTTCACGCCGCGCAATGTGCAGACGGTGGAAGGTCGCTCCAGCACAGTGTATGCCATCAAACTGAAGGTCAGTGACCCGCAGGGCAAACTCAAACCCGGCATGCCCGCCGACGTCGTGTTCAGTACTAAATAAGCATGGAACCCGAAATTCTGCTTGAGACTAAGGGTTTAGTCAAGACATTCGGCTCTCGTCGGGCGGTGGATGGACTCGACCTGGAAGTGCGAGCCGGTGAAATGATTGGCCTGGTCGGCCCGGATGGTGCGGGCAAGACAACCGCCATCCGCCTTTTGTGTGGTGCTTTGCGACCCGATAGTGGGTATATCCGCGTCGCCGGTTATGAATTTCCTAAGCAGCTGGAAAAAGCGCGCGAAGAGATCGGCTATCTCGCCCAGAAGTTCAGCCTGTATGGCGATCTGACTGTCAAAGAGAATCTTGATTTTTTCGGCGAAGTTTTCGATATGCCGGAGGCCGAACGCGAGCAGCGCTCTATAGAACTGCTGCGCTTTGCGGGCCTGGAAGAATTCGCCAACCGTCCAGCGGCCGCCTTATCGGGCGGAATGCAGAAAAAGCTCGGGTTGGCTTCCGCTCTGGTCCACCGCCCCAAAGTTCTATTACTGGATGAACCGACCGGCGGTGTGGACCCGGTTGCCCGGCAGGAATTCTGGCACCTGCTGATCGGTCTATTGCGCGGCGGCTCCGCTGTGCTGGTTAGCACTCCCTATATGGACGAAGCCATGCGCTTCAACCGTGTGATCTTCATGGATCACGGCCGCGCTCTGATGCAGGGTGCCCCGCGTGAGTTGATGGCCCGCCTGTCCGGACGGATCCTCGAATTGGCCGCGGAACCACAATTGGCCGCGCGTGACGTCGCGATCACGGACCCGGATGTCGAGGACATCCATTCTTTTGGCGGATACCTGCACCTGCGCGTCCGTTCCGCCGAGGGACCGGCGGCGCGCCTCCCCGCTCGAATGAAAGCGGCCGGCGTTACGATGAGCCATCTCATCCCCGTAACACCCACCCTGGAGGACGTCTTCATACAATTATTGGAAACGGAAGGAGTTGAAAATGGCGAACCAAATCCTTCCGGTTGAAGTGTTGGGACTGACCAAAAAGTTTGGTGATTTTACCGCGGTGGACCATGTCACTTTTAGCGTCCAGCCCGGAGAAGTGCTGGGTTATTTGGGGCCGAACGGCAGCGGCAAGACGACGACCATCCGCATGTTATGCGGATTGATAACGCCCACCGAAGGTACAGCCCGCATTCTGGGTATAGATGTGACGAAAAACCCCGAAGCCGTAAAGCCGCGCATCGGTTACATGTCACAAAAATTTGCTCTCTATGATGATCTAACTGTATTGGAAAACCTTAAATTCTATGCTGGCGTTTACGATGTACCCGTGGCCGAGGAAGGAGCGCGTATCAACGAAGTGCTGCACATGGCCGGCCTTGAAAATCGCACCACTGCGTTCACCCGGGAATTGTCGGGCGGATGGCGGCAGCGCCTCGCTCTGGGTTGTGCTTTGGTCCATCACCCGCCGATCTTATTTCTGGACGAACCCACCAGCGGGGTGGACCCGGTGGCGCGGCGCCAGTTCTGGGATCTGATCTACCAGTTCGCGGCGGAGGGTACGACCATATTCATCACCACACATTACATGGACGAAGCCGAACACTGCAACCGTGTGGCATTCATGTATCGCGGCAAACTGCTGGCATTTGATACGCCTGCCGGCCTAAAAACAACCTACTTAAAAGGCGCAGCTTGGGATCTGGCGGCCATTCCGTTGCTGGAGACTGTTGAGAAATTAACCCAAATGGAGGGGATCATACAAGCCAGCCTGCACGGTGATCGGGCGCACGTGATCATCAAACCCGGAGAATGGACTCCCGAACGGCTGACGGCAAACCTGGCTCAGAAGGGCATTGAGGTTCAGTCGGTGGAGGCCGTGGAGTCGACACTTGAAGACGTATTCACGCTCCTGGCCCACTCGTAGATAAATATCCTGCGCATACTTACAGCTCCTGGAAGATAATTCGAAAAAATTGACTCGAACCGGGCGTTCTTAACGGTTCGAGTCAATTTTTTCGAAATCCTTCCCCATCCTATTTTCCAGACAGGCTCTCCACGCGTATTTCCACAATCCGGTCCAACCTGAAACTGCGTTCTGCCTCCCTCAAATGGCAATAAGCCTGAAGGTAAATGTAATCCGCCAGACCGA
>JBGQIO010000343.1:0-3398 GCA_041498515.1 Anaerolineae bacterium
AGTCCAGGCGGCGGCGGTCTGCCAGAAGGGCAAAGCGATGTTCAAAAATGACGTGATCAGGACGTATTCGCTTACTGCCCCTGCCGAGGCGAGAAGTGAAACAAGGATCGCAGCAAACAAAGCGCGCGGATGTCGCCGGCAAAATTGCCCCGCCAGGTGTTCGCAGGCTCGCGTGAACCGGACGAATTTTCCGTGTTGGGATGTGCCCGGCAGGCTATGCAATAATGTGGATAAGGGATAACGCCGGTTGTAGAGCAGCACGAGATGAACCGGGGGCCATAACACCAATCCTGCCAGCCCGATCAAACCTATGAGGGGCAGGCCGGTTCCGGTCGAGAGCATCCCCGCTTGAAGGATGGATGTTAAACCGAACGCCAGCAAAAAGAAGTTCGCCAGGAATTCGAGCAGCTTGTCCATGACTACGGAAGCCGTAGCGCGTGTATAGGTCATTCCATAATTGCGTTGAAGATACAAGACTTGCAGGGGCTCGCCACCGATCTGCGGCCCGATCGTGAAATAACTGACCCCGAAGACGGAGATGCGCACGCCGATGAGCGGGAAATATCGAATATTTTTATTTTCAGCGTGGACGATCAACCACCAGCGCGCGCTGACAAGAAGGTAGATCAGCCCGTTCAGACCCACCAACACCACGATCTGCCAGGAATGAAGACTCCGAAGAGTCTTCAAGATATCCGCGAGGGGAGCGTTACGCAGCGCAAAATAAAAGAGGAAGGATAGAGAAAGGATCAGAACAATACGCGTGAGCCACTTCAATCTCGTCTTTGCCCTGTTCCGCAGGGTGAAAGTGACCGCACCCCAGGGAGGAGGCGAGGATGAACTCACAGTATGCTTTGCCCCTGTCCCTCAGGCGGATTTTCGATCAGTTTTTTCATTTCGGCCAACAAAGCCTCATGGATGACCCGAGGTTCGGTAGATCCCAGGTCTTTAACGGTAATAGGCTTCCCGATCTGGACCCGAACCGTTATGGATCGCGTGTTCAACATTACATTCGATAACAGCTGCATGGCAGAAGCGAGAAGTTGCTGGTCGTCGAAAGTGTGTCTGAGACGCACCAGCGGATGATGGGCGGTCTTATCCCAGGTTACACCGCGCACACAGACAGGAACTACCGCCGTTTCGGGGGCTAGGCGGATGAAGACTCCCACACTGTCGGTCCACGACCCCAATGATTCAACCGCGCCCGGATAAATATCCGGGTCGGGTTCGTTGTGGCCCGCCGGGAAGGTGGCGACCGATCCGCCGTTTCGCAAGTGTGCACTAACTCGACGGACAAGGGCCACCCGTTCATTGGGATCCTCGGTCACGAAGAATAGTTGTTTGCTCAAGTTGGGCAGCGATAAAAGGAAGGGCCGGTTCAAGGCAATGACCCTTAGATCAGCCTGCCCCAGTGCGGCGACAACCGCCAACGTGTCGGTGACGCCCGGATGATTGGATAAAGCCAGGAATGGACTATTTGGCAAAAGGTCCGCGCCGAATACGCACACCTCCCGAACGTAAAAACGTTCTGCCAGGCAGGCGGCATCGGCAAATCCGTTTACGGCGATGGCTGAGTCGAAGTCCAGCATTTGTTGAGCGAAGGTTTGCGCAGGCTGGAAGAAGAGCCGCCGCGCAAGACGCGCCGGGAACGGACGGTTCTGCCAGCCAAACGCGTTGACAAGATCATCGAGATTGATTTTTGTGAGCGTATCCAGAGCGGCTGGCATTTATTCAGGTTCCATTGAGAATTTCAATGGATAGCTTTTCAGCCGGGCTGCAAAATGAGCCTTGTTGATCCGCTTTCCTGCTTCTGTTTTTGGAAGGGTTTGAACGTGCGCCGCACCGTTGAGGTGAGCGGTATACATAATGGTCATTGCATTCGGATTCGGTATCAAGAAGATCGTGACCAAAATATGAATGACGAAATCCATCGGCGTAATGTCGTCGTTGTGTATGATAACTCGGTAGAGCGGCTCCTCCTCGGTGCGCTGCTCTTCTTTCTCGATTTTTTCGGGAGTAGGATTCTCTCTGAGATCCATTGGCGGGATTATAAACCACCCCCAGATTCCTTTGGATATATTCGTGAAGCACAAATATAGAGTTCCCTCGTTTGTATCTGGATATTTTACAAGCAAAAGATGAAACACTTAGTACACTAAGGAACACAAAAGGAGTAAATGCATAGAAAGTTATACACGCCTTCCCCTTGATGTGCTTTGTGACCTTTGTGTTTAATTCCTTTTCTCGTTAAAAGATGAGGGAACGCGCATTTTATATGAAATCCATAGGACGATGGGGTCAGCGGAAATGATCGATTTGTTCTATTTCATTGGGTGTGAGTTCGATCCCGGTCGCTTCCAGGTTTTCCTTTTGATGCCTTGGATCGGAGGACATCGGTATGGTAATGACATGCGGCTGCAGGACCAACCAGGCCAGAGCGATCTGATGCGGCGTGGCGGAGTGCTTCTCTGCGATGGATTTTAGGGTTTTGTTCACAGGCAGGTGTCCCGGTCCAACAGGGGAATACGCGGTAAGTAAAATTTCGCTGCCTTTGCAAAAATCGAGGACACCGTTCTTCGCATATGCGCGGTCAAAGATACTATAGGGGACTTGATCCGTAAGGAGGGGTGTTTCAGATAGCTCTTGTGATTGCCTGAGAAGTTTGAAATTGAAATTGCTTACACCGAGGTGCCGGACTTTGCCTTCCTTGACAAGTTGGTTGAGCGCCCGGAAGGTATCCGCCAGGTTCATGCCCATCTTCGGCCAGTGGATCAGGTATAGGTCGAGATAGTCCATGCCGAGGCGGCGCAAGCTTCCCTCGCAGGATTTCAAGATAGCCGCGTGGCGCAAATGTTCAGGTTGGACCTTGGAGGTAATGAACAGGGACTCCCGCGTTATTCCCGATCCACGGATGGCCTGCCCGAGCAGTTCTTCCGCATGACCTGCCGCGTACATCTCGGCAGTGTCGAAGTGGGTATATCCCAGTTCGAGCGCGGAATGGAGTGCGGCCAACGACTTTGGATCAAGCGAGATGTTTGCAGATGACCCGCCTCCGATCTTCCAGGTCCCAAAACCGATCTTGGGCAGGGAGAGATCCTGCCAGGCTTCGAATTTCATACTGGGAGGATTATAGCATTTGAGAAAAAGCCTCTCGAATTGTGTGAGGCTAGCTGTTCAAATATGTTTATGCCCGGAGCGAGAGCAAATTCTTTTTCATCACGCATCTTTTCACCCTTTGCCCGGAGGTCAGCAAAGTTCCGCACATTGCAAAAGCCGCATAAATTATTTCCACTCGTCTTTCCTTTTCGGGTGCAGATCGATTGCCCATGGGACTCCTATCCCAGGGACTTGCCCTCTTCGAGGACCTTCGGCGGTGGCTGCTGGAGGCAGCCCCGCGG
>JBGQIO010000344.1:0-3370 GCA_041498515.1 Anaerolineae bacterium
CCCCTTCGAGCTTTAGGGATCCGCGTGAGCACCCAATGGGCCAGTGGAATTCTATCAGAATCCCGTGAATGTGGGGATAACTGAGAGGATACCTGGAAAAACTGCAAAACCCCCACCGGCATTGACGATAGGGGTTTTACAGTAGAATGGTGTAGCGGGGGTAGGACTTGAACCTACAACCTTCGGGTTATGAGCCCGACGAGCTACCAATTGCTCCACCCCGCGATCAGTTATCAATATAAGAAAGGGTTTCGGGGAAGTCAAGCATGGAGGAAAACCCACGAAAAGCCACGGGCGGGGACGCCCGTGCCACTACGAAGCTCCTACAACCACCCTTTCTCCTTATACCAGCCCACGGTATCTCGAATACCCTCCTCCAATGTTATTTCCTGCTCATAGCCAAAATCCCGCTTCGCCTTCGATGAATCGCACGTCCAGTAATCCTGTACCATGTCGCGCGCTTTTTCGTAGTTGATCAGGGCAGGTTTGCTGCTGAACAACGAGAAGAGTTCGGCAAATGTGGCAATAACGTACACGCCAAATTCCGGGATTCTGAGCCGAACAGCCATCTTCCCCAGCACTTTCCTGGTGACTTCCCCGACTTCCTTCCAGCCGTATATATCCCTGCTGGATATGAAATAGGTCTCTCCCTTCGCCTTCTCACTCTCCGCTGCCATCACAAATCCGCGAACGAGATCCCCCACATGGATCAAACTGACACATTTCTCGCCCATTCCCACCATCGGCTGCAATCCCTTGCTCATGGTGTTGAAAAACTCATAGACATCCTTGTCGCGCGGACCGTATACCGCCGGCGCCCTGATAATTGTCACGGACAACTGCGAGGAAACGGCCCTGCATTCCTCTTCCGCCTGCCACTTGCTCTTCCCGTACGTGGTTATCGGGTGCGGTGCAGCATTCTCCGTGATGGGCGTGCGGGATGGACTCGGGCCTACCGCAGTCTGACTGCTGATCTGCACAAAACGCCGCAGGCCCGGATTGTGCGTCCGCACCGCCTCAAGAATGTTCTTCGTCCCTTTCGTGTTCCCGCGGAAATAGTCTTCCTTTTTCTTTGCCTTTGTCACACCGGCCGAGTGATACACATAGTCAACGCCTTCCACCGCCTTCCGGAGCGCCTCATCGTCGAATAAATCACCGTACACTCTCTCCACGTTCAACCCTTCGAGCCAGACGGTGTCACTTGACCTCCGCAACAATATGCGGACGGCGTACCTCTTCTTCAAAAGAAGCTCAACCAGGTGACTGCCGATGAACCCGGTGGCTCCCGTTACGAGCGCCTTCAAGGGAATTGTGCTTCGGGATATGAGGGAGGGATTTGCGTTGACTTTTTTTGCCACTTCCACTATATTGAGTTAATTCCTAAAAAGCAATCCTGCACGCTGCGCCGTAACCTGAACCGGCTCAACGACTTCGCGCAGCGATCGCGCCACCCACACCGACCGCCCAATCATGGATCAAACGACTGTTACCAAGGAAACCAAAAAAGCGACCGATCTTTTTGAGAAATGCTGGACGTTTACCCGCGCCGATGAAATAAAGGCGAGCGGCTATTATCCGTATTTCCGGCCTATCGAGGAGAATGAAGGGCCCGTCGTAAAGATCGAAGGGCGGAAGATGATCATGGCGGGCTCGAACAACTACCTCGGGCTGACCGCCGATCCGCGCGTCAAGAAAGCAGCAATCGATGCGATCGAAAAATACGGGACCGGGTGCTCGGGCTCCCGATACCTCACAGGAACGCTGGACCTGCATATCCAATTGGAGGAACGCCTTGCGGCGTTCTTTGGCAAAGAGGCGTGCCTCCTCTATAGTACCGGCTATCAGACGGCACAGGGCATCATCCCGACCCTTGTGACAAAAGGCGAATACGTCGTGTCCGACCGGGATAACCATGCGTGCATCGTGGCGGGCAACCTGATGGCCAAAGGGGCCTTCGCCGAGATGGTCCGCTACAAACACGACGATATGGATGACCTCGAACGCGTGCTCTCGCGGCTGCCCGAGCATGCAGCGAAACTCGTCGTGAGCGACGGCGTGTTCAGCACCTCCGGCACGATCGTCAACCTCCCGGCACTCGTCAAGGCCGCCCACAGACACAATGCTCGCATCCTCATAGACGATGCTCACGCCACGGGCGTGATCGGGAAGGGCGGACGCGGCACGGCGAGCCACTTCGGTCTTGAAAAGGAAGTGGACTTGACGATGGGGACATTCAGCAAGACGTTCGCATCGCTCGGCGGATTCGTGGTCGGCGACAAAGCCATCATCAACTGGCTGAAGCATCAGGCCCCTGCACTCATTTTCAGCGCTAGCCCCACCCCGGCCTCCGTCGCTGCAGCCCTCGCTTCGCTCGCCATCCTGGAAGCTGAACCGTGGCGCATTGAGCGGTTGATTGCCAATGCGAAGAAAATGCGCGAAGGATTTATTAAGATGGGATTCCACGTCATCGAGGGGCAAACAGGCATCGTGCCGGTGATCATCGGCGACGACCCCAACACGTTCATCTTCTGGCGGGCTCTGTTCGATGCAGGCGTCTTCGTGAACGCATTCATCAGCCCCGGCGTCCCCAACGGCATGCAGATGCTTCGTACCAGCTATATGGCCTCCCATGAAGCACAACATCTCGACAAGATTCTTGAGGTGTTTGGGGAGATTGGGAAAAAGTTGGGAGTGATTCATTAATGAGCGAAGTATCTGTCCGAACTGTTCTTTCGAAGGCTGACGAGAAGAAGTTCATCAAGTTCCAGTGGGCGCCCTACAAGGGAAACCCGTACTGGGTGCCGCCGCTCTGGATGGACCGGCGCAAACTCATCGACCGGAAAAACAACCCGTTCTACCGGCACGCGGCAATGGAGATGTTTCTCGCCGAACGGAAGGGGGCTGTCGTCGGCCGCATTGCTGCCATCGTCAACGATAATCATAATAAAGAGCACGAAGAAAACATCGGCTTTTTCGGTTTTTTTGAGTGCATCGACGACCAGCCGGTCGCGAACGCTCTGTTCGATGCAGCGGTGCAATGGCTCAGGGGGCGCGGGGTCACAGCCGTCCGCGGACCCGCCAGCCCGTCGGTCAACGACGAGTATGGCCTCCTGATCGAAGGCTTCGACCGCCTGCCGGCGGTTCTCATGACGTACAACCCGCCCTACTACCAGCGGCTGGTTGAGTCGTACGGCTTCACCAAGGCGCAGGACCTGTTCGCGTATTACATTCACAAGGACAAGGTATTCAACGAGCGTTTTTCCCGGATCGCCGAAATCGTCAACAAGCGCGAGAGCCTGAAAATCCGGCAGCTCGACATGAAAAAATTTGACGAGGAAGTGGGGCTCATCCGTGATCTCTACAGCCGCGG
>JBGQIO010000345.1:0-3368 GCA_041498515.1 Anaerolineae bacterium
ACAGTGGCATCCTTAAATACGGCTGGGTTCAGCATGATGGCATAGTTGCCGCCATAGGAAGATGAATAGCTCAATCCGGAAGATTTGAGCGTAGCCAGTTCAGTTGAAGGGAGGTTAAAAGAATACAGATCGATTGCCCCGGCTTTAACCTGGGCAATGGCAGAATCGGAACCCACAACCGAAACATCGATCTCATCCAACCAGCCACCATGGCGAGTGGTGGGTGGGACCTGGGTCGGAGCGGCGGTCGCCGCAGGTCCGGCCTGGGTCGCAGGGGGAGCCGAAGTGGCCGTTGTGCTCGGTCCGCAAGCGCTCAAGATCATGCTGAACGTCATAAGCAGACCGATGGCTAACATCAAGCGTTTTTGTAACATGTTTATTTCTCCTCCAAAAATTAGGAAAGGATTGGATTAGTAGCGAGGGGGAAACCCAAGAGGGATATCGGTGGAACACGGCCTCCTTTCAATTCAATATATATTAATATATATTAGTTGTAATAGGCCATCGGTAAAACCCAGGATAATAATGGGGTTAAGAATGCCGAAAATTATACTCCAATTCACTAGTTCATGAATCAAGCCAATAAAATGGGGATATCGGTTACCGATCGTACGTCGAAAGAGTGTTTCGTACCTGACTCGTTGGAATTGCACCTCTACGGAATTGAATCTGTAGATAGGCCAAATACCATTTGGGTAGGCCTGACTCGCCTGCTTCTGCTTGCAAATATTTTTGTTGACATCCCCTCCTCCGAACGGTAGAATGACTTCACAAATTCCTATGGAAAGGAGAAAATCATGTTAAAGGAATTCAGGGATTTTGTCATGCGAGGCAACGTCGTGGATCTTGCAGTGGGCGTCATCATCGGCGGCGCCTTTGGCAAGATCGTCTCCTCGCTCGTAACCGATGTCATCATGCCTCCTATTGGCCTGCTGCTCCATGGGGTGGACTTCTCGAACCTGTTCATCTCGCTCAATGGACAGGCGTATGCGACCCTGGCCGATGCCCAGAAAGCCGGTGCGCCAACGCTAAACTATGGGAACTTTATTAATAATATTATTGACTTCGTGATTGTTGCCCTGGTCATCTTCCTGATGATCCGCGCCATCAACCGCCTTCACCGACCCGCTCCTGCGACCGCACCGACCACCAAAGAATGTCCTTATTGTTTTACTGCCATTCCGATCAAAGCCACTCGCTGCCCGCAGTGTACGTCCCAACTCTAGAGAGCAGATAAGAGACGTTAGAGAATAGAGAGAGGGGTCAGGTGGTCAATATGAGTGTAAAAGGATTAAAACGATTGCAAGTTTGGGTAAGAGCAAAGGACTATGGTCTCATGATTTACAAACAAGTTTTGCCTTTACTTCCTTCTGACGAAAGGTGGAACCTGAACCAGCAACTTCGCCGGTCCTCATTAAGCATCTCGGCGAATATCGCCGAAGGCTATGGTCGGTTCTACTATCAAGATAATGTGCGATTTTGTTACAACGCACGAGGTTCTTTGGAAGAAACTCTCAGCCATCTTATTTTTGCTTTTGAAGTGGGATGCATCCCGGAAGACCTTTACAACAAGTTGGAGAGTGAAGGTGAAGAAATAGATAAGATGCTCAATGGCTACATTTCCTATATCAGGAAAAGCAAACAGGGGGCCGGTGAGCCAGGCGTAAATCGTGCTGTTCGCGAAGAGTCCGAACCATTCCTGATGGAACCTTCTGATAACTTAACAGACACTGAAATCGCTACTCTCTAATCATCTACTCTCTAATTATCTACTCTCTAATCATCTAGTCTCTTATCTCTATGAACTTCCTCGACCAACTCAACCCTCAACAAAGTAAAGCGGTCACTGCCGGAAGCGGACCTGTTCTGGTGTTGGCCGGCCCCGGATCCGGTAAGACGCGCGTGCTGACCCAGCGCGTCGCCTATCTCATCGCACAGGAAGGTGTCAGGCCGTATCGGATCCTGGCGGTCACATTTACGAACAAAGCCGCACGCGAGATGCAGACGCGCGTCGAGAAGCTCCTCGGCCGGGATGCCACGCAGGGCATGCTGCTCGGAACCTTCCATTCGATCTGTGCGCAGCTCCTGCGGCGCGAGGCCGAGTTCCTTCCATTGGGCTCCAATTTTGTGATCTTCGATGCCGACGACCAGGAGCGCATCGTCAAGACCGTCATCCGTGAGTTGAATCTCAACGAAAAGCTATACCGCCCGGCCAGTGTGCATGCCGCCATTTCAAATGCAAAAAACGAACTCATCAGTGCGGATGATTATCCCATCACAAATTATCGCGATGAAGTGGTGAAGCGCATTTATGCGGAGTACCAAAAACGTCTGGTTGCCAGCAACGCCGTGGACTTCGATGATTTGCTGCTTTACACCGCACGCCTGCTGGAAGAAAACCCGGCCGTGCGCGAGAAATATGCGCGTCGGTTTGAACATGTGCTGGTCGACGAGTTCCAGGACACGAATCTTGCACAATATACTTTGATAAAACATTTATCTTCAGCGCACCGGAATATTTTTGTGGTTGGGGATCCCGATCAATCGATTTACGCATGGCGTGGCGCAGATTGGCGCAACGTGCAGCGTTTCGAACAGGACTTCCCCGAGGCGCAGGTGATCTTGCTCGAGCAAAATTATCGCTCGCGGCAGACCATCCTGGAGGCGGCCATGGGTGTCATCGACCGCGCTCCCAACCGCAGGAAGAAACAACTCTTCAGCGAACGCGGCGCCGGGGAAAGGATTTATTATTATGAAGCGCCCGACGATTATGCCGAGGCTTCGTTCGTGGTCGACAGCATTGCCGGACTGGTAGCCAGCGGCGACTTTGAACCGGGTGATTGCGCCGTCATGTATCGCACCAACGCGCAATCCCGCCTGCTGGAAGAAGCCTTCCTCCAGGCACGCCTGCCTTATCGCCTGGTCGGCGCGCAGCGATTCTATGGACGCCGCGAAGTCAAGGACCTCATCGCCTTCCTAAGGCTTGTCCATAACCCGGCCGACGAAGCCAGCCTCGACCGCGTTGTCAATGTCCCGCCGCGCGGGATTGGCGGCAAAACATTCACGACTCTGCACAACATTGCCCGCCAACACGACAGTTCGGCAGGTAATGTATTGTTCGATCTGGCACGCGGTTCTGATTCTCCGTTCTGGAATGAGTTTTCGGGCCGCAGCGTCATTTCGTTGGCGGACTTCGGCGCCTCATTAGCGAACTGGCATGCCGCAGCGCCTGCCCTTACTGTTTCCGAACTTTTTGACCGCATCGTTACCGATCTCAACTACAAATCCTATATCGATGATGAATCCGAGGAGGGCAAAGACCGCTGGGAGAACGTACAGGAGCTGCGGCGCCTGGCCCTCGAATTTTC
>JBGQIO010000346.1:0-3337 GCA_041498515.1 Anaerolineae bacterium
GATCTGGTGCATCGTTACGCAACCAGCGCCATTGCTCTAAAAGACGGCGAGGTGGTCTTCCGGGGATTGCCAAAGCAAATTGACGACGTCCAATTTAAGGCCATATACGGACAGGAAGCTGAACGGGTCTCGATCATCTGATCCGGCTGGCTGCGCTAATAACGATAAAGCGCCCACAGGGTACTACGTAGCAATGGAAATTGATTCAAAGCGGTAGGTTTTTGACAAACCAAAGTGGCAGGCGAACCCCCCTACTAGGGAGCAGTTCATCAAACCATAGGTCCCTCTCAAACAAATCAAACATGACAACTTTAGAGAATACCCGAACCTATACGATCCATCGCTCTTTGGTGTTAATTTCTTCTTTACTGCTGCCTGGGCTTGGACAATTCTTAATGGGAAGACGGTCGCGCGCTTTCATGATATTCCTGGCGGTCGCCGTCTCCGCATTTTTGATTTATTGGTCTTTCCTCACTCAGAAGATTGGGATAATCACTATCGGGGGATTCGCGACGAGCTGGTTGTGGCTGCCACTGATCTTTTTCTGGCTCTGGAATGTAATGGATGCCCGCGCATTATCAGCCGGTAAAATATTCTCTGTCCTACCAGGAATAGTATTTGTTGCCCTCATCCTGTATGTGATCGCCTGGAATGTCACAGATGTCAAACTGAACCGCCTGGTAGAGCGGTTCAATGATGCCCGGACCGTTGCGACCAACCTTCTCAACCCCGACATGATCACCATGTCTGTCAACGGACAGGATCAAATCTGTGCCTGGAGCTGCATGTCAACATACATTAGCGATAGGGCGGCAGGACGGACTCCGGCAGGTACGATCCGTGTGAGCGATAACCTGCTGGATATCATCGGCAGGATGAAGCTTTTACCCGCCTCCAAATGGCAGGTAAACCTGGGCCTGTCAGCACCAGACGGCAAAGTAAATACATTTGTCGGCGGCTTAATGATCGAAACCATCGCCATGGGATTGATGGCGACCCTATTTTCCACCATTTTAGCCGTACCGATCAGTTTTTTTGCGGCGCACAATATCGTGTCAAAGTTGCCAGGAGGCACAGCCATATATTATGTGACTCGCGGCATTCTGAATGTGGTGCGGGCCATCGATACAATCGTTTGGGGATTGATCGTCATCGTATGGGTGGGCCTGGGGACTTTCGCGGGCGTGATCGCTTTAACAATCCATTCGGTGGCTGCCCTGGCAAAATTATTCTCCGAAGAGATCGAGCATATTGACGCGGGCCCGATCGAAGCGGTTTCCGCCACTGGTGCCAATTTGGTTCAGACCATCCGCTTTGCGGTGATCCCGCAGATCGTCCCCTCCTTTCTCTCATATTCGCTCCTTCGATGGGACATCAACATGCGCTCAGCGACGGTAATCGGTTTTGTGGCAGGTGGAGGCATAGGCTTTTTTGTGATCGAAACCGTCCGGATGGGCGGGTACCAGCAATACGCGACCGCCCTTTGGGTCGTCGCTGTTGTCATCGTCCTTGTGGATTATATAAGCGGGAAGTGGCGCGAAAGTATATTAAAAGACCAACCGCAGAAAGATAAAACCGGACGGCGTCCCTTACTGAGGACCTTGCGAACAACTTTTTACCTGGTTCTGGGTTTAGCCGCCTTTGTATATTGTTGGAATATCGCCGAGATCAGTATCAAAAGTATGCTCAGCCCGGGCAAGAACTTTGTCCAACTTATCCTGGATTTTGTAAACATCGATCATTCCCCGGAAATCCTGCGAGTTGTATTTCAACAAATACTTGTTACCATCTTTCAGGCTATGTTAGCCACTACACTAGGGGCGGCCTTGGCCTTCCCAGTCAGTATCCTGGCCGCCAAGAATCTGACGGGTCGCAGCCGACTTTCTGTTTGGATTTACTACTTTACCAGGGCGGGGTTGAACCTCCTCCGCTCTATTGAAGCGCTTCTGTACGTGGTCATTTTCATCTTCTGGGTCGGCATCGGGCCGTTTGCAGGTATGTTGGCTCTGGCAGTCACCTCCTTTGCATTGATCGGAAAATTATTTTCTGAGGCCATCGAGAATATCGACACGGGCCCCATTGAAGCGATAACCGCAACAGGTGCGGGTCGTATGCAAATGATAGCTTATGCCATTTTGCCTCAGATCGTTCCGCCTTTTGTTTCTTATCTTATTTATCAGTGGGATATCAATATCCGGATGGCGACGATCATAGGCTTTGCAGGTGGAGGTGGGATCGGTTTAACCCTAACCACTTTCTTTGGTTCGCTGCAATATCATAAGGCTGGGACGGTCGTGGCCTTCATTGTAGTAGTGGTTGCATTGATGGATTTCGCCAGCGCAAAATTGAGACACTCACTGATATAAAATACGAAATGAGCAGGAAATCCCTGCGGACAACCCACGGGCTGCTCTGATTATTTTATTGGTAGAATCGGGGGAATGTTCAAACGGATTATGAAGTTCCTGCGTAAATTGCTTCTGGCGCTCGCGGCGCTTGGACTGCTGGCATTGTTCCTGCCGCGCCTGATCACCATGGTTTACAGTTGGACGCACATCTATACTGTGGATACCGCTCCGACCGAACGTATTGCCATTGTCTTTGGCGCTGGTCTGACACGCGAAGGCTACCCGACCGCGATCCTGCGTGACCGCGTCGAAACGGCAACCCGGCTTTACTTTGCTGGTAAGGTGCAAAAGCTCTTGATGAGCGGCGATAACCGCTTTGAATATTACAACGAGCCGGGAGCCATGCGTGATTACGCTGTCAGCATGGGCGTCCCGGAGGATGCCATCGTCCTCGATTACGCCGGTCGCCGAACGTACGATACCTGCTATCGCGCCAAAGCTATTTTTGGCTTGAGTACGGCTTTGCTGGTGACCCAGCCGTTTCACTTACCGCGTGCTTTGTTCGAGTGCAATGCGCTGGGGGTACAAGCTTCAGGCGTGGCAGCAGACAACCGTCATTACTGGCCGCTGCTTTTATTGATCTGGAATATCCGTGAACAGCTTGCAACAGTCGGCGCGTTCGTAGACGTTTATGTCAGTAAGCCCATCCCCGTGCTCGGCAGCCCTGAACCGATCTTTCCGGAGGCATAATGACCCGCGATGAAGCTCTCAACCTCGTACGCGAATTTGTGAAGAACGAAGGGCTCGTGCGCCATATGCTATCGGTTGAAGCGTGCCTTCGGTTCTATGCGGAAAAATTCAGCGAAGACGTAGAAGCCTGGGGACAGCTGGGCCTTATCCATGATTTCGATTGGGAGATCCATCCGACGCTTGATGAGCACCCCATCGCAGGGGTGCCGATCCTCCGCGACCGCGGAGTGCCTGAAGAC
>JBGQIO010000347.1:0-3327 GCA_041498515.1 Anaerolineae bacterium
AAGGACTTCAGCGTTTTGCTTACTTGCCTATGCTCTTGCCTATGTCAGCAATCAACAATCAGGGTGTTCGCGCTTGGAGACACTGGTTGTTCGTTATAGTGTTTATGGCTTGTTGCCTCTGCGTGGGGGCAGGTGAAGTTGCTGCTCAGGGCGTGCGCATAAGTGACGCGGATGTGAGTCTGGCAGACTTAGCTGTGATCAGCCACGCTGTGAAAGAGGAATCGGTTAAGATGCAGGGGCCTTTAATGCCTGGGGTAAGGCCTCGAGCGGGTCGTCACCCCCTGGTTAAGCTGACGAGTTATAAAAGGACTCCTGATCAACTAATGTTGGAAGAGGCCGTTTATAAGGAGGCGGCACGGTATGGTATTGATCCAGACTTGGTTTTTGCTCTGGTGTCGCAGGAATCCGGTGGACGATTGAATGCGATATCGCCTAAGAATGCGCGGGGGCCATTGCAGCTGATGCCAGGGACGGCAGCGAGATTTGGGGTGCGGAATCCCCACGACGCAAAAGAAGCCGTTCGGGGCGGCGTGGCCTACCTGGTTTGGTTGTTGGATAAATTCGGGGGCGATGTGTCGCTGGCGCTGGCGGGCTACAATGCCGGCGAAAGTGCGGTAGACGCCTATTGGCAAGGTAAGACTATTGTCTTGAGGGACGGAAAAGTGATTAACCGCCGGGGAATACGAACGGGAGGCATCCCGCCTTATGATGAAACAGAAAATTATGTGCGGCGGATTGCGGAGCGTTATCGGATGATGCGTGCCGCGCGGGCTGGGCGTTAGAGATTTGAATAAATCGTAGAGGACTATTGGAGATATGTCTATGTCGACTATTGCTGTGGGTACGGCTTCGGTGACGGATAGTGGGATCGGTTCCAGGGATTATCCGGCGGGTGTGCCCGCTTTGGTGGTTGACGATGACGCCGATGTGCGGAGTGTGATCTCTAAATGCTTACGCAAGTTTAAGGTTGGGGTCGTAGAGGCGGAGAGCCTGGCGGAGGCGCGGGAGATGTTTGAGGATGGCGAACAATTTTCCATCGTCTTTTTGGATAGGTGCTTGCCGGACGGCGATGGGGTTGATTTTTCAAGGGAGGTTATGGATCGGCAGCCTGGGTTGGCCGTCGTCATCATCACAGGACAAGGAAGTACAGACAACGCGAATGTTGCCATTGCCGGAGGTGCTTTTGGCTATATCCCTAAGCCTTGTCAGATCGCTGAGATCCGAAATGCTTTGCTTAGAAAATACCCGACGCTATCGGATGCGTCTCATGATGGATCTGCGATTGGTCCTGTGATCGATGGGTCAAGCGCTGATGAGGAGGAGGAAAGCGGAGTTAGGCTGATTGGGAATAGCAGCGTGATGATCCGCGTGGCGCTTGAAATAGGTGAGATTGCGAAGATGACGAGGCCAGTTTTCATAACGGGAAAATCAGGCACAGGCAAAGAAGTAGTCGCCCAGAAGATCCACGAAATGAGTTCCAGGGCGGGCCGGAAGTTCGTTGCTGTGAATTGTGGGGCGATGCCTCAGGAGTTGATAGAAAGCACGCTTTTTGGGCATATGAGGGGAGCGTTCACCGGCGCAATAACGGATCGTAAGGGCGTCTTTGAAGAGGCTGATGGCGGGACTATTTTCCTGGATGAGATCACGGAGACGACGGCGACATTTCAGGTCAAGCTGTTGCGGGTCTTGCAGGAGCACCGCATTACGCGGGTGGGATCGAATCAAGAGATCAAGCTGGACGTGCGGGTGATTGCGTCAAGCAATCGTAACGTAGTGGACGAGGTTGCGGCCGGACATTTCCGTGAGGATCTCTATTTTCGTTTGAAAGGTTCGGAGATTTTCCTGCCGCCGTTGAAGGACCGGCGAGAGGATGTAATGCCTTTGGCCTCCCATTTCGCGGGAATTACTGCGAGAAAGACTGGGAGGAAAGTGGCGTTTTCGACTGCAGTGATTGCGGCGCTAAAGGCCTATGACTGGCCGGGAAATGTGCGCGAGCTGGAATCAGTAATTGACTCGGCGGTACAGCGATGTAATGGGATCGTTTTGCTTAGCGACCTACCGCGGGATCTGAGGGCAATAGTCGGTGATTTGAATGAGAATGAAGTGCCGGTTGTGGGTGCCTTGGTTGGCAACACGGAAGAGATGCAGACTATGGAGGAGGTCGAGGATGCGCACATGCAGCGCGTTTTGCGGCACTGTAATGGGAATAAGACACAGGCGGCTAAGGTATTAGGCTTAGATCGGAGTGCGTTTGGGAAAAAGTGTCGAGAAAAGGGCTGGGGAGTGAAAATGGGCGAATAGTAGCTAGAAAGTCATTTCCCCTGCCGCCGGGCTCGCTGGATTTAGGACAGCGTGGCCGGCTTTTTGTTTGGGGGCTGCGGGCCTAACAAATTGGTAATTAACACGACATACTTGCGGATTAGAAGCGAGGTTAAGGCGCGGATTCTAAATAAGTTAGGGCGATAATACGGGAGCTGGCGGGCTTTCTAAGGCGTTTTTGGAGGGAAGTGCGGGCTAGATGCTGGGTTTTGAGAGTATTCGCTCGATGGTTGCGAGTAGGATATTCGGCGCAAATGGCTTATGCAGGAAGTCAAAGCCGTCTTTGGTTTTTCTGGAGTTGCCCTCCAGTTCGATTCGATAGCCGCTGGTGAGAAGTACGCGGGCGGTTGGATGCTCCTGCCTTATTGCATTACATAGCGTGCGCCCGTCGGTGCCTGGCAGACCAAGGTCTGAAATGAGCAATGCTGGCTGGTTTCCCTGCTTTGTGAGCTTCCGATAAAGCTCAAGCGCCGCACTTCCATCGCCTGTAATTAATGTCTCATAGCCGGCTCGGGTGACGACTCGTTGAATGAAAATCTGGACGTCGGCTTCGTCTTCTGCGACAAGGATTAAAGAACCATTGGGTAGATTGGGCAGTCGAGTGCCGGGGCTTAACGCAATTTGAGTTGGCTGACGGAGAAGATGCAGGACAAGGACTTCATCGTCGTCTTCAACTGATGGTGGGGTTATTGGGCCCGGAGGTGTTTGCGGAAAATAAATATCAAAGCGGGTGCCTTTACCGATCCAGCTTTCAACGTCGATGTAGCCGCGGAATTGTTTGAGGATAGAGTAGACGGTAGGCAGACCCAAGCTCGCGAGATCTGGTGTCTTATTGGAGCTGGGAATGTCGAAGATGCGTTTGAGTGTTCCCGAATCCATGCCGGCGCTCGAGTCAGTAATGCTGAGCCGGGTGTAACTTCCTTCGCGAGCGCCGGGATGCGCCGCTGCGAATTCTGTATCGAGAAAAACTTCTTCGGTTCCAATGGTGACGCGGCCTCCGGCGGGCAT
>JBGQIO010000348.1:0-3320 GCA_041498515.1 Anaerolineae bacterium
CAAAATTATAATTAATAATAAATTTCCTTGTCAATTTAATTAATGAGAGTACAATAGTAAGTAAGCTCTGAAAACTTCAGAGCAATTCAAACGAAAGGAGAATACACGACCATGTTATTCGCTCCGAAGGAAAAAGGCCAGGGTTTAGTCGAATATGCGCTCATCCTCGTTTTAGTTGCCATCGTTGTTATCGCGGCCCTGATGATACTCGGCCCGATCATCGGTAACACGTTCAGCACGATCAACGCCAGCCTCAACAGCACAGGCTAGTTTCAAATAGAAACGTACGTTGCTGCGGGACTCTGTCATTCGGCAGGGTCCCGTTTTTTTAATCCCGACAAAATAGGGTTCTTACTTTATCTGTGTATATTCCAGCCACCAGTTATTTGTGTCTCGTAGTTGACGTAGTGGGGTGAGGCCCAAACCTGTCAATGCCGAAAGCAGCCTATGACTTAATTCCATATCTATACAGGTGTATCCGGCCCTTTCTTGATGTTCGCATGGGGTTGATGAAATTCCAATGGTAAGTATCTCGCCAATGAAAATGGAGGTCTTGAGCCTCAGTGAATCTTCATGAAAGCTGCCGGAGGGCAGATAGAACTCGACCCAATTTTGATGAGGCTTGCATCCGCCGCTACAAAGGTTTGTAGACGATGGATAAGCGGTCTCGATATTTGCCCTCCCGCTCGGCTTGGGAATCCGGGGAATATTCAGATATTTTGCCGCAAATTGATAGCTTATTACAGAAGAGATCACCAAGAGGCCGAGGATGCATAATGAATAAACAAGTCTACCCAGCCGGGCGGCATATGGCTTACCTCGCATGTTCGTCTTCTCGTTCATAACTCAGATATTGTCCGGTCAGAATGCATTTTCACCCTTATCGATCAGAGATACTTAAGCGGTCGCCCGGAGATTGAACTCCCGAGCGCTGCAAGTTTAACAGAATAACCGGGGTTGTTCAACTCTTTGCTGGGAGAAATTAAGAGTTTGTGGTGTGGTTTTTTATGCATGCGACGCTCGAAAAAGAATAAAACCTCGTCTCACCTATAAGGGCTATTGAATTGAATTCGTATTTGCCGCATAATACCTGGAAAGGTCAAGCTTGCGGAGGAGAGATACAACGATGTATAAGAAACGAGTCTTCATTTCACTCCTGGTTCTTTGCCTGGCTATAATTAATTGCAATATGCCCGGAGGTCAAAACAACGGACCATCAAATCAAGACCTGGCTGCCACTATCACTGCCCTGGCGGGTGGAGCGCCAACCGCATCCGCTACACCTACCTCCGTTCCTACGCAAACCTCGACTGCACTCCCGGCCTCGGCCACTCCTTGTGCGCCCCTGGTTACGGCGAATTCCGCAGCGAATGTTCGCAAGGGGCCGGGGACTGTTTATGATGTAGTGGGCGCCCTGACGACGGGAGGGACAGCCGGCCTCGCCGGAAAGAGCAGTGATGGGACATGGTGGTATATTGACTTTCCCGCCGGAGAAGGGGGCCATGCCTGGATCTCAGCCAGCCTCGTCACCCCCTCCTGCGTGCCCTCCGCTGTTGCGATCATCGCGGCTCCACCCACGCCGCTTCCTGCCAGCGGGACTTGTATGGAAGGTTACGTTTATAGGCTGATTAAACCGAGCGATAAGGTGTGTGTAACTCCGGCCTCCAAAGCGCAGGCGGATGCGGATAACGCTGCGGCGGCCTCGCGTAAAGCCACCGCTATCTATGGTCCGGACACTTGTATATCAGGCTATGTCTGGCGGGATGCGTTCTCCAACGATCATGTTTGCGTAACTCCCGATGTTCGTACGCAGGCCGCGACCGATAATGCGGCGGCTTCTTCACGCTGGACTTCGGGAGCTTACGGTGCACATACCTGCATATCCGGTTTTGTATGGCGCGAGGCTGCCACCGGCGATGATGTATGCGTTACTCCGGATGTCCGTACCCAGGCTGCTGCGGATAATGCCGCGGCCGCTTCGCGCAAGGTAACCAGTACGTATGGACCAGACACCTGCGTCTCGGGCTATGTCTGGCGTGCTGCTTTCTCGGGCGACCATGTGTGTGTGACACCGGCTGTGCGCGACCAGGTCGCCGCTGATAATGCTGCCGCTCCGAGCCACACCTGGCCGTAGAATATAATTGAAGCGGATGTCGTTATTAATAGTATGGATAAACCACTTGCCCTGATCGTCGAGGATGAACGCGATATTGCGGCCCTATTCCGTCACGTTCTCGATGTTGCCGGGTATCACACGGAGATCGCCATGAATGGAAAAGAGGCGCTTACGCACCTCGAATCCACGCGGCCCGACATCCTCCTGCTTGACCTGAACCTGCCCGGCGTTTCGGGCGTCAAGATCCTGGAGCAAATGCGCGCCGATCAACGTCTGATGACGGTCCCGGTGGTTGTGATCACGGGCCATTCGGAAATGGCGGATAACTTACCGGTCGAACCGGATCTGGTTCTCTTAAAGCCGGTCAACCTTGATCAACTGAGCAACCTCGTCCAGCGCCTGCGGGCGACGCAGGGCTCGATCCACGAGTTGCCGTGGGATAAGGTTACCCATCTCTATAATCGCGAATTCTTTACGGTTCGGCTTGAGTACTCGCTGGAGAGAGTGAAGCAGATCGGTGAAAATCGGTTCGGGGTTCTGTTTGTAGATTTCGCTCCGTTCGATTTGCTTCGAAGTCGGCTGGACAAGATCCAATTGAATGTTTTTTTACGCAAGATGGCGACCCACCTTAAGACGTTCCTTCGACCGACAGATACGATTTCACACTTCGAGGATGGTCTTTTCCTAGTTTTGATCGAAGAAATATCCAGGGAAGATATCGCATCCAAAATTGCAGGTCGCGTAGAGAAGGAACTGGACAAATTCCTGTCGCTCGATCACCTGATGATCGGGTTATATACCTATGTGGGGATCATCTTATGTGATGGCGGTTACAACTCCGGTGAGCAAATTCTCAGTGATATAACCCTGGCCCGCCGCCTTGCTATCCGCGAAAAAAAATTTGTGCTTTATGATAGAACTATGCTTGCAGCCCTCCGGAAATCAGTTTCAAATTTATAAGGGGCTTGGCGCAGACTGAAATCTATTAAGATTGAAATAACACCGGGGGACTCTCGTAACATGGTTTAAACAATCGCGAAGCCAGGGCAGTGACCGATGGCGATCGGGGTGAGCATCCAGGCGCCTATAAGAAAACTTTGAGCATCTAACTTCGCCCAATTCACCTTATTTTTTCCGGTCATTTTAAATTAGACTGCGTATAGCATTTCTCTTTTTGCCTCCGCGGTTTAATGGATCGCTGGCC
>JBGQIO010000349.1:0-3315 GCA_041498515.1 Anaerolineae bacterium
ATCGATACGCTGGTCGAAGTCCTTTCGGAGGTGGATCATGCTTGAGACAACCTTGAACGTAGCTCCCAAAATCATCGAACCGACCGTTTTCGACCTTTCCTCGCCGGGTCGCCTGGGTGTTACCTTCCCCGAGCCCGACGTGCCGCGCGCCGAGCTGCCGAAATCCCTGCTGAGAGCGGACCTGCCTCTCCCCGAGGTCGCCGAAGTGGACGTCGTCCGTCATTACATGCATCTCAGCAAATTCAACTACAGCGTTGACGGTGGTTACTATCCGCTCGGCTCCTGCACCATGAAATACAACCCGAAGATCAACGAAGACACCTGCCGCCTGCCGGGCTTTGTCTTCACACATCCGCTCCAGCCGGTCGAGACCGTGCAGGGCAACCTGGCTTTAATGTATGAGCTGCAGGAATGGCTCAAAGAGATCAGCGGTTTTAAGGCTGTGACCCTGCAGCCCGCGGCCGGCGCGCACGGCGAATTCACGGGCGTGCTTATCATGCATGCCTATCACAAATCCCGGGGCGACGCCAAACGGAAGAAGATGCTCATCCCCGATTCTGCGCACGGCACCAACCCCGCCTCGGCGGGTATGCTGGGTTTGCAGATCGTTACGATCCCCTCCGATGAAGGCGGTAACGTTGACCTGAAGGCGCTCAAAGCGGCCTGCGACGACACCGTGCTCGGCATGATGCTGACCAATCCCAATACGCTCGGCTTGTTCGATGAACATATCGAGCAGGTCATTAAGCTTGTCCACGATTGCGGCGGCTTGATGTATGGCGACGGTGCGAACCTCAACGCTTTGCTCGGCATCCTACGCCCTGCGGACATCGGTTTCGATCTGATGCACTTCAACCTGCATAAGACCTTCTCGGTGCCGCACGGCGGAGGCGGCCCCGGCTGTGGGCCGGTCGGTGTAACTGCTCAGCTGGCCGATTTCCTGCCTGCACCGCTGGTCGGCATCACGGAGGAAGGGAACGCCGATACGCCGCCTTTGTTCGGCTTCGTCACGCCTGCCAAATCCATCGGGCGCATGAAGGCTTTCCACGGACATTTCGGCGGCGGGATGGTGCGCGCCTTTACCTACATCGCCATGCATGGTCCGGACGGCTTGAAAGACATTTCACAGTACGCCGTGTTGAATGCCAACTATCTGCTGGCGCGGCTTCGCAAAACCTATCACGTCCCCTATGACCGCATGTGCATGCATGAGTTCGTTGCCGAGGGTTCGTTCGCGGGCTCCGATGTACGGGCCCTGGACGTTGCCAAGCGCTTAATGGACTATAACTTCCACCCGCCGACCAACTATTTCCCGCTCATCGTTCACGAAGCGCTGATGATCGAACCGACCGAGACCGAGAACAAGGATACCCTCGACGCCTTTGCCGATGCGCTGATCAAGATCGCGGAGGAAGCCAAAACCCAACCCGAGCTGCTCCATAACGCGCCCAGCACCACCCAATTCGGCCGCATGGACGAGGTCAAAGCCGCCCGCGAACTGGTCCTCTGCTGCTGGCTGCCTGATCACTATAACGAGCAGTAAAAAGTAACAACCGTTCACCATTAAAAGTAGAGACGACTTGCTAGGTCGTCTCTACTTTTTCGCAGTCTGGGTATCTTCATAAGCCGCTCGGGTGATCCGGTAGCGGGACATTTCCATACCCCATAAGGTGATCCGGTCGGCAAAGGTAAGGCCGCATTTTTCGAGGACGCGCACCGAGCCCGAATTCTCCGGGTGGACCAGACCTATGATCGTTTCCAATCTTGTCGAACCAAAGCCAAATTGAACACAAGCTCGCGCCGCCTCGGTCGCATAGCCGCGGCCCCAAACTCGATGGATGAGCAGGTAGGCTACCTCGGTCTCGTCCAATTCGGGTAAATACTCCAAACCGCTCCATCCCACCATTTGACCATCCTCCTTGGTCACGACCACCCAGTGACCGTAGCCGCGCGTTTGCCAGTGGCTCATGTGATGAGAAATATAAGGCTCCGCTTTTTCGCGCGACGGCGGAGTCTGATCCGGGTAATAACGCAGGATACCGTCCTCCTGTAGAATGTTAAACCAGGCATCGGCATCCTCCAGCCTCCAGGGGCGCAGAAGCAGATGCGGAGTCTGTAGATTGGGAATGTTCAATGCATTGGAGATGGTTCTTCCTGTTCTTTCCCGAGACGCTGACCAAGCTGATAAGCCCCTTCCATTAGTTCGGGGTTCTGCGCGGCGTCACCCGGATCCATGACTGAGCCATAGACGATCCCAAGGATCGGCGCATGCAGAAAGCGGAACATCGCCTCTAAAGTGTGGATGGCATTGATGGCGCCTGAAGTGTAGGGGTCGGTATCGCCATAAGTCAGGATGATACCCATTGGCTTGTCTTTGAAGAGGTCGGGTTTGTAATTCCAAAGACCATACCATCTGTCAATACATAGTTTAAGTTGGGCGGAATAAGTGAACCAGTAGATCGGGCTGGCGAGCAGCAGCCTATCCGTTTCCAACAGCTTCGGGTACAGCGACTGCATATCATCCTCGATCACGCAGTACTCACCATTTTCCTTGCACAGATCACATGCGTCGCAGGGACGGATGTCCAACCCATGCAAGTATACGCTCTCCACCTGCGCGCCGGCTTCGAGAGCGCCGGCCGCCGCCCGGTCCGCGAGAACATTGCTGTTCCCCTTTTCGCGCGGACTGCCTTTCAGGATCAATAATTTTTTTGCCATGATTTCCTCCGCACCCTCACACCTGATCCCCAGCAGCAGGTAATATAAAACCCTCATACCTAAATTACTCCTTAAAAGTATACTACGCCGCCAGCGACGCATCCCATGACTGATACCGCTCCAACGCGGTGGTGCAAACTTCCTGATTTTTGTGCTGCCTTTATTCTGGAAGGATCAGGCTTGGTCCTTCTCTTCAAGAGCAAAATCAATAGCCTGATCCATCGTCAATGCACGTCCCTTGGCCCACTCTGCATCAAAGGCCTCCGGCGAAACCTGCTTGCGGAGCGCGTTTACTTCATGATCATATTCGGTCCTCTCGACGCCTGTCATGGGACTGTTGATCGCTTCACGCAATGCCTCCGCCGCGCCCAATAGCCGGAGGGCTCGCTCGGGCTGCTTCTGCGTCCTGGCAATGAACGCCAGGCATTCCAACTCGTGAGCGATGGCCGCCCGGTGACCGGTCTCTTTCCATTTAAGGATGGTCTTCCGGTAGGACTGTTTCGCTTGCTCATAATCCCCGGATTGTCGAGCTACATGCGCCAGTTCGCTCTCAACCGCCAGCCGGGTATGCTTGCCGCGCCAGTGCTGGGTCAATCG
>JBGQIO010000350.1:0-3308 GCA_041498515.1 Anaerolineae bacterium
TACTGTCCACACACACTGCGCCCGAGTCATTGCCCGAATGGCCGGCGACAATCCCGATGCGCAACGCCGGCAAAACGGGAGCGGAAGGGTTGTTGACCGGCTGCGGGGTCAGCAGCAAGGCCAGCTTGTCGGAGAAAGAGGCGGCTGAGAAACTGGTGGGCGTCCAGGCCACGAAAACGGTTGCCAGTAAAACCGCCACCAAGATGGTCGTCGAAATAGCGTGCAAAGGCTTGGCGCGCGGTGCGGTCGAACGGAGGGCCGAAACGCGCCGGGCGTGCGGTTTGTCCATTTCGTATAATAGTACTAATATTTATACGAAATTACAAGGGTTATTTATGACCAATGGAGGTCGATTCAGACCCATAGACATCCGAGACCTCCAAGACCCTGGAGATCGGGGTCACGGGAAGTTTTTGGCTTGACACCCCTATTCCACGCAATTATGATGAAAGGCCAGGGAATTACACATCATGACGCTTGACGCCGAACAACTTCGGGCGGCTATGCGAGCTTGGACATCGGGAGTGACCGTCGTGACTGCCGCCTATGAAGGCGAACAGCACGGGATGACGGTCAGTTCGTTCACGTCCATTTCGATAGATCCGCCGATGATCGTTATCTCACTGCACACGGAAAGCCACACGCATGCTCTGGTCAGCCGAGCCGGTGCTTTTGCGGTGACCATTCTTTCGGGAAGCCAACAAGCCCTGTCTGAACGTTTCGCCGGCCGACTTCCCGATCCCGGGAGCCGCCTGGAAGGCCTGGAAACCGAAACACTCGTGAGCGGAGCTCCATTCCTCAAAGGGGGATTGGCCTACCTCGATTGTCGTGTGACCCAGAGCATACCTTCGGGTATGAATACGCTCTTCATCGCGGAAGTGGTAGCGGCGCGAGGCTATGATCACAACGAGGCATTGGTGTACCATGACCGGCAGTATCACAAACTGGAGGATTAAATTATTTCAAGCAACTCGATCAATAGAGAATAGAGAGTAGAGAAAAGAGAGTAGAGAATAGAGAGTAGGGAGTAGAGATAAGGGAAAAGAGATAAGATTGAGGCTTAGTTCGGGCGGCTAAATTTCTCTTTGCTTTCAGAATCCTTGAAAGGAAAGGCGAGGGTGGGGCAAGATGGACGACAAATTGACTTCGGATGAGAAAAAAATCCTGCTGCGGGAGGCACGCGCGGCTTTGGAGCACGGCGTGCGCGGCGAGAAGCAGCCTCCGTTGGACATGGAGAGCCTGCCACCGCGACTACGAGAGGTGGGCGCTTCATTTATAACACTTACAATACAAGGCAACCTGAGGGGCTGCATCGGCGCGTTGGAACCTTATCAACCGCTGGCGCAGGACGTCCGAGAGCATGCCGTGGCGGCCGCGCTGGAAGACCCGCGCTTCCCGCCCGTCACGCCCAATGAGCTGGGACAGATCGAGATCGAAATATCCCGCCTCGCACTTCCGGAGAGACTGGCATACACAGACCCGGAAGACCTGCTCGCTAAACTTCGTCCGCAGGTAGATGGCGTGATCCTGCGCGATGATTTCCGCAGGGCGACGTTCCTGCCGCAAGTTTGGGAGGAACTCCCGGATCGATCAGAGTTCCTGGATAGACTGTGTTACAAGATGGGAGCCGCACCGGACACCTGGCGACATAAGGCTCTGGAGGTGTCGATCTATCAGGTGGAAGAGTTCCACGAATAACGAGGGTAAATTATCAATCCATGATCAACCCCGAATTTAGTGCTTATAGTATCTGCCCTTAACTTTGAATTCAGAAAGCGTAAGGCGATTAACAATTCTTTGTCGATATTATTCCGCATACTACTCCGTAGTACCTTATAAACTTGTTTACATCCTCTATAGGGTATAAAACAAAACTTTGGTTAAGATTTTGCCGCCGTACCCGGTAATCATGTGCCTTCACTCCCGACCCCATTCTATTTTTCCATCGAACTATGAGATTCGGGGTTAGTCATATACGTTACGATTCTGTATTGCGAATTCATCGTGCCCTGTAATACAATCAAACCATGGCTGAAGAAACAGACCCAATGTTCGAAGATGCAGTGGATGCTTTGCGGCAGGGCGACCAACCGCGCGCCAAAGAGATCCTGACACGCTTGCTCCAAGCCGACCAGAACAACGCAAAATATTGGGTCTGGATGAGCGGGGCGGTAGAGACTCCCAAAGAACGTATTTATTGCCTGGAAACAGCGCTCAAGCTCGACCCCAAGAACGGCATCGCTAAACGCGGCCTGATCCTGCAGGGCGCGCTAGCCCCCGATGAGAAAATTCAGCCCTTCCCGCTCAACCGTCCGCGCGCCTGGGAAGAAAAACTCCTGCTGGAACACGAGAAACCCAAAGAAAAAGGGATGCGGGTGGCCTTGTCGAACCCGGTTACGCGGCTGGCGGGGGTCCTGGTGGTAGGAGTGTTGGTAATCGGATTGGCAGCCTATGGATTGCTTGGCAGACGCAATACAAGGCCCAGCTCGGGCAGCATATTCACAGCGGGCCCGTCGCCGACTTTCACGCTTACGCCTACGTTCGCGAACGCGACCGGTCAGGCGCTATCCACACGGCAAGGCCCAACTCCACTGGCGGTGTTGTTCGGCGTCTCGTATACAGCTACGCCGCTTTACGTTAACACGCCGCGCGCGCCAGTCTCGCAGGATATTTATAGCGGCGCCAAAGCCGCTTATCAAAGGGGTGATTGGGACCAATACATCAACAGTATGATCGGGATCACCACCACAGAACCTCAGGCAGCGGACGTTCCATACTTTATCGGCGAGGCTTACCGCTTTAAAGGCGATTGCTCTAGCGCGCTGAATTATTACAATAACTCGCTCAAGATAGACAGCCGGTTTGCCCCGGCCTATCTGGGCCTGGCGCGGGCGCGTATCTGCATGGACCGGGGAGCGGATACGACACAGCTGTACGATCTTGCCCTTCAATATGATCCCAACTACGGCGAGGTGTATCTCGACCGGGCGAATTACAACCTGGTACGAAAAGATTTCAACCCCGCCCTGCCGGACATTGAAAAGGCCAGCGGGCTGATGCCGGACTCGGCGCTCGTCCAGGTGGCATTCGCGGAAGCTTATCTGCTGCAGGGCAATATCCCGAAAGCGCTGGAAGCCGCCCAGAAAGCCAACACCACCGACTTGACCCTGCTGTCTTCCTATTATTATCTTGGCGCCGCTTTTATTGCCAACGGACAGTACCAAGACGCGATCAAACCCCTCCAGGTCTATCTTATCTATCAGCCCAAGGATGGAACCGCCTATGCACTGCTCGGGCAGGCATTTACA
>JBGQIO010000351.1:0-3285 GCA_041498515.1 Anaerolineae bacterium
CCCAGCGTCCAGCAGCATGCGCGGCGTCAGTCACCTGTTTGATGAGTCGCAGAACGGCCGGATGGATCGCATCACCAAGATGAGCCACATGTTTGTTCGTGCGTTCCGCCGCCATCGTATATTGGGTCAGGTCATTGGTGCCGATACTGAAGAAATCCACCTCGCGTGCAAAGGCCTCTGCCATGATCGCTGCGGAGGGGATTTCCACCATCATTCCCAACTGCACTTTTTCCGCGAAAGCGACTCCCTTTGATCGAAGAACTTCACGCGCCTCGGTCACAGCAGCTTTTGCGGCGCGGATTTCTTCGAGCGTTGCGATCATCGGGAACATGATGCGGATGTCGTGCCCGACCGCCGCGCGCAGCAACGCGCGCAATTGCGGCTGGAAGATGTCGGGTCTTTCGAGACAAATTCGAATCGCTCGCCAGCCGAGGAAGGGATTCCCTTCGGGCGGGAGATCCAAATAAGGCAACATTTTGTCGCCGCCGATATCAAGCGTGCGTACCACGACAGGTCGCTCTCGCATCACATCGAAGATCGTTTTGTACGCTTCGACTTGTTCATCTTCGGTGGGAGCCGCCTCCCGTTGGAGATAAAGAAACTCGGTTCGTAATAGACCGACACCTTCTGCGCCGAATTCAAGCGCCTTGCGACTATCTTCAACGCTTCCGACGTTTGCAACAACTTCCACGCGTCTGCCGTCTTTTGTGATGGCCGGTTCGGAGGCGGAAGCCAGCGCGCTCTTGGAGGCTTTTTCCAAGCCGGATTTCTGTTTCTGCGCTTCAAGGATTTGAGAGTCGGCGGGTTTGCGCGTGACTCGGCCTGCGGATCCGTTCACGATCAGTGTTTCGTTTTCTGAGACTGACAATATCCCGCTTCCCAACCCGACCACCGCAGGGATTTGCAAAGCGCGCGCCAGAATGACTGTATGCGCGGTAGGTCCGCCCTCGGCGGTGCAGAACGCCAAAACGAGAGACTTATCCAGTGAAGCAGTTTGAGAAGGAGTCAAGTCACGCGCAATCACAATGCTTGCTTGAGTCAGTTTCAAGCCTGCACTCAAGGATTCGCCAAGCAGATGGTTGAGCACGCGTCCACCGACATCCTTTAAATCGGCAGCGCGTGCGGCAAGTGTAGCGTCCGATAGTTTGTTCAGTGTTCCCGCCGCTTCCGTCACACTGTCCATCCAGGCGGCTTCGGCGTTGAGTCCTTGATTAAGAAAATTTTCCACAACATCCAACAAAGTCGGGTCATCGAGGAACATTTGATGCGCCTCAAAGATTTTCGATTCGCTAGCCCCCGCCTCCGCAGCGACCTTGGCTTGAAGGCTCTCGAGGTCTCTGCGTGCCGCCTCGCGAGCGGAGTTCAGACGAGCGCTTTCAATTGCAAAGTCACAGCCTGTGCGACGTGGTATGGATATGCTCTTTTCATTCCACAAGCGCGCGGAGCCAACAGCAATTCCAGGTGCGCCAGGGATGCCTTCTAAAATTCGTTCGCCGGTTTGCGTTGATTTATCGGGAACCTGTTCAGGGAGGGCCGAGGCGCCTTTCGCTCGCGTGGAGGCAGCTTCTTCGCCAAGTCCGCTTTCGATCGCGCGGCGCAAGGAGTCCGCCGCCTCCTTTGCATCCGCGCCTTCGATATTGATCTCGATCTCATGGCTGCACTCTGCACCAATGCCAAGCACACCGAGTACACTCTTGGCATCCACCCACTCGCTGTTTTTTGTGAGATTGCGGAGGCGGATGATCGATCGAAACTTTTTGGCTGTGGCGGTGAATAATGCCGCAGGGCGCGCGTGCAAGCCTGTGGGATTGATGACGGTCAATAGCAGATTCATGAGCGTTGATAAACCAATCGACCACCCACAAAAGTGGCAAATGGTCTGATGTCATTTTCGAGGATGACGATGTCGGCATCGCAGCCGGGTTCAAGCCTGCCTTTGTGTTTCGCGCCGACCGAATCCGCCGCGGTGCGTGTCGCAGGGATCAAGGCTTTTTCAAGCGGCAGACCCAGCAAGTTGACCAGATTGCGCACGCCCGTATCGAGCAATTCATGTGCGCCTGCCAGCGTGCCATCCGGAAGCACACAGCGACCCCCGCGCACGTGAACCGGTTTGTGCTCCCACTCATACTCGCCATCGGGCAGGCCCGCCAGCGGCGCCGAGTCCGAGATCAGCACAACTTTATCCAGGCCTTTGACGCGTAAAAGAATCTGCATCGCGGCGGGATGGATGTGAACGCCATCGGCGATCAACTCAGCATAAATCTGGTCGAAATACATGACCGCGCCCACAACACCCGGCTCCCGGTGTTGAAGAGGGCGCATGGCATTGTAGGTGTGGGTGGCATGATTAAGTCCGAGTTCCACAGCGCGTTGGACTTGCTCGAAGGTTGCATCCGAATGACCGATGACCGGGACAACGCCGTCCGCGATGAGCGCCGGAATGGCTTCGATTGCGTTTCCTTCTTCGGGGGCAAAGGTTATCATTTTGATGGTACCGTCTGCCGCCTTTTGAAGGGAACGAAAATCCTCCACGGAAAGCGGATAGACCCAATCTGCAGTCGCCATGCCCAGACGTCTGGGAGAAAGGTGCGGGCCTTCCAAATGGATGCCCAAGCAGTTAGCACCCGGCGGCGGGGATGAGAGGATCTCGCTCATGACTTCAAGCGCTTCGAGCACTTCGGGGCGCGGATAGGTGAGCGTAGTTGCCATAAAGGAGGTAACGCCATAAGCGGGCAAAGCGGGAATCACCTCGGCAAGCCCGATTCCCATGTTGTCGTGTCCCATCACCCCGTGCATGTGGACGTCCACAAAACCGGGAGCAATCGACCTCCCTCCCGCGTCGAAAATTTCAGCATCCGCTGGAACCTTCGCTTCGCTCGCAGGACCGACGAACCGTATCTTGTTTCCTGAGATCAATACCGCCCCGGCTTCGATTTTTTCGGACGGTGTATACACGGTTCCGTTGAGAATGGCTTTTTCCATAGTGTGTTATCTTCTCAATGAAGCGGCCATGCGATGCCAGGTGTGCCGCCTTCCGCGCAGGGCTATGGACCAGGCATAAATATTCTCAGGCACAGCGATCCCCAGGGTTCCGGCATCGCCGAGATGATGGATATCCGCTCCGCTCATTTTGCTCCACAGCGCCAGTTGTTCTATGGTGGAGCGGCTGGCGCCCTCCTGGGAAGTGCCGACGGTATTCATCACCAACAGATTAAGTTTATGCGCGACCTCTATCAACGCGTGCACAGCCTCAACGGTCATACCCGGAACAGTCGCCGGTGCCGG
>JBGQIO010000352.1:0-3239 GCA_041498515.1 Anaerolineae bacterium
CAAAGGAAGAGAAATGATTGGAGAGCGATATTCGATATTCGGGGTTCGAGAATCGGGAATCGAGGGTTGGGGGTTAGGCATCGCGAATGAAGGAGGACGGATTGAAAAATAGATGAAGGGCAGGTAGTCAAGACAAAACCAGTCGAGAGTCTCCAAAAGTAAACACGATGATTAGTAACTACTGATGGTGATTCCGCTTCGCGTCACTCTTTCGTCTCAGGCTGAAAGTCGAGCGGAGCGAGATCCCGCGCAGTGAGGCATGAGACGAAAGAGACCCAAAAAAAAGGGTTCTGAGTAGTTACAGTAATTATACAGAACAATTGTTCTAAAGTCAAGCTGGGCTTTGCCGTTGCAGTCTGTGGAAAAATATTTGATAGAAAAATAACAACCCCAATCCATCTTTACGCGCTATTCAGTTGGGATTTACTCTCTGGTCAAGAGGCTATTTACGGGCAATGCCTTCGTTTATCAGGGTAGGGTTTGATAAACCGACATCCAGTCGTTGGCGATTTTCGATTGGGCTTCCTGCAGGTTCATGCTGCCGCTACAGACCTGGTCATGCAGGTAATTTTCCACTTTGTCCTTTTCATGAAAGCCAGGCCGTGGGTCGGCGGGTTCAGGCCAAAGGTTGGCAATCTCGTTGGAACCGCCCAGCTCCAGGGAGATGAGGTGGTCCACCTCGTATTGTCCCGTGGTGTGAGACATGATCCCATACTCTGCATATGCCTGGTTTTTGACCGAATCAGGTACATTTCGTACCTGGGACGAATAACCGGGTACGCAAATCTTATCCTTGGTCGCTTCAGGGATAATCGCACCGGGTGTGCAGGCGGAATCCGGCATGGCATTTGCAGATATACAGCCGGAGGTTTTTGACCGTTGACCTATGGTGCCGCTTGAACCAGGCGTCACAGATTGGGGAACGGTGGGCGTTACAGGTTGGGGAGTGCTCGGTGAGCTCCCGGTATTATTCGATGTCAAAGCATAATATATCAGTACGATTATCACGACGACCACTGTCAATATGGAGGGGGTTTTACGATTCTTCATGAAGTCATCCTTTTATCAGCTGGGCGGAGTGATCCTGGAACATTTCGATTGCCGCGGGATGAAATTCTTCGGCCACATTCATAACCACCAGCACCTTCCCGCCGATAATTGCTTCTTTGCAGCTACCTGCACCTTCCTTCGACAACCCAAGCTTGATCAGTGCTTTTTCGATCTTATTCAACTCTACACCTTGCAGAGGACCAAGATCTTTGAATATTGTGTTCCTTTGACTCATATCCTGCATCATCACCGAAATCTCATTCAAATCGAAATCGGCTTCAGATAGATTATTGAGGAGAGTTTCAGTACTGGAGGTATCTGGCAGGATCGCCCAAATCATAATACCTTTGTGTTCCTACCTTTTGTATTATTATATAAGTGTGATATTAGCTAGGGTGGGATATGAATTAATAATCGTGTATAAAAGCCATCACCTTAAAGCGGAGGACAATATACACTGATTCCTTATCGCATGCAAGATTTGATCGACTTGGATATAGTTCATCTCACCTCCGGCCACACACCGGGTAATATGAAATGACATAGCGAGGACGTTTGACCCTACGTGTTAGGTTCTTGAGCTATTTCAAGGCCATTTTGAAAAAGCCAACCAATCGTTTTTCATATTCATCTGGATAAACAAACACACTATCAACGTGTCCAACGCCTTCCGGGATCCATGTTGTGACATTGGCGCCGTTCTGTTGGGCGAGCGCAGCTAGTTCGCGGGTTTGGTTCACGCTGATCCGCTTATCTCCTGTTCCATGGACAATATAAAGCGGGCGTCCGTTATCATTGTATATCGCCTCTTTCGGGCTGTGTGCCAGTAAGTCATCACCAGACGCTATTCGCGCCATTAAGATCGCAGCCGGAATAAGAATTGTTGGATAGCGGTTTCTAATCAATTCTGCATTCATGATTTGTGACAGGTCAGCGAAGGGCGAGTCAACAAAAGCAGCGGCAACACGGGATTCCTCTCCAAAGGCCATTAGGGTGGTGCCGCCACCGAGAGAGACACCATACAAACCTATCCTTGCGGAGGAATACCCTTTTACTTTTGTCAACCAGTCCCAGGCTCCCAATACATCCTGGTACTCTTTATTCCCGATGCTCGTCCTCCCATTGTCGTGATCTGATTCCCCATGGTTGCGAAGGTCATACATCAAGACGTTGAAACCATTGTGAGCCAACATACCGGCAGGGACCAGAACGTTGGCATCCTTTTTGCTATCTCCGAGCCCGTGTGTCACTATCACGACTGGTGCAGACGGATCAACTTCAATATACCATCCCATCAAATTGATATTCGCCTGGCGGCTGGGAAAATTGACAACTACGTAGGAAGTCATGAGATAAGGCGTTGTATCAAAGCTGGCATATTCCGGGTACGTGACCTTGAAGCTCGTGGGAGTATTTGGGAGGGTTTTCGCATCTATAGGACCTACTTTTGAAAGACGATCATAGACCAGGTATCCGCTGCCCAAATAACCCAGGGCCGAAATTATCAACACGGTACTAATTAAAAAGAGGGAATTCTTTTTCATGAGATCGCGATCCTCTCCACCATTTATTACTACTCCATATTAAGAACACTAAGAAGAACCCTCCGATACGGGTTATATATTCGGGATACCAGATTCTTTTGCAGCAGTTTATTAAAGGACTTTGTATGTCGCACAAACTGAGAAAAAGAGTTGACTGATAATTGGCGTTTACTTCCCTCGTTACGCGTCGTTGATGATCGACTCAAATAATGTAACAATGAATAAGACAAGCGGAATATCAAAACTAAATTTGGCTGATATTAATTACAAGTGATAATAACGACAAGTATCTCCGAAAGAGACCCGTATATCCGTTGAAGTCAAAAGTTCCATCTGAAATCGAAAGAGCGAACCGGCAAGATAATTGGGCAGAAATGTGTCAGCGAGCGACAGTCATCCTCCCTTTACATTCAGGACAATTGAACCCGTCTGCAGGCGGGTTTCACAAAGTGGTCAAGATGGCGTACACGATGGCAGACCTGCGTGGGCATGATCAGGTCCGGGCTGCGCATTTGGCGGTTGCGCTGCAATATAAGCTTGAACAAATGATGCGGTATATAATTAATTGATCGTGTACAATACTCTACACAAAACACTTACTTTTTCCACATTACTGCGGAACGCGAAGATGCGTGGATGGGAAGC
>JBGQIO010000353.1:0-3219 GCA_041498515.1 Anaerolineae bacterium
CAACACCAGCACAGGGACAATCACCGCGTTGATCGGCGCTCAAATCAGTGTGTCCAATACCAATGCCTCGGGCGTGGTTGGGACAGCAACCGCTCTTTCAATTCCTGCCCTCGTTAACGCAGGGACGATTACAACCGCGTACGGCTTGAAGATCGGAGACGTCGCCGGCGCAGGCACGAATTATTCAATCTACACAGGCTTAGGCCTGGTACGGTTCGGTGACGTGATGCTGCCGGCGCAAGCGCCGACCGCCAGCGCGCCGGCTTATGTCAAAGGTGGCATCTACTTCGATACCACTCTCAACAAACTCCGCGTCGGTGGTGCCACCGCGTGGGAAACCATTACAAGTGCATAACGTAGGGGCGCGGCATGCCGTGCCCAAGAAAGGAATTTCAAATGTCAAAACACAATAACCATGCATCAAATTCGCCGGTCGTCAGGCCGGCTCATACCGTGGAAGAGTTCATGGAGCTTTATCGCAAGTTGTGCCAGGATACCGGTTTTCAGATCGCATTTGAGCCGCGTTGGGCGCAGTCCAAAGACACCGGCGATTACCGCCTCGTGATCATCTCGTCCGTAGTCCCACTTCCAAAATAGAGACACAGCTCTCGAGTCCGCAGAAAAGCTAAGAAGCGAAGCTCCCGGCGAGACTCAGTCACTAAGTAGGTAGGCTTCCTTCAACCAACCGATCAGGGAAGGATCAACCTCATTGGGAGAGACCAGTTTCACTTCCTGGTGAAAACGACTGGCGGATACCCGCTGCGATTTGGAAATGCGCTTATGCTCGATCGGCGCGGCGGACTTGATATTCAGGATCAGAGCATTTTTTCTGGTCGTCACGCCCGCAAATGCCGACTTGTTGACCAGGTGAATTGAAGTTTTCTTCGGTTCTTCGATCACAGGTCCAAATTTACACGATTCGGTCAGGATCCGGTCGTAAATGGATTTCACTATGAGGTCCTTGCCTTTAAAGTGCTGGGAGATGGTATTAGATTCGGCCAAAACATTCTCCCTTCAAAGGGAATCGTGTATTTCGCAAACGCAAACAGAAGTGCTAATATTTGGGGCATTCTAAATAGGCGTATTGACAATGGTTGAAGTAGGTGTTATTATGTGTGTATCACGATGACTGGATAGGCCTAAGGTTTCGACCGAACGCCGATGCCGGTCTTTTTTTATACTTGTTCCAAACTCCCCCTTAGCTGGTCAATACGGATAATAAAGTTAGAAAATTTCTTTAAAAGTTTGGAATATGTAATATTCGGAACTATTAAGTGGAGAAGTTTGTTTTTCTGTACCAAATACTCGGCTAAACAATGAAAATCTCCATCTCCTGAAACTATTATTGCTTTAGTGTAACTTTGATACTGTATCATTGAATGCAATACTAACTCTGCATCAACATTTCCTTTAATCGTTCCGTCTGGCAATACCAGGGTTGGTTTCAGTATAACTATATAACCTTTGTTTCGGAGGCCGGTGTAGAGTCCCTCATTACCGTGTTTGTAGCCAATGAATAAATACGCTTTAGTAACATTGTATTTATTTCGTAAATATTGCCTAAATTTACTCCAATCTAATTTCCACCCTTGACTGCTTACTCCAAGATTTAGATTCTGGCTATCAATGAATGAATATATTATTTCTGCTTTATCGTCCATCTTATTCCTCCTCCTAATGCTTATGGCTGATTATCGCATAGAACAAGTGTACAGCAATTGAAGGGGGAAGACAAGATAAAAAAATCTCCCCGCCATGTCAGGTGGGGAGACTAACCTATTTAGAGAAGGGACGGCCTAATAGCGTTTGCCGCCGCCGCGTTGAGGGCGATGCCCGCGTCCGCTGCCGCGATTCCCAAAGCCTCCACGGCCCGTCTCTTCACGCGGACGTGCCATACTGACCTTCAATTCGCGTTCGCTCATCTGATAGCCGTTGAACATGCTGATGGCTTTCTCGGCTTCCACCTGCGTGCTCATCTCGACAAAGGCGAAACCCTTGGATTGACCGCTATCGCGGTCTTTGATCAAAGCCACCGACGCTACCGTGCCAGCCTGGGTGAACAGGGTCCGTAGGTCATCTTCCGTGGTTGAGTACGATAGGTTGCCGACATATAACTTGGATTCCATTTTCTCCTACTTTCAGGCCCGCCTTGCGGGCAAATAAATAACCAGGAATTGGACGACCTCGGAAGAGAATCACCTAACCCTGTTGACAACAAGGTTCAGTATAACACAAGGGTTACTGGCTATCCCCGCTTATTTGAGGACGTGAGAGGAAAATAAAGGATGCCAGGAGGACGGCCTCGACGATAAATAGTGGAGTCAGGCTTCCGAGGTTTGTTAAATTAAAGAACTCCTGACCCAGGTTCGGAACAAGTTTTCCGGAAAGAAAATTAGGCAGATAGACGTTGTAAATCGTCGAGTTCTGGAACATTTTATAGAATAAACCCCTGGAATAGTTGATCGTTATATCGATCAAGCCGTCATCGCGCGTTGCGACAACGATGAACATTTGTCCGATCGAAATCAGTGCAAGGATGAATGCAGCTCTCCGAAACCTTTCAGGGAGAAAGGCGAGAGGAATACTGAAGAAGGGCAAGGCAGGCAAAATGTGTCTTGGGGTAAATGCCAGGCCACCCCACCACGCATAATATCCGCTTAAAAGAACAAAATACAGCAAGATCACGGTAAAAGAAAAAATGGCTTCCGGGCGATATTGAGGATTTCTCAGCATGGCGAACCAGCCCAGAAACGCCAGTAATAATATGGGGCTCTGCCAGAATATCCCCATAGTGGTGTGGAAGGTCATATAAAATAGAATCCCGGGCTTCGGCAGTCCGATGCCCATCAGACCGGTGTTCTGACTCGCACGAAAAGAAATGGATGATTCATCGGCGTAACCGATCGCCAGGGGGTTCCCGTAAACCGAGTGGTTATAAAGCATAAAAACACCCACCGGAATTGCTGCACCCAGGATCAGGCAGATATAAAGCTTTCGATCCATCAACTTCTTTTTTTTCCACATGATGAATAGAATGTACAAGCCAATGATCAGGACGATAAGGGCGGTTGGATATTCGGTGATCACGGCATAACCGAGAAGGTAACCTGATAAAAAGGTTTTGAGCGGGCTAATGCCCTCCTCATTTTTCATCTGAAACCAAATAACAAATGCCACGAACAGGAACATGCCCACTAATGAATGCCCGTAGTAAGCTGC
>JBGQIO010000354.1:0-3200 GCA_041498515.1 Anaerolineae bacterium
CTGATTGATCCCGCCGATTGTGTAAGTTTGGGTCATTGAGAGTCTTCGAGTTTTTCGAATTTAAGAATGTTTGCAAATCGGATCACGTGACTGAAACTATCTTACTCTCGATTCGCGTTCCTGCTCCCGCGCTTGATCGCGCTTGGCGATCACAGCTCTTTTATCAAAAGCTTTCTTGCCGCGCGCCAGTGCGATCTCGATCTTGGCACGTCCGTCTTTGATATAAACCTTCGTTGGAACGATCGTCATCCCTTTTAAGCGGACAGCGTTCCAAAGTTCCCGGATCTGTTTCTTATGCAATAGTAACCGGCGTTTGCGTTTTGGATCATGATTGAAACGATTAGCTTGTTCATAAGGCGCGATGTGCGCTTCAACCAGCCAGGCGTTTTGGCCGTTTTCGATATCGACGTAGGATTCAGCCAGACTCACCTGCCCCGCACGGACAGACTTGATCTCACTGCCGCGCAAAGCAAGACCCGCTTCAAATTTTTCAAGTAAGAAATATTCAAACCCAGCCTTGCGGTTGGTCGCGACGATTTTTACTTCCTCGGACATGTTTTTCATTTTACTGCTTTTTATATCAGTTGGAAATCTGGTTCAACCCCATTTCCAGATTGCAATACCAGCCAGCATGCGGGCCGCAGCAAATACGAACAACGCGGCAACCAGGCCTATCTGAACGGCCACTAATGGTCCCAGCAGGGAGCCTGTTAGAATGCAGGCGTTCAGGATCACGTTGTACCAGGCCAGATAAGCAGGGCGATCGTGAGCAGGCATACGTTCCAGCAAATAGTTGGCATACGCTCCTCCAGCTAATGCCCAACTAAGGCCTCCCAATGCCGAAACCCCATAATAATCTAGTGGCGTTGTCGAAAAGGCCATCAGGAACGGATAGAATCCCATCCCGATCACTCCGAGGGCGGTCACCGTTCGATGGCCAAGTTTATTTACAGCAGCCCTCAACTGGGTCGAACCAACCAACACGATCACATAGAACAGAGCCGAGCCGATACCGATCTGATTGTCGTTAAGATGAAGTTGATTTACTTGATATAAGGGGAATAGTGGCAGCGCCAGATACTGGGCCAGGTGGAAACCCATCATGACCAGTAGGACATTGCGGAAATCCGTAGACCAGACATCCGCTCGGATGGCGGAGGTAAAACTTCTGTTGTTTTTCGCTCCTTCGATAACCTTAACCGGAACTGGTTTCGACGAAAGCTGATAAACATTCGAGGGGGGGAGCGGCCTTACAAAATAGAGATGCAGGCTGCTCATCGCCGCTCCAAAAAAACCGATCGCGAAAACAACCTGGTAACCGGTGGGAAGTGTCAGGTGATCCAGCAAATATCCGCTCCCGAGTGAAGCAAGGATAAAAGTGACGGATAAAACGACGTTGCGTATTCCCGCCACGTGAGCACGATATTCATCCGGGACCGCCGCAGCGAATAAGGCGTTGAATCCCACGGAGAGAGGCGTAAATGGGATAGCCATAAGCGGCGCAAGCGCGATCAAAGCCCAGACTTGTCCTGATTCGTTAAAAAGCCATGGGAGCGGAATCCACAAAAGGAAACCGAGGCGATAGACCACGGAGGTCCAGAAGATCATCTTCCCAATCGGCCGTTTCACGATCCAATGGCCGGCAGGAATTGCCAGCGCGAGGCCTACCAGCGCAGTGCTGGCGTCGAGCATTCCGATCTGGAAACCGTTTCCGCCCAGACGGGCGGCATAGATTTTCAGGAAGTTTATGGAAGACCCGGCCAATACCCCATACCAGCCCATATCGAAGTAAAGATGTATAAAATTGGCTCGATATTCTTTTGAAATGGAACTCTTGAAAACCCGGGAAAACACGGGATGATTATAATGTTCCAAAGGGCAAGCGCCATGTGTCAAGTGTCATGTAAACTATGCGCCGAATGCCGGAAGAAGAACTGTAATGGCAGTCATCCATGAGAAAAATACCTTCCACCGGATAGTTGCATGGGCGGCCATCGCGGCCCTGTTGTTTCTCAGGATTCCCTTCTCCGTGTTCATTACATACGCATATCCTAGCAATGAACAATGGGGACCGGCGATTTATCAGGTGGGTACTTATTTCCTGATTGCATTCTTGATTTGGTGGGAGAGAGAAGCTTTATCAGGAGTACATATTGATACGCTCGCACTCATTATGATCTTGTTGATCAAGCCCGTTCAAACCTTGATCCTGGGTTATTTGGGTATTGATATTCCTCTCACCTTCCCGCATCCGGTCAGCTTGTCGATTTGGGCGATCAGCCTTGCGTTGGTCATCGTTCTGTGGCGGAGCGGTTACAGACTTATCCACATTCAAGCCCGTTCCTGGGGATGGCTCATCTCTGGGTTGCTGATTGGTTTTGTAATATCTGCTCTCCCTAACCTCGGTGTTTTTCTGTCAAATGCGAGGTTCAGCGGACCAGGCTATACGGGACTTTCTTCAGTGACAACTTCTACAGGTATAGCTTTTTTGTATCAACTTGGATTTGCAGCGATCTCTGAAGAAACGGTCTTCCGTGGTTTTTTGTGGGGGTATTTGCGCGAGCTAGGCTGGCGCGAAATCTGGGTGTGGCTGGTTCAGGCAGGCTTATTTATGAGTGCCCATCTTTACTTCAAGGATGCGCTGCCATTTAATTTTTGGATCGTAGTCCCCGTTTCAGGTCTGCTCTTTGGTCTTTTGGCCTGGCGTTCGCGATCGATCACTGCCGGAATGATGGCTCATGCTGCTTATAATGCAGGGGTTTATGTGATCCTGTTGAAACTCATCCCTATCTATTAATGGAACTAAAAATATGCTCGGACTCCGCGATTACTTTCAACTTGACCCGGCTGTTACATTCTTAAATCACGGCTCTTTCGGCGCCACCCCAAAACTTGTCTACGATGCCTATCGGGATTGGCAGCTAAGGCTGGTACGACAGCCGGTGCTATTTCTCGATCGCGAACTGGATGAGCTTTTGAAAGGGTCCCGCCAAGCGCTTGGAGGATATCTAAATGCCGAAGCCGATGATCTTGTTTATATTCCCAATGCAACTCAAGGTGTAAACATTGTGTCCCACAGTCTTATCATGCAGACCGGCGACGAAATATTGACAAGCGATCATGAATATGGCGCCTGTGATTACAGCTGGGAATTTATCACTAAGAAAACGGGGGCGAAATATGTCCACCAGCCTATTCCC
>JBGQIO010000355.1:0-3182 GCA_041498515.1 Anaerolineae bacterium
AAAGGGCGATCGCGTCGATCCGCTGCTCCAGATGGCCCACAGGCCCAAGGCACTCGCGGCAAACATTTCCAGCAGATAGAGATCCGGTAGAGGCCACATCGGTTGCTGCGCGCGGATAACCTGCCAAATGCCAGCGGTAACTAGCAGGCAGACGGCTGTCCCAATGACAGCAAGGAAAAGTTCAAGCTTGCGAGTTGAGGTTGTGAGTGAAGGAACGGCTTGCATATGTTTCCTCTGGAAGTTGTGGACTTGAGGGCCGGATCGAATGTGCGGAGCAGCCCGAGCCTGCGTTGCTCGCGGCCACAACTATTATAGCTGAGGATGGTTTAGGCGACCTTTAGAGCGCTGGGATCAATGCGTAAAATACTTATCGAATGAATCCACCTATTAATAGAGCCTAACGGATGACGCCAGAGGTGTTTGGCAACCTCGCTTCTACTTTCAATACAATTTTTCCGCCTCAGGCTCGCCGCACAACAGCCGGCAGCCACTTGCCAGTCCTCCGCTCATATTCCCGGTATGTCTCTCCGAATTTCGCTTCCAACAGTTTTTCTTCGTAGCCCGCGATGTAGTTGTAGAAGATAAAGATGGGAATCAAGAATACAAAGGAAAGAAGAGACAGCGATGAGATCGCTGTCCCAACGTAGGCCATTAGAACCGCCAGGTACACGGGGTGTCGCACATAGTGAAAAGGTCCACGGTCGATTATATAATTAGGTTGTTCCTTTCCGCTGATGACCGCACGCCCTGTCACCAAAAGGATCAGTGTAAACAAGAGTGCGAATCCCAAGAGCGCGTTGCGGAGGGGGTTTGGAACCGAACCTGCCAAGAATGTCGACCAATGAAAAAAGAATGAATCTCCCACCCATACGACCAGAAACAAAGCAGCAAAGATCAACTGCCCAGCATCGCCAAAAGGATGCTCTCCTCTTCTCTCTTTCATAATCGCCTCCGATATGACTTAGACGGGTAACCGGGTATGCCGGCGGGTAAATGAACTACTAAGTAACATGTTCGACGGCCAACCATAAGAAATCACAACATTCTTACTGGCAATCCAAGCATTGTTTGTCACCATTTGGCTACTTAACTGCTTACAGGCGTTCAAAAATAAATTTCCAAATTGGTGTGTCAGGCGGCAATCATTAAATTGATATTTATTACTGCTTTAGTCTACTGTGTTCCGCCCTTTGAGTCATGTGTCATATGTCATCATGGTGAGGCAAGCCCCTGACCCGGGTACGTTCATTTCACTTGGTCAAACCTCAACGATCCGCTGCAAGCGGGGGTTAGGCGCTCAGCTCGATTGCAGGGTTGCGCGTCATTTCCGGTTTAAGACAAAAGCGCCACTAGTCCGGGCAGGTCGCGGACCGAGTGGGAGGCGGGGCCAGACCTGGAGTGCGGGCGCTCGACGAACACCGTGGTGAGACCGAGGTCGTTGGCGACCGAGAGGTCGTAATCGGCGTAGGCCGAAACATGCCACCAGCCCGGGCCGAGGTTGAGGCCACGGCGGCCCGCCATGAGATGCCAGAAATGCGGATTCGGCTTGTAGACCCGCGCTTCCTGCGCGCAGAGCCAATCGTCGAGGTGAAACCCGAGCTGCCCCTGCATCTGCTCGCCATGCACGCGGTCGCTGTTGGTCAGCGCCGCACACGGCGCCATCTGCATGAGAGAACGAAGCGCGGCCGGCGAATCGCCGTACAAAGGCCAGTGACCCACGTTCGCACCGATCCCGGCAGCGGCTGCGTCGCTTAGCCCAATCACTTGCATGAGACTGCGGCGAGTGATCTCGGCGTAATCGAGAAAATCGCCCTGCTCAAGCTCGCCCTGCACATCCACGATGCGGTCGAACTCGCCGGCGCGCAACGGCCGCCCGGCAGCTTGGCACGCGGCTTCCAGTCCGGCGCGCCAATCGAGCACCGTTCCGAAAATGTCGAAGGTAATCAGTTCAGGTGTCACGGACATAGTATCTCCACAAGGGCAGGGCTGCAATTTACTGGATCAACTGATGGGCGATCCGTATCACTTCCCGGACCAAGATATCAAAGTCTTTCCGTTGAGTGCGGTGATTCGTATGCGCAATATGCATGACAAATTTGCCACCAAGGGTGGTCCCGGAAGGCGCGGCTATGCCCTGCTCCTGTAATTCGACGAGGATCTGTTTGTTCAGATTATCCAGCGCCTCGGGATCCAATCCCGGCTGAATGAATCGAAAGCAGACAACATTCAGTGCAACAGGAGCCGCCAATTCCAATTCGGGTGAAGCGCTTATCAATTGTTCCAGGTAGCGGGCCTGGTCAATATTCTGTTGAATCAACCGGCCAAATTTCAGAGCGCCATGCTCCTTGAGGCAGAACCAGGCCTTGAGCGCCCGGAAGCTCCTTGACAGCTTGAAATCGTAATCGCTAAACCAAGGCAGGTCTCCCCCCGTCATACCGCGCCCACCTTCCCCGTGAGAGAGATAGGCAGGCATCAGGGAAAATGCCTTGCGATGATCCTCCTCCTGCCGCACAAGCACGCATCCGATATCATATGGAAGGGACATCCACTTATGCAGATCGAAAGCCAATGAATCCGCCCGTTCCATCCCCGTCAGAAGCCCACTGGCCTGGGGAGACAGGACAGCCCACGCGCCAAACGCGCCATCCACATGAAACCACAGGTTCTCCCGTTCACAGATTTTTGCAAGGGCATTCAAGTCGTCAATCGCTCCCGTATTTGTCGTACCCGCCACGCCGACGACACAGATCGGAAGATACCCGTCCGAACGATCCCGGGCGATGGTCTTCTCCAGAGCCGCAATATCAATCTGGAACCGGTCATCGACCGGGATCAAGCGCAGGGACCCCGTACCTAGCCCCAACAGTTCTATTCCCTTCTGTATGGAACTGTGAGCCTGTTCCGAGGTATAAACTACGAGTTTTGGGTGAGCCGACTGGAGGCCTGCCTCGCGAACCGGGAAGCCGGCCTTCGCATTACGGGCAACCGCCAGACCAATCAAATTCGACTCTGAACCTCCGCCGGTGAGGACGCCGCTGGCAGAGGCCGGAAAGCCGAACAACTCTTTGAACCAGTCGATGAGCTGCTTTTCGACGTGGGGAGCGGAGTGATGGTCACCGCCGGCAGTAGTGGTGTTTATCGATGCGGCTAAAAAATCTGCCAAGGCCCCAAAGACGGTCCCG
>JBGQIO010000356.1:0-3173 GCA_041498515.1 Anaerolineae bacterium
AATAGATATGAAAAACCGGATGGATTTCCCCATCCGGTTTTGCTTTTACAAAGCCAGATCCATGATCCGTGATAATTCATGATCCGTCAGCTCGATCGGGTTCCCCTTCATACTGCTGGCTCTCTTGGCCTGGGTAATGATTTCCGGGAAATCTGATGTTGTTACCCCGTAGCTCGCAAGCGGTGGAACTTTTAGTGCGGAACAAAGCTCATACAGCCATTTAATACCATCTTCAGCGTGAGCGTCTTGATCGCCTGTAAGAAGCCGGCTCATTTCGGTGAACCGTTCGAGAGTCGGTTGTTGAGCCGCTCTATCTTGCATCGCATTCAGATTCATCTCGACTACTAGCGGTAATAACCGCGCGCAGACAGCCCCATGGGGCGCATGGAACATCCCGCCGATCGGACCGGCGAACCCATGCACCGCGCCGAGCTTTGCGTTGGCGAGTGCCATGCCGCCGAACAGGCTCGCAATGGACATGTCTTCGCGGGCTTGTGGGTCATCACCGTGTTCATAAGCCTGCCGTAATGACCGCGAAACGTAGCGGATCCCCTCCCGGCAGATAGCGTCAGTCATCGGATTGGATGCATTCGATAAGAACGGTTCAATGAGCTGGGTGAGAGCATCCAGCCCTGAGGCGGCTGTTATTTCGGGTGGCAAATTGTACGACAGTTCCGGATCGACGATTGCCAGACGCGGTAGCAACAATGGACTCCGCAGGCTGACCTTGACCTTATGATCGGTGACCGTCAGAACAGCATTTCGCGTCACCTCCGATCCGGTGCCGGCTGTTGTCGGAATTGCTATATATGGTGCAGAGGGATGGCTCAGTGGTTTCCCCATTCCGATTACCTCGAGGTAATCGTAGATCTGTCCTGGGTTAGTTAGCAACCCTGCGATGGCCTTTCCCGAGTCGATGACACTGCCTCCACCCACACCGATGACCAGGTCGCAATGTTCAGCTCTTGCCTGCTCAAGCCCAGACAGTATGACCGCAACCGTCGGCTCCCCTGAAACATGGAATTCACTTGTAGAAACACCTTCTTCTCGAAGTTGCTCGATCAGCCCGGGGACCCGTGGGCCGGATTTTCCTCCGACGATCAGGGCGCGTTCCCCGAACGATTTTGCGGCCGGGGCTAATTCCTTGACCCGTCCCCGTCCAAAAACGATCCGCGTGGCGGTGGCAAATTCGAAGCGCAACTATCACCCCCAACCGGACTCGTCTGGAAAAACGTTCTGGTAAGTGATACGCGTCCGCGGTTCAGCCATCAAGGGTCCGACGGTCTCATGCCAATGCTTATAATGTGTTGTTTCTTTGTGCCTGACCGCATCTTCCGAAGCACGGAAGACCTCAACGAGTAGAAACCGGGTTGGATCATCGGCTTGTTGGATAAGGTCGAAGCGGGCAACACCCGGTTCCTTTAAACTGCTTTGGGCATTCGTCACAGAAGCGGTTTTAAATTCTTCGACTTGATCAGGTTTGACGTGGATAAAGACATGTACGATATGCATGAGCCCATCCTTGTTCCATCTGTTGACCCATATGATACACCTCTCCTTAATAAAGAAAGATGTTGTTTTTAGCCATCCTGTCACAAATCCACACGCTCCCCACACTTCATCACATAATATTCCTGCTTAAAATGCTCAGCTGCTTCCGCGAAACTTTGCGGTGAAACCGTGTTGAACTCAAACATTTCATAATGGCACGGGATGACCAATCCGGCGTCAATTTCCTTGCCCAGTAGTGCCGCTGCCCTTGGGTCAAAATTCCCCGGCACACCGCGCGATGGGTCACGCCCATTGATGGGCAGAAGCGCTAGGTCGATCTTCCTGCGTTTAAGACGCTCTGCGAGCCCGTCATACATGATACAGTCGCCGCTGTGATAAATCGTTCGACCGCCAACCTCCAGGATGAACCCAATAAATTTGTAGTCGCCTTGCTCGTCGGTTTCCAGCATTTCATGTGCGGAGGGGATTGCATGAAAGGTAAACGGACCAGCAGTCATGGGCGGCGAATCAACCTGGATCGCGGTCAATCTCTCAGGGGGTACCTTTAAACGGTTTGCTGCGAAGCTAATGTTGGCGCGGGAGACGATCACGGTCAGGTCCGGGTTTACTCGCAATAACGGGATCAGCGTTTCGCCGTCTAGGTGGTCCGTGTGGTTATGGCTCGATGAGACCACTTCTATAAAGTCTAATCGTTCGGGCGCGATCACGCGTTCGGTCATCCGGATATGAGGTGTTTCCGTACTGGCGTATTTTTTAGTGAGAGACTCTGAAAGGTAGGGATCCATCAAAAGATGGTGGCCCTGCCATTGTATAAGATATCCGCTCTGCCCAAGCCACCACAGGTGTAGTCGATCTTGCTCTTTGGCGGCATTCTTGATATCCTGCAAAAAAGCATCGTCTTGGAGGATCGGCTGGATCATGCCAACCCTAACTCCTTACGGACGATCCGGACGCCAGCGACCAGATTGTTGAGTTTTAAGCGCGACGCCCAGCGGGCGGTTTGACTCAGACCGCAATCGGGCGCGAAAGACAACCGTTCGGCTCGTGCGTACTTAAGGCAATGGCGGACGCGTTTAGCGATATCTTCAGGCGTTTCAATGTAATAGCTTTTCACGTCCACGATGCCCACCGCCACATTCTTCACCCTCGCGATTTCTTCAACGATCTCTATCTCGGAAAACTCCCGGCTGGCCATCTCAAGATGGATTTCGTCAACGTTCATGTCAAGGAAGGCCGGGAACATGGGAGCGTACTGTCGTGGACCTATAGCGCGGCCTTTAAAATTACCAAAGCAAAGGTGTGTGGATAAATGGCACTTGCCGAACACCGATGCGACAGTGCGATTGAATATATCCACGAAGCGCTCTGTGCCTTCCTTGTAAGCGTAACAACTCATTGATGGTTCATCCAAAGTGATCTCTAAGCAGCCGGCCTTGACCAATGCTTCGAGTTCGGTACGGACGATCGGGATCAACGCTTCTGTGACTGCATAACGATCCAGGTAGAGTTGATTAGGGACAAGCCGGCCGCTTAGCGTATATGGCCCCGGCACACTGGCCTTGAGGGTGGGTCCTTTTGGCGCCAGCCGCATGAGTCGTCGATACTCCTCCACCACACCCAACCCCCGGGGCGCACTGATTTGGTCTATTATGTTGTGTTTC
>JBGQIO010000357.1:0-3152 GCA_041498515.1 Anaerolineae bacterium
CGCCGCAACCACCCTCGGATCGGAAAGGGTTGTTTTTACGACGGCTGTGTCATTCGCCAGGGGCAGGAGCGGGTTGGTATCGATCTTTTCTCGATAGCCAGCTGCGTGGATCTGAATGTTGCCACCCAGGACGCGGATGGCGTTGCCGTAAATGGCCTGATTGAATCCATCCATTAGGCCGTCATAGAACATCATGAATGCCAGGCCAAGCCCCATGGCCGCGACGATGATCAGGGTTCGGCGGCGGTGGCGCCAGATATTACGCCAGGCCAGGCGCAGGTAAAGTTGCATGTATGTACTCCTTTGGATAATGTGTGTCGCTAATTCTTAAAGTTTTAACCGCGAATGAAACTTAAATTTTTGTCATTGCGAGAAGGACGAAGGTCGCCGGGGTCGAAGATCCTGTGCTCTTCAGGGTAATCTCCAATAAAGTGGATGAGATTTTGTTGGGTAATTTCTCCCGATTAAGCGGAGATTGCTTCGGTCGCTTTTCTCACTCGCAATGACACCTCGAAGTTGCGGTTTATTGATTTTAAGTTTTCTGCGGTACGTTTTTTGTCACTCGGAATGGGTCCTCGGTTAATTTGGATGGGTTATTTTGTCGTTTCTTTTCCGGTACTGATTGCTGACGTGCATGCCAGTCAGCGATCACTGTATGGAAGGATTCGAGCAGCATGTCGGACCACTTGACTGCATCCTCGAGACGATGCCGGGCAAAGTGCTCCGGGTTCAGTGTGGCGAGCCCTTGCTCCGATATCTTCCTGAATATCATTGTAGATTGGATGCCTGCCACCATGCGCTGTTCCAAGCCGGTATCCGGATAGACGAAGAATGTGGTCCGCTCGCCGGGCAGGGAGATCTTTTCCACGAGTCCGGCGGCGAGCAGGGTTCGAGTATTGGTGGAAATGCTGCCGCGGCTTACCTTGAGGATGGATCCGATATCTTCTGCCGAGAGGGGGTCGTGCGAGATCATCAGCAATCCCAGCATCCGACCTCCGATACGGGGGATCCCCATATTCTCGAAGTACATTCCCATGCTCTCGATGAACTTGCTCACTTCCGGGGTCATCTTCGAGGCTTTGGTATTACGGTGGGGAGGATCGGTATTTTTCATGGTTAGCTCCAGCGGGCGATTCTACTTCCTTTAGTTATTTCAGTCAAGACTAAAATAACTGAAAATGAGTAAGGGTCAGGTGTTTAGGGATCGCGTGATTTGTCGATCAGGGTTCAGGTAATTAGGCGATAGGCAAAGTAAGCTTGGTTGGTCAAACTTGATTATGCCATTGCGCTACCCAGCGGGCTAGAAGGTTAAATATACAAGCAGGCGCAACCTCGTGGAAAGATACGATCATTAGGTTCTACTCATGTCTTCAGCAATATTCCCAAATTTTTGGATGTGGGCGGTGTTCTCCGGCCTACATCCAAAAATTTGGGAATGTCTCCCTCCCCTTTAGGGGAGGGTCAGGGTGGGGTCTTGGTCTATAATTCGAATATGTCTGCGTGTCTCAGGTGTTATTAGGACACCAGTCGCCTTTCCTTTCCAGGTGCAATCTTGCAGTTAGGCGAGGCCATCCGTGGCATGTCTGCCGAAGACTGGACCAAGGAGGGTGTCCATCTCCACTGCGGTCGGATCAAGCCGGCGGACGTTATTAAGTCATTCATTGCGGAGATTATAGAAGGAGTCAGCCATGACCACTGTAACGCGCATATACCGTGTAGTGATCGATGCCAAGCCGGAAGTCGTATTTGCATACGTGTCCGATCTGACGAAGCATCCCGAATGGAGCGGCGGACATTTGGAGATCGAGGCTCTCACGTCCGGGCCTGTTGCCGTCGGCAACCAATATCGTTCGCACGGCGAAGTGGCGACGGAAAAGAACCGGCTCAACGAGTTGCGTGTGACCGGGTATGAGCCGCCTACGCGCTTTGCCTTCGTCGCCAAAGATCCTGATTTCGGAGAGGTCTCCCACGTATTCACCTTCACGCCACAAGCCGGTTGGACTTTGATGGAGCGAGTGGTCACGATCATTATGCCTCCATGGGTAGCGTTCGCGTTCCGGACGTTCATCTATCCCATCATCGGTAAACCCATGATGGATAGGTCTCTGAGGCGGCTGAAAGGTAAACTTGAGCAAAGAGCGGCGGGCGATCCTGTGCGCTGAGTCCGCGCTCGGTATAACGAGTTTTACGGCATGGCGACTGACGAATATGAAATGGCTCATCCCTTATGTATAGCAATTCCCCGTCCTTCGAGATACCTTAACGCCTACCAAAGCCTCTGATGTTTCCTTGCTGGCGCGTGTTCGGAGTTTACCCCGCGTAGCGGGGCGAAGCGTGTGGACGCACAGCGCAGACCAACGCCTTGTTGTTCCACCCGGCATAGAACCTAGTCCATACCGAGTTTTTCGCCGCTATCCGTTGCGCTCCGACGAGTCCCTGGTCGGTCACACCAAATGCCGTCTATGAATGGTATTTATGATTCATTGAAAAATAAAAAAGGGCTAATGGATCTTCTAAATTTATTTGGGTGCAATTGAAATTCTAACCGATATAAAGGTCTTTATCTCATTCCTGATGATAACTGCCAGACTTTGCATTTTTAATTTTTTAGAAATTAACGGATGCAAGGGAGGATGAGATACCGATTTGCAATTCTTTAGCATTTGCAGACCAGGGCCCGCAGCCTGTATTATCAAGGTTCAAAAGTCTAAATTCCTTACTACTTGGCTTGTCATTTAGATAACATCATTACTCTTTACATAAACCTTACTAAGTGTATTTCAATTGAATAACATTACAACTATGTAAATTCATTATATAAATACGCGTGTTATATTGACATCAATTCTAATTTGTAAAGGGAAAAAAAGTTAACATCACGCGCACTAAAAAATTCATCATCGCAATTCTAGCTTTTGTATTTGCAACGGTTGCTACTGCATTTTGCGGCCGTCGAACCCTGTTGATCCCATCCGTAACCAAGAGACTGCACCTACGGACCCGATACCATGACTGCTTCCATTAATAGAACCGTTTCGCATATCAATAATAATTCAGATAATATTGAATGGCGAGTTTGGCTATAAACGAATAATTCCGACATTCTCAATATTAAGATAAATTTATTATGAAAATCATGATCGCCGACAAAC
>JBGQIO010000358.1:0-3142 GCA_041498515.1 Anaerolineae bacterium
AGAGGGCGAGATCCATTCTATTTCCGAATCGGCAACAATGAGATTCAGGAGAACTCCTGCCGCGGAGCCTTGGAAGTGCGGGGACACTCGATTTCTTGGGACTTGCAATTTCATTCCACGTTTCGCGTCACGCTGAGCAGCAAGGGCTGGATTGGTTTCTCGCGAACGCCGCATTCAGACGCACTTTTTTCAGGGCAGATCATGCTAGATGGCCGCCGTTTTCAAGGCGATCCTCTGGGGTTCGGGGTGCAAGGGCATAACTGTGGCTACCGGCATCGTAAGTTCTGGCGTTGGGCACACGCGTATTTTCTTCGGCCTGACGGAGCGCCAAGCACGTTCGAAGTCCTGGTTTACGAAATGCCATTCGGGCTGGTCTTTCGCAAAGTGGTGCTATGGCATAACGCAAAACAGCGCGTCTTTCGCAATTTGAAGGAGATCAGAAGTGACCAGGAGAATTTGTGCTGGGATTTCCGTTGTTTCGCGCCCGATGGATTCGAACTGGAAGTTGCGCTCGACGGTCGCGGCGCAAGCCTGCATCGCTTGCCTTACGTAAAGACCGATTGCAGGGGCAGCTTGGAAGTGATGAACAACAGCCTGGCGAGAGCGACCCTCTGCCTGAAGCCACGCGGCGGATTGGTGGAGAAATTAGAAACGACTACTGGGGCGGTAGTGGAGATGGGCGGTCCGGGAGCTCACTCGGAGGCTTGAGCCTTCGCGAGGCGCTCGGCGACGATGGTGTACGCCGATGGATTAAACGCCATCCCGATATGCGTGCCTGGGACTTCAAAATTGGCCTCAGGATCCCTGGTCATGCAATATCGCCAATTCACGATGCCATCGTGGCGCGTGTAAATCGCGGTCTGGAGCATGGAGTCCGGTACATCGCGCTTCAACGAATCAACAAAATTGCAGGTGCAACGCCCGGTGTAGCAGTCCGGCAGTACTCCACGGCCATGTTCCTGCAGGATACGCAGGCGAACGGCTTCGGCGGCATGGAGAACAGTTCGACTGGTGACGGTACCTCGAATTGGAGAGGCCAGGGTAATCACAGAAGCAACATCGCGCGGCCTTTGGCCCGCCACCGAGCGTGCAATCACCCCTCCGAGGCTATGACCGATCAGGTGAACTTTTCGTCCTGTCTCCGCCCGGGCCTTTTCTATGGTCTCGTTCAGATGACGCTTGATCAGGAGGTTCGGGCAGTCCGCGTTGATCCCGATGCCGGAAAAATACGGCCGGTACCCAATGCGCCCCAGCCAACCATGGAGTTCCATCAGATAGAGGTCGGTGCCGAGAAAACCGGGAATGATGACGACCCCGGAGTCATCCCCATGCGGCACGCCAAAGCCATAGTAAATAGGGGTTGCGTGCAGCAGGAGAATTTCGGCCGCGAAGAGCGCTTCCGTCCAGGGTGAAAAATCAACATTGGAGTGCGCCTGTGGAGTGTGTTGGCGGGCCTTAGCTTTCGATCGAGCTGTTTCCCTTCTCTTCTTGTGCAATTTCGTCCTAGCTCGGCCCGGCATCCTAGCATGTGCTGCCAGCGCGTGGCTGCAACAGGCCGACGCTTGACCACTGCAGATTATACCTTGATGCCCGTCCCGTCCCCATAGCACATTCGGGGTATGACATGCTTTGGGCCGCGCAAGCAGCCGAAGAGGTTCCTGAGGAGAGAAATATCCCAGCCCGGGCCCTTTGATTGCCTAATCACCGCGCTTCGCGATGTGATCATTTCGCTTTGTACGACGCCTACAAAGCATGAGTCATGCCTTTAGCGCTTTTGCCGGGATCGTTTTCGTCGCGCGGGTTTTTCGAGGCGTGCCTCTAGTTCTGCCACTCGCTTGCGCAACCCATCGAGTTCCGGCTCAGTCCGAGCTCGCGGCGGTGCGGATGGCGGCTCGCCCAGAAACTTCTTCATCATGTCCATCGGGGACAGAATAGCAGTCTGGACCTCGCCCAAACGGCTCTGTACCGCATCCTGGACCTTCTGATAAGCGTCAAAGGCGGATTTCAAATACCACATGATGAACTCCTGCCGAACCTCATCGGAGGCGATGACGAGCTGGCGCAGCAGTTCGAGCGGCAGCCCGGTGGGCTTGTCCTTGGCATCTTCCATGATGACCTGGGTCAGAGTGACCCGGGTAAGGTCCTGTCCGGTTTTCGCGTCCACCACCTGGACCTGCTTGCCTTCGCGAACGAATCCGGCAATGTCGTCGAGATTCACATAGCGGCTGGCGGCGGTATCGTACAGCCTGCGGTTCCCATATTTCTTGATGATGACAGTGCCTGGTTTCATCCCTCTTCCTCGTATGTTGCAGTGCACAAAGGACAAATACATATTGACATAAATTCAATAGATTCGTATAGTTAATTTGATGCTGCAATGCAGCATAATAATCAAGATAAATGGAGGTGTCAAATGCCGGCAACGGTAAAATCAGAATCCTCCCGAACTCATCCTCGGGAACCGTCCTTTGTTACTCTTCTTTCCAGCTGGGCCCAACAAGGCGTACAGAGTTTTTTTGCTACGCAACGGATCCTGCTGGATCTCGCCATGCGGCAGAATGCTAGCGTCATGCACTCCGTGCGGCAACAATTGACCGATCCCCAGCACTCGCCGACGGCCATTCTTGGCGAAGTAGCCGGAGAGGGTGTAACCAATTTCATTGAGGGGCAGAAGGTACTGCTTGACCTCGGACTAAGACAACATGAAATCCTGATGGCCGGCGTGAAGGAACGTATCGGGGATCAGCGCGCGACCCATGCGGTTGATCTGCTGCGACGTAGCGTGGAGACATTTATCCACATGCAGCAGGAGTTCCTGAAGATCGCCGGAAAGCAGACTCAGACCTGGGTGGAGGCAGCCAAGGCCGGGAAGCCGTACCAGACTAAGCTCCTGGCGGAACTAGCCCGTGAAGGTATGGAGAACTTTGTCAAAGCCCAGAAACAATTCATGGATGTCATTGCCGAGGAGACGGCCAAAGTCACCGGCGCCAGGCACGGAAACGGCTTCAAGAAAATCAAGAAGACCGAGTTGGCCGCCCTGGCGCGACAGGCAACCGAAACGTTTATCGATGCCCAAAGGAAGCTGGTTGATCTGGCTGGGCAGCAGATGAACGCCAACGTAAAAACGGCAAGCAAGTCTCTG
>JBGQIO010000359.1:0-3123 GCA_041498515.1 Anaerolineae bacterium
CTCCGATCACAAGAAGATCGATACGATGTGGGTGTGGTTTCGTCCCGTGGCGGCGATCGCTGTGATCACGGCCGGGGCGATCATCATGGGAGCGGCCACCGGGCACGTACATATCGACATCATGCCGTAAGTGGTAGAATGAGGAGAATTTGGTAGAGGAGACACAATGAGCGAAGAAAAAATAAAAGAGCAGGCTGAAAAGATCAGGGAGAAGCTCAAAGATGGATCCATTTTTGGGATCCCGTCGGATATTGTTTTGTTGAAGAGAGCCGCCCTTCCCGGGCGGCTTTTTGTTTAAGGAACGATCACCTTCGGAAACTCCGCATAAATAGAACAAATTTTCCTGAAATTAATGTTCTGTTCTATTGACTCTTAAGCATAAAACACCTAGAATCCAATTGCCCCGGTAGCTCAATTGATAGAGCAGTTGCCCACTAAGCTTCAGGTTGCGGGTCCGAATCCCGTCCGGGGCATTGTAAGGTTGTTTTAATGAAAATCCACCTAGGTGTGTTATACTAATTTTAGTGGGCAGCTCGTCATGCGAGCTACATCTGAAGCACAACTGACAGATCGTTCTTTCCCCATCCTGTCCGCCCCGTCCCAGCAATGGGGCGGTGTGCGTTAAAGGTGTTTCCATCGAAACACCTGCTTAGCAATTCCCCTAACTACTCAAAGAATTTGTCTTGTAATGGCGACCAGTTTTCGAGTTGGCTTCAAAACAAGGTTAAATTCATTCTGCCGCTTGTTTCTTCTGAGAGGGGTATCAGATTATGTCAAGGCTGCGCTGCGTGGTTTTCCTACGGGTAAACTTTCAATTTTCCCAGCAATAGAACGCCTGTCCTAGAATTCAAGAAGCGTTGAACCGGACCCGTACCCTATGCTTAGGGGTGATCGTGATGCGGCAGAGCCGTATCAGCAGGTGGTTCACGGTCTTCGGGTCGTCGCCAGCCAGCCAGGCGGGTAGGCGGTCGAGCAGGGCGGAGAGCTGCCGGACGAGTCCGGCCATTTCTTGTCGATGCTGTTCCATCCGAAGAGCCCGAGTCTCCACATCACGCATCTCCCGGAGCTGCGCATCGATCGACTGGATCTTCTCTCTGGCGGCTTCAGCCGTGTAGATCTCCGCTTCAAATCCTTTTTGCACGCGCCGGCGCCTGACTTCGAGTTCGGCCAGTTCGCGGGCGTTCGTCTTTTTAATAGCCGCCTTCTTTTGTTCGGACGGTTCGTAGTTCTTCAGCGCCTCGACCAGCGCTGCCGAGACCAGGCGCAGCATATCCGGATCCCGCATTCGAATGTGATCGGTGCCCTGCCGGCAGCGCCAGAATCCCTTTTGATGCCATAAGACCTGCTTACACTGCGAGCAGGAGAGCAAACCGCTAAAGGCATGCCGCACAAGGTGCGGATCGTTACGACGCTCAGCCAGTTCGGCCAGGATGGCCTGGTGAGTCTTCCAATCCCAAAGCGCCGGCTGCTTACCGGGCAGGTATTCCACATCGAGGTTGTAGGCCAGCTTGATCTTTGTGCCCTCGCGGGCATCGCGCAGGACGCGCCGCCGTCCAAAGAAAACCCGGCCGGTATAGAATGGGTTGCTGATCATCTTGACGATGGCAGATGGTTCCCAAGTTTTATATCCATTCCAGGTGGGAATGCCGGTGTTTGTGGCATAGTCGGCAAGCTTCTGAAAGGAGGCGCCCCCCAGGAAGCGGTCCTTGAGCTCCACGATCAAGCGTGCCACGACCGGGTCGGTTTCGAGGGGCGACTTCCGGTCCCCGGACACGGTATGGCGATATCCATAGGGAAAGCGCAGCCCATAACGCCCGTCGCTCACGCGCTTGGAGACACCCATGCGAAATTTGCGCTGCAAGTCGGCGATCTGCCAGCGGGAGAGGATCTGCGACATACCGCGCATCATCTGCTCGTTGTCTGCAATGTAGGGATTGAATTTAAATGGATCGACCGGCTCGGCTGGCTGATTGACGGAATAGATCTGCACCCCGTAGAACTGCAGGGCTTTGGCGACGGGATCGGCCAGGTCGCGCAGGCGGTTGTAATCGTAGACGACCAGGACATCGAAGAGTCCGTTGCGCGCAGCATCGAGCATCTCACGTAGAGCCGGGATCTCGCTTTCGGCGACGGTGAGATCCACATAGCCGGTGCGCGATTTGCCCGGCGCCAGGAATGGTCCACTCGTTTCATCCCAGCCTCGGCCCTGGCCGGCTGAGCGGCCGCGCTTGATCTGGTCTGGAAGGGAGATCTTATCTTTGGCGGCCTGGGGCTTGGTGCTGACAGCCGCCCACAGGGCAAAGCGGATGATCATGGATAATTTATATTAATACCTAGATTTTCTAATTCAGTTTTTGCATCGACGACCATTTGTGTGCCTTTTAGAAATATAGCCTTACCATCATCTGCACTACCACCCGTGAAAAGAATTTGGTATCCATAAATCTCATTCGATAAGCCACTAATAATGGTTTGCCGAGCATGCTCAGAACATGCGTCAATTTTCACGTCGTTGATTTTGCTCTTAGTATTTTCTAAGCTCGCAAGATATGCAGATTTACTTGTGCCTACCACGAGATTGTTTTTTTCTTGATCGAATTGGCGAAGGTAAATGGCGATATCCGACCAACCATTATCAGAACACGAAATGACGGTTGCCGTGGGAGTAGGTGTGACGGTTGGTGATGGGGTAGTTGTGGTAGTTGGTGAGGGAATACTTGTCCAACTCATTTGCGTTGCGATGATCGCTGTCTGAATAGATTGTTGCGAGGGTGCACATCCAACCAGAGCAAGCAAAACGATGAAAATCAACCGCTTCATTGGATCACCCCTTTCTAATTAAATATCAAGGCGAATGATAGCCCACCGCCCACGGCGATAGGTAGAGACATGGGGTGCAGGGGGAGAAATAGAAGCAGCCCAAACATTACGAATGCAGTGGCGAGTGAGAGACGGACAGGCGCCGGTAGATTGAATATGCGGTGAAGCCTGCGTATTTGCGCGCCTATAAATCGTGCAAGGATCAACTTCCTTTGCCAGAGCTCAAGATATTTCCAGTCAACTGTTATGTGCGCCAGCTCTTCGATTTTTACGAACTTTGAGTGCTTCATTTTCTTCCACATA
>JBGQIO010000360.1:0-3122 GCA_041498515.1 Anaerolineae bacterium
CATCTTCGCCGCGATCCTCGTGTTCGCCGCGCTGCGCGTGATCACCGCGCGCAACCCCGTGCACTCGGCGCTGTTCCTGGTGCTTTCGTTTTTCACCGCGGCCGCGCTGTGGATCCTGCTGCGCGCCGAGTTCCTCGCCATTGCGCTGGTGCTGGTCTACGTCGGCGCGGTGATGGTGCTGTTTCTGTTCGTGATCATGATGCTCGACCTGGGCCATCCGGACCGGGTGAAAAGCCCAGGCATTCGAGACTGGTGGCCGGCCCTGTTGCTCGGCCTCATTCTGCTGGCGGCGCTCATCGTCCTGATGACCGTGCATACACCGCCACAGACGGCCAGCATGCAGCCGGACATCAGGGAGTTCAGCCGCATCCTGTTCCAGAAGTACGGCGTGGCCATTGAGATCATCTCCCTGCAGCTTTTGTTTGCGCTGGTGGGAGCGCTGTATCTTGGACGTCGCTGATGAACTGCTTGACCAAAAACACCCTCACCCCCAGCCCCTCTCCCTGTGGGAGAGGGTGGCCGAAGGTCGGGTGAGGGGATAGGAATTACCATGATCGTACCCTTGACCCACATTCTCCTCCTGGCCGGCATCCTCTTCGTCCTCGGGCTGGTCTGCGTGCTGAGCTGGCGGAGCAACCTGATCATGATCCTGATCGGCATCGAGATCATGCTCAACGCCGCCATGCTCGCTTTTGTGGGCGGCTCGGCACAGTGGGGCGGGCTGGACGGCCAGATCTTCGCCCTGTTCGTGATGGCCATGACCTCCGCCGAGGTATCCCTGGCCCTGGCGCTGGTGGTCTATCTGCATAGAAGGAAGAAGACGGTGAATGCCGATGATTTCAACTCGATGAAAGGCTAAAACCTGCCACAGAGACACGGAGTCACGGAGAAAAGCACCAAAAACTGATCAACAAGGATGGGCAGGATATCCAGGATAAAACCTAAACCATTTCTTTGAAGTTTTTTTATCCTGACTACACTACTGTCCGGTTAATAGTTGAATAATTCAGGCTGGTTGCAGTCGGGCGGTTCAGGATTTTGCTTGAGAGCCTCTGCAACCAGCGATGAAATGGGCTTTTTCTCGAATATGTTGACCTCAAGAATCTGTAGAAAAGTGTAAAGCGAACATTGGATGCCAAGCCGCTTCTTGGTTATGGCCACGAGCAGATAGATGCACAGGGCAACCCATATCTGGCTCTTCACTGCATTAATTGAAGTCCCGTAGAATGCCTTGATCCGCAGGTGCTGCTTGATCCACTTGAAGAACAGCTCCACCTGCCAGCGCTGTTTGTAGACATCGGCGACCATCTTTGCTGTTATGTCGAAGTTGTTGGTGAGAAATACCAGCCGTTTGTTGCGTTCTTTGTCAATATAGCTGACCCGGCGTAGCCGCTCTGGATAACCTTTCTTCGATTTCTTCGTGATCAAGGTAATCACCTGATCGGCTCGAATGCCTGCTTCCTTGTCTTTTGGCAACGAGTAGAGTCGCTGGAACTTCAGATTGTCTTTGGCCCGAATTACGAAGAAGGCCCCCTGTTTATGGATTGCGTACAGCCTGGCATAATCGATATAGCCGCGATCCATGGTATAGACAGCATCTTCTTGGACCGGCATCTTGTCCAGCATCCTGACGTCATTTACCTTGCCGGTGGTGATCGCTACAAACGTCGGGATCGAGCCACGCAAGTCGATGAGCGTATGCATTTTAACCGCTGCCTTGGTCTTACGGAACTCGGCCCACGGAAACAGGGAGAGGCAGAGGTCAATGGTCGTCGAGTCAAAGGCGAACAGTGGCTGCTTCAGTTCGATGGCAAGCGGCTCATCCTGGTAGAGCCTCTGTGCAATGCCGATAAGCACCAAACCGAAATCCTGGAAGATGCGCCAATCCCGGCGTTCATTGGCATCGGCCAGAGTGGTTCGTGAAACGTCACCGCGAAAGCCAATATGGTAGAGCTTTTCCCGATGGGAGTTCAGGCACGTTTCGATCTCTCGCAGACTTCCCCGAACAGACATCTGAGCGTACGCCAGGCAAAGGAACTGATCGAATGTGGAAAATTTCTTTACCCAATATTCTCCCCGATACTGGCGGACGCAAATGTTGAAGTCATGCCGCGGTAGGTATTGGAGTAGTTGCCTGAAAACGGTATGGCCTGAGTTCATGGGTACCCTCCCGAAATAATGGGAAGATACCACCAAGACCAATTTCAAATCGAAAAAAGAACAATTGTATCAAAGAGCAATAAGAATCAAGCGGTTACTGAAATACAATCAAAATTTACCGGACAGTAGTGAAAAAAGGTAAGATTATATCTCTCAAAGACCCGACAGGTAAATGCCAGTCCTATTGGTGTGGGATGCGAGGCAATTTTGAGGGCGACTTTATGAAAGAGGTGAATTCGAAGGGGCGGCCCTAGAAGGTTTAAATGTTAAGGAATTACCAACCAGGCAGTCGAGCGGTGGACCCGCTCACCCGCCAGCCGTTGAACGACAATAATTGAGAGGCTAAATGAAAAAGGTGATTGTGGTTGCAACGACGGCGTACTTTATCTTTTTCGTCCTTGTTTTCTTTCCGGCGAATGCCCGGAGCAAAAGGTCGCTCCTTGAAGAATATTCCAAGAACCCCTCACAGCAGGTAGTCGAGAAGGTTTACGACAATTTTTCACAACAATTGAAAATCACCTTGTGGAGTTTTGTGGGCATGTACGGAGCCTGCATAGCCTCAGTATTTTCAGCAGGAAGAAAATCAAAAGAGACCAAAGATGAACCGACAAATAATTGAAAGCAACATCAAGGAAGCACGAGAGCAGCTTGAAGAAATCGAAAAGAGGCTTGCTGCTGGCCTTACCGAAGGTGAGTTACTCGTGATGCTTCAACATACGTATCATCATCTGAACTTTGCGTGGAACGCCAGAAAAGCTAGGACCAGTCGATATGCGAAGCTGTCAGAGGAAGAATTCAACGAGTGGGGAAAGTATCCTGCCGCCGACATTGAAGAGTTTGCATTGATAGGTGGTATCCCCACCGATGAATGACGTCCAACCACGTCCTTGGACCTGCCCAAAAACAAAACCGGCAGGTCAAGGCCGACCCCGTTGGACGGGGAAGAACGATGATAAAACACC
>JBGQIO010000361.1:0-3108 GCA_041498515.1 Anaerolineae bacterium
AGATCTTGGTTTCCTATGAACAGGGTGAAGAGAAGACTTCCGAGATCCCAACGACTGCCCGCCTGCTTGTCAAGGAAGGCGATCACGTGGAGGCAGGGCAGGCATTGACCGAAGGTTCGCTCAACCCGCACCGGGTACTGCGCATTCAGGGACGCGAAGCCGCCCAAATGTACCTGATGAGCGAGATCCAGAAAGTATACCGATCACAGGGGCAGAACATTCACGACAAACATTTTGAGGTCATCATCCGAAAGATGATGAGCAAGGTCTCCGTTGGTCGCGCAGGCGACACCAAACACCTGCCCGGCGATGCGGTTGACCGCCAGGAACTCCGCAAAATGAACGAACTACTCCTGGCTGATGGCAAACAGCCCGCCAAATTCCAGGATATTCTGCTGGGCGTAACGAAGGCTTCGTTGAGCACCGACTCATGGCTTTCGGCCTCCTCCTTCCAGCATACGATCAAAGTGCTGGCCGGCGCGGCCATTGGCTCGACAACCGACCCGCTGTATGGACTCAAGGAGAATGTGATCATCGGCAAGCTTCTCCCGGCAGGGACCGGCTTCGTCCCCGGTCGCTTCAAGGGCGAGACCAGCGACGGTTCGTCTTCTCAATGGACGGAAATCAGCGAAAGCATGGCTGCTGATTGACCAATAAAGGAGACGCCAGTTCAAAGACTGGCGTCTCTGCTATTAATTCAGGCCGGTGGTTCGCAAATGCAGCCACTTTTAATTATCTGTGGTTAAATTAGGGGAGGAGATGCAAAAGGACTGCGCCATGACAAATTCTAATTACGAGGCGTTCCTGAAAGATTATCCGGCTTATGCGAGCACAAGCAGGCTGGATGACCTGCGCGCTACGGAATATGCCCGACTGGATGCAGCAGAACACATCTACCTGGATTACACAGGCGGCGGGTTATATGCCGAGTCGCAAGTACGGCAGCACCACGAGCTATTGAGCCAGCATGTTTTCGGCAACCCTCATTCTTCCAACCCCACTTCGCTGGCGGCCACCCAGCTCATAGAGCAAGCACGCGCGCACGTATTAAAGTTTTTCAACGCCAGCCCGAAAGAATACGATGTGGTCTTCACGGCTAATGCCAGCAGCGCCTTGAAGCTGGTGGGAGAATCGTATCCATTTGCCAAGGGCGGACATTATCTGCTTACGTTCGATAATCACAACTCCGTCAACGGGATCCGGGAATTTGCCCACGCCCGCGGCGCAGAGGTGACCTATATTCCTGTCGGGCTGCCCGATATGCGCGTCGATGCCGCTGCACTCGACGAGTATTTGGCGCGGGGCCAAAAGGGAGAACACAACTTGTTCGCTTATCCTGCCCAATCCAACTTTTCGTCCGTGCAGCATCCACTCGAATGGATCGAAAAGGCCCATGCTGCAGGCTGGGACGTGCTGTTGGATGCGGCGGCTTTCGCGCCAACCAACCAACTTGACCTGAGCAAAGTCAAACCCGATTTTGTCCCGCTGTCGTTCTACAAGATCTTCGGATATCCGACCGGCATTGGCGCCCTGATCGCGCGCAAGGTAGCACTGGCGAAATTACATCGTCCGTGGTTTGCAGGTGGGACGATCACGGTTGCTTCGGTGCAAGGCGATAAATATTACCTGGCCGACGGCCACACCGCCTTCGAAGATGGCACGCCGGACTATCTAGACATCCCTGCAGTCGAGATCGGACTGAAACACATCGAGTCCATCGGCTATGACGCGATCCATGAGCGCGTGAAATGTCTCACCGGGTGGCTGTTGGGCAAGCTCACTCAAATGAAACACAGCACCGGCGAGCCGCTGGCACGCATTTATGGGCCGACGACAATGGAGGCGCGCGGCGGCGCGGTGACGATCAATTTCTTCGACAAAGACGGCCGAGCCATCGACCATCGCGTCGTCGAGAGTGAAGCCAACCAGGTCAATATCTCTTTGCGGACAGGCTGCTTTTGCAACCCTGGTGCGGGGGAGATCGCCCTTGGCATCTCGCGCGTGGAATTGGATGTCTGTTTTACCAGCCCCGGTCATGAAGACCGCCTGTCGCTCGATGATTTCCGCCTGTGCATCGACGGTAAGAACAGCGGTGCGGTGCGTATCTCGGTGGGGATGGTGACCAACTTCAACGACGTACAGGCTTTCCTAGATTTTTGTGAAGGGTTATTGAAATAAACCCCCAATGTACTTAATCGGTTAGAAAAAAGACTTTTTACCACTAAGGGCACGAAGGTACACCAAGGAAAAAACAAAAAAATTTTATACCGTTTTGCTCCGATCCTAAACTATTTATTAGTCATCCGTGAAGTTTAAGTATTAGGAATTTCCCAATTCCATTTTTTTATTCATAAATTGGAACAAGGACAAAGCAATGATGTCAGATCACATGACCGACAAAGAGCTGGCTGATGAGATGTGGTACTGGTATTTGATCGGCAAGAACAAAGTGGGTTTCCCAAAATCGTATCAACGCATGTTGAATGCACTCCAGATCTTCCAAGGCCTGCTGCCCGGTACGCCACGCTGTCTCCAATGCAATATTCCTCTCGGCGGTGTGGGATTCCTGGTAGCAGGACCCATCTTCGGCCTGCGCCCCTCCGTGCTTACACCGCGGCTGTGCAATGGTTGTGAAAAACAAATTCTCAAGGACGAAGGGGGCGCGGAGGTGGAGCTAACTATGTTATTCGCAGACATCCGTGGTTCAACCTCGATGGCCGAGCAAAAGGCCGCCATGGAATATAAGGAGTTTATCCAGCGATTCTACAAAACTACCGCACAAGTGCTGATCGAGCATAATGCATTGGTGAACCGGCTGGTAGGTGATCAAGTCATCGGGCTATTTGTGCCGCGCTTTGCCGGCGTGAACCATGCTGCTGTTGCCATTGAAGCTGCATCGGAAATCCTGCTCGCTACCGGACACGCAGACCCTGGGGGGCCGTGGGCACCGGTAGGGGTGGGCGTGCATACCGATATGACTTACGTGGGCGCAGTCGGTTCCAAGGATGGGGTGAACGAAATCGCGGTAATTGGCAATGCTGCCAACCTTACAGCGCGTTTATCGTCGAAGGCAGCTAAAGGTGAGGTATTGATCAGCGAGGAAGCTGC
>JBGQIO010000362.1:0-3044 GCA_041498515.1 Anaerolineae bacterium
CCTGTCGCGTCTTTTCCCGGACCGGCATGATCACGACCGACGATAAAATGGTTCGCCCCATGATTACGGCGGATAATGGCATGCAGCAAAACTTCCTTGGGTCCTGCCATACGCATCGCCAGGGGCAGCAGGCTGAGCAAAGTGTTCTTCTTGTCGTAATAATTATCTACCAAAGCCTTGTAAATACGAACGCGCGTATAGTGGTCTACGTCGCCGGGTTTGGTCATTCCAACCACCGGATGGATGAGCAGGCTCCCCCCAACCTGGGCGGCTGCCCGCTTGGTTAGTTCTTCGTGGATGCGATGCAGCGGGTTGCGAGTCTGGAAGGCGACCACATTATCGTTCCCCATGCTTTCCAGGATTTCGCGAACTTGCGCAGGTGTGCAGCGCAGGTCCACGAAATCGTAATACTTCGGCAGGTTTACAACTTTCAGCGGGCCGCTGATGCAAACTTTGCTCCAGCGCTCCATCTCTGAGACCATGGGGTGCCTGGCATCCGTCGAACCGTAGGCCAGTGCGGCTTCCGTCTTCGAGTCCCAATGATAGACCTCGTCGAGGGTCATTACCGCAATTACATCGTTATTGGCGTTGCGCAGGACAAGCTCTTCGCCGACGGTCGGCAGTTCTTTTGGATCGGCGGTCAGCGTTATGGGCAGTGGGAAAAGCACGCCGCTGCTGAGACGCATGTCATGCAGCACTCGCTCATAGTCCGCCTTGCCCATGAAGCGGTCGAGCGGAGAAAATCCGCCGGTGGCGAGCAGTTCTAGATCGCATAAGTTTCGCATCGTGATCTTGATGGAGGGCATTTGAGGTGCACGTCCGAGGAGTTCATCCCGTTCTTTACCGGCCAGGATCAGGTTGGCCAGTTTATTGCCCCCGTACGGGGAAATCAATTTAGCTTTCGACATTCAGTTCTCCATAAAAAGGTTTATCTTCAAAAGTCTTTAAGAGCCTTTTAGACCTTATTCGTAAATAGAGATTCCGTTGGAGTTTACGGATAAGCTCTTAGGCGTCAGGTAAGACTTCTTGAGTTTGGTCGTTTTTCAGACGCAGGCACGAATTATACTTCAAAATTCAGCCGGTGAATTTTAGAATTTTTACCAGGCTTCAAAAATCTTTGACAGAAACTACCGAGGTACTTTTAGCGCGCTCCCATTGGCAAAAACTACTGACGTACTTTTAGCACGCTTCCATCAGATTGCGCAAGATCCTATCATGCCAACCGGGCGGTGTGCGGCGTCTTACCGCGATGCTTACGATATAATCGTCACAAGGTATCCATGAACTCTAAACTCTTACGTAACTTGCTCTTCGGCTTGCTCGTGCTTTGTTTCTTTTATTATGCCTATCGATATATTCTGGCCAGCAGTTTCATCATCGACGGCCAAAGGATCTTTGTGCTCTTCGATGATGCCATGATCTCCATGCGCTACGCGTATAACCTGGTGCATGGCAACGGCCTGGTTTGGAACGCCGGCGAACGTGTGGAGGGATTCACCAATCCGCTGTGGGTCGGTTTCATGGCGCTCTTTCACCTGCTGCCCATCGCCCTCACGAAGATGAGCCTCGCCATACAGGTCAGCGGAGCGGTTTTTCTCGGCGCTAATCTGTATTTTGTCCGCCGCATCGTTGAGCATTTTACGGACGACCTGCCCTCGATGCTTGCCGCGGTGGCGTTTACGGCTTTCTACGCACCCCTTCTTTCCTGGGGCTTGCTCGGGATGGAAGTCAGCATATTGGCGCTGATCCTGACTGTGACCGTCTGGCTCATTCTAAGAACCGGCCTGGAACACTTCACGCCTTGGACCTATATCCTGCTGGCAGTTGCGACGCTTGTCCGTTTTGATATGGCGGTACCGTATCTCGTTATTTTTGCAGTGTTGTTCGTCGTTCAAAAGCAATACAGAAAACAACACCTGATCTGGGGACTGGGTCTGTTCATCCTATTTTTGGGTGGACAGACCATCGCCCGTTACCTTTATTACGGGCAGCTTCTTCCCAACACATATTACCTGAAAGTGCAGGGCTGGCCCTTCTCCTTGCGTGTCCTGCGCGGACTGTTCGCGCTCGTCTGGTTCATCTATTACACCAATTGGGTGCTCTTTCTACTGCCGCTCAGCCTCTTCTTCTTCCGCCGGGATTGGAAGGTGACATTGATCGTCTTTGTGATCGTGGGCCAACTGGCTTACAGCGTCTACGTCGGCGGAGACGCCTGGGAAGATCATGGGGGTGCCAATCGGTATATCGCCATCGCCATGCCATTGTTCTTCTCTGTGTTCGCGTTTGCTGTGGAGCAGCTGCGACAGAAGGCGGCGGCAGTTTTTGGATCTGCGCGTTTGGCAGTGACAGCCTCGCGCCTTGCCTGGATCGTTGGTTTCATCATTGCCATGTTGAATTTCAACCTCCTGATCGGAGATTGGAAATCCATCGAACGCTGGGACCTGTTCCGCAGGCCTGATTATGTAGCAGGCAATGACCACAACCTGCAGATCGCGCTGGATTTGCAAAACACGACAAAACCGGGTGCTTCCATCGCAGTGGTTGGCGCCGGTACCATTCCCTATCTCCTGCCCGACCGGTACGCGATTGATATTCTTGGCAAGGCCGATCCGGTGATCGCGCACGAGCCGGTACGCACTCCGATGAGCATCGAGGACGTGCCTTTTATGCGACCCGGTCACATGAAGTGGAACTATGCACACACCTTTGGTGAGCTTAAACCCGATGTGATCGTGTCGATTTGGGAGGGCACCAGCCAGGAAGCCGCTCCATATTTACAGGATTATGTGTATGCAAACGTGGGTGGAGGTGTTAAGGTCTATCTTCGCAAAGGCTCGCCCAACATATTATGGGACAAGGTGACCATACCGAGCTAGAGCTTCATGATCTTTTCGGTATTCGCCGACCGGTGCGCGGCAAGTGCCATCTCTAAAGCCCGTTTGCCATCCTGAAGGGTGCAGGCGGGCAATTCTTCTTTCTGGACCACGGAGATAAAGTGTTTCATCTCCTCGATGAAAAGGTGGTTTCTTTCGAAACCCGCGGGC
>JBGQIO010000363.1:0-3017 GCA_041498515.1 Anaerolineae bacterium
CCCCTTGCCGGAAGCCTTCCAATTTGACATTACTCAATAATTCATTATACGCAGATGGGTGTCGCAGCCGATTACCGATTACCGGTTACCGAATAACGAATATCGATCTCTGATTATCTATCATGATCCTTCCCGAACCTATTCAAAAACTCATCAACGCCTTTGAACGCCTGCCTGGCATTGGACCGAAGTCTGCTTCCAGGCTGGCGTTTTATCTGCTGCGCGCGCCGGAAGAAGTCCCGCAGGATTTGTCGGAGGCGCTGGACGGCCTGAAAGATAAAGTCGCGTTTTGTGATGAGTGCTTCAACATCACCGAGGCCGGTAGGTCACGTTGTGAAATATGCGAGAATCCAAAGCGATTGGGTGCGCTTATCTGTGTTGTAGAAGAGGCCCTGGATGTCCTGGCCCTCGAGCGTACCGGCGCGTACAATGGCAGATATCATGTCTTGCACGGGGTCTTGTCACCAATCGAAGGCGTCGGACCTGACGATATCAAGATCAAACCTCTGATCGAGCGTGTGGCGAAGGGCGAAGTTCGTGAAGTGATCCTGGCGACCAATCCCAGCATGGAAGGCGATGCCACTGCCTTATATCTACAGCAGCAGCTGCGACCATTTGGGATTCAAGTAACCCGTTTAGCGCGCGGCCTGCCGATGGGCGGAGATTTGGAATATGCCGATCAAAACACCCTGTTGAAGGCTTTATCAGGCAGGCAGGAGATGGAGTAGGGGATTGTCCTTGAAGATCCTGTTCTTTAGGACGCGGGACGAACGGGGAGAGTAAATACTATCGTCTGAAGAAGTTGACCAACTGTCGCCAGAGCAGGGGATTGGATTGTCTGAACTGCCCTGAGTTAATGGACAAGGCCAGAAGGTTGCTGGCGGTGATCGAAAGGATGATCAAGCCGATCCCGAACACGATATAAACGGCCTTGCTGACCGGGCGGTCGGCGAAATAACGATACAGCTGCCAAAATCCGATGATGCTTAACAAGACCAGCGGTGGGATGAAATCTAAAAAATAACGCATGGCCACCCAGAAAAATACGAGGAAGAATGCGAATCCGAAGAGGAAAGCGCCAAGCAGACTCGTTGTCAACCATGTGAATTCATGTTGATCCTCTTCACTCATAATGGTGTTCGGAACCCGTTGAAATCGTGCAACGAGATTCAATGAAGGTATGATCGCAAACAAGACAAAGGGCGCGCTGATAAGGTATCCAGCGATTTCCTGGGAATAATAAATTTCCGGCAGGGGAAGAAAGGAGATGATGGGGTTTGTATTTCCGTAAATCGGGATCAAAAAAGGGAATGCACTTTTAATTTTGGGCGGGATGAAGAGATAATTGTAGAGGTTCTGGAGAATATACACCGGGGAAAACAAGTCCTGATGGTATTTTTGGAGATACGGTCCGGCGAGTTGATAGGTGATGCCGGTTTCGAATATCGAGCCAAAACGCTCCCAGTTATACCAACTCAAGGCTGCTAGACCGATCCAAAGGGTTAAACCCAATGCCAGCACGGCGGGGATCGATTTGGAGAAGAGATTCATCCTGCGGTATTTGCTAACGATTAATACCGTAACCATGATCGTCATGAATCCGATCGGCAGGATCTGTGTGATCCTTGAACCTAATGCCCCTGTCCAAAGGATGCCGGCCAGGACAAGCCTCCATTTGGATATTGAAGTTCGATCCAGGGCGTTGAATGCGAGGAAGAAGCCTGAGAGGAAGAAAAACGCGCCCCCTGTAATTGCCGCATTGTAAACAGTGGGGAGGCTTAAGATCCAGCCGATAGGGCAGATCAGACCTATCAAAAAGATACTCGGCGGGATTAACCAGGGAGAAATATCCTGAAAGAATCGCTGCCATAGTTTGACGATCAGTAGGGATTGGAAAATGAATATTCCGGAAACGAAGGAAAAAACAAGATATTGATCGCCGATACTCCCGCGTACAAAGACCCTGGCTATCATTAATATAAGTGCGGGGATCGGTCCAAAGTAAAGGTAGAATTTACCTTTATAAAAGGAAATATCCGTAGGTACTTGCAAACCGGCGCGTGCGCTCGGATCATATGGGTTGGCGAGGGCCAGGAGGGCCGGATCTGGTTTTGCTTCCAGCGCTAGATTTCCATGGCTAAAGGAGATTGCAAGCTGATCGTAGTAGGTTGTTGTATTTTGCCATTTTGTCCATAGACCGAAGCTGATCAACCATACATACGCAGCCAACACAAGCAGGACACTTAATGATGCGAGCAGCGTAACCGGCTGGATCTGGATTAGGGAGGACCGCTGGCGGAGGGGCCGTTTTGTCGGAAGATTGAAGTCGGAGGGTTCGATTTGTCCCATCGTCTCGGTTCTCTTGTGAAAATGACCCAGGTGGGTCAATTCTAAAACCCCATTAGTACATGAAGGATGCCACCCCGCGCCGGCGAAGATGGCAAACGATTCTTGCCGCGAAAATCCTTTTTTTAAGGCGGGGCACCCTTCTTGCAATTTACTAATAGGCTTTAAGTTATTGTAATGTGAAATGATATGCATGGGGTGGTTATTTCTTATCGACCAGGGAAAGAACCGGGGTCATGGAGGGACTATTATTTTAGGCCCTGAAAATCACTATATTTTAAGGTAGGGGGCTCAAATATCTATTGACAAAGCCATTGAATAGCGTATAATTACTAGTCGCTAGTGAATTTCAAAACGATCTCGTCTCCCCGACAGATCATTTAAAACTTAGTAAAGCGTCTCCAGTCAGAGACACAAGCCGATCGAGGTTTTGCAGTCTGACAAGCCGATGCAGAAAGTGGCATCGGTATTTTCGTCTGTTTGGATGGACTTGACAGGCGAACAGGTGGCGGATAATCTCCGCCAGCTTTTGGACGGCACCTTAACAACTGAAAAGTGATAGGAAGCAACACAACCTTGTCAATCCAGTAAATTTCCGTATAACTTTTACACTCGCAAGAGTGTGATTTTTGGCGGAGAGTTTGATCCTGGCTCAGGATGAACGCTGGCGG
>JBGQIO010000364.1:0-3006 GCA_041498515.1 Anaerolineae bacterium
AAGGGGATTATGCAGCCAAATTGCCGCCGAAGAAACCAAATCGCCAGCTTATGCAGCCCGCTGCATAAAGCATAGTTGGGCCTCTGCATACAAGGAAGAGTTATGGCTGAACAAATCGTAATACGACCAGTTCTTCAAAAGGATTTCCCTGACTGGAAAGTGTTATGGGATGGCTATAACGCGTTCTATGGCAGAGAAGGCGCGACCGCATTGCCTCCCGAAATCACTCAGATAACTTGGTCTCGGTTTTTTGATGCTTATGAACCAATGCATGCGATAGTTGCAGTGAGTTCCGGCAACTTGCTGGGTCTTGCTCACTTTCTCTTTCATCGTAGCACCACCCAACTTGGCCCTACTTGCTATTTACAAGATTTGTTTACTACTGAAACGGCGCGAGGCAAAGGGGTTGGTCGTGCACTTATTAATGCCGTATATGAACGCGCGAAGATCGGTGGTTCGAGTCGTGTCTATTGGCATACTCATGAAACCAATGCTGTTGCAATGCAATTGTATGATAAGGTTGCGCAGAAATCAGGATTTGTTGTCTACAGAAAAGCATTGTAATCATCTTGTCCTAAATCACCAATAAATGCTAATATCCATCCAATGAGGCCTAACACAGCGTGCAGCCGACGCTTCGCCTGCGGCTGTGCGCCACTAACGCAAACCCTTAGGCGTAAAGGCTATGAACAGCTGCCCATCGACCCTATTGAACTGGCGAAAGATCGATATGAGCTTCTTGCGAAACAACCCGAACTAGACGGCTTCACAACACTCAAAGGTAGATTAGGTCGATAATGAGGCAGCTATGGAATACGATGTAATTATTGTAGGCGCACGCGTGGCGGGTTCAATTCTTGCCACACTATTGGGTCAGTTTGGACATCGCGTGTTAATTTTGGATAAGGCACACTTTCCAAGTGATACTCTTTCTACGCACTTTTTCCGAGCGCCAGCTCTGCGCGTCTTTGAACGGCTGGGTGTACTAGAGCAGGTTAAATCCGCGGCTCCGCCTCTGACAGTCATGTGGAATTATATTGACGGGCATGTCCTTAGCGAACCTGTGGATTCGGTTGAAGAGCACCTGCGTTTCTTCCTTTGCCTGCGCCGGATCACCCTGGATTGGATCCTCTTCCAGCGCGTCGGCCGCGAACCGAATGTCAAAATCCGAGAAGGTGCCCTTGTCAAAGATCTGATCTGGAGAGATGGACGCGTGACAGGCGTACGCTGGAACGAGCAGGAGGGGACGAGTGATGCCAGCGCACGGGTCGTGATCGGTGCAGATGGGTTATATTCGACGGTTGCCAAAGCCCTCAATCCAGCCTACGAGACATCCTTTCCCGTGCAACGTTGCATGTATTACACCTATTTCCAAGGTCTCGACTTTCTGGAGAAGCCAACCGCTGAGCATCATTTCCTGGGAGATACGCTCACCTACATCTTCCCCACCGATGCAAACCTGACATTGGTTGCCGTCAGCGTGCCAATCAGTGACTTTCCCTCGTTCAAAAAAGAACCGCTGAAACGACTTCAAGCGCATCTTGAATCGCTTCCTTTGCTTGCCCCACGGCTTGGCAAGGCGGAAGTCCGTGCGGAAGTTAGAGGCGCCGCAAATATTCCCTGCTACCAGCGCGTGCCCTATGGTCCTGGCTGGGCTTTGGTGGGCGATGCCCATCAGATCATGGATCCATGGAGCGGTATGGGCATTGATCATGCCACGACTCATGCGGCCCTCATCGCAGATTCGCTTAACCGGTGGCTAAGAGAAGATTCTACTTGGGAAACGGCAATGAACGAATACCATAGCCAGGCTCGCCAGTGGAGCGAGAAGACGTATCGCCGTACCTGCACCTATGCCGCCGATCTGCGCCCCATGACCCGCGCAGCATTGCAGAAGCGGGGGCTGGTATGAAGGATCATTGCCAATGGCTAGCCCAGGATTGACACAGAATTAAATGGATTTTGTTCATCGATTTTGAGAAAGCGGTTTGGTTACAAAATGACTTTCCCTTCAAAAGATCAATCTCGCGTTATCAAACACCGCGGTAGGCCCACATAGGGGTGTCACGATCCTACCGTTTTTCCGGCCCTTATAGCCCCTCCCTCTATATGTTTTGACAATTACTTCCTTCATGCCTACGCTCCTTCAATTCCCTCTTTTCAGTGCTGCTCATTGATCCTCACAAAACACCAATTGAAAACTATGACCCGGAAGGATTGAAGTAGCGCTTCCTGAGTTTCGGGATTCGGGAACACCACCACCGGGACAAGGACCATTTCTACTTCCAGGCCCCCGGTGGTCAGGTTTTTCCATGAGTGGGAAGCGCTGAAGATATGACCAAGTGGCAAGCCTGAAGGGACGCCGCCGGTTTAGAAAAGAAAAGTTCCCCCAAAAATGAGCAACAAAAAGGTTGCATAATTTTGGAACTTGTGATATTATGCAACCAAGGAGTTGCATATGGAACAAAATCGTATTGACCAGCGCGTCGACCTGAAAGTTCCCCCTTCCAAGGTTAGGAAGTCTTGATAATTAAACAAGGAGAGAATCATGAATGATCAAAATTTTACTAGGACATTTACGGTAGACCAAAGTCCGGAAGAAGCCTTCGCTGCCATCAATAATGTTCGTGGATGGTGGTCAGAAGAAATTGAAGGAAGCACCGACAAACTCGGTGAGGAGTTTAAGTATCACTTCAAAGACGTCCACCGTTGCACAATAAAGATAACGGAGCTTGTTCCTAACAAAAAAGTTGTTTGGCGAGTTTTAGACAACTACTTTAATTTCACGAAAGATAAAACCGAGTGGACGGGTACGGACATTACTTTTGAAATATCCAAAAAGGACGACAAAACCGAAGTCCACTTCACCCATCTGGGTTTAGTTCCCGAATATGAGTGTTTCAATGTCTGCTCAGACGGATGGAGCTCTTATATTAACGGCAGTTTGCGGGACTTGATTACTACTGGTAAAGGGCAGCCCAACGTCGGGCATGCCATCACCGATAG
>JBGQIO010000365.1:0-2995 GCA_041498515.1 Anaerolineae bacterium
ATGCCAGCCAGGGCATCCAGAGGGCGCACAAACAGATCGGCCAAGCCGATGCGGTTGTGGATTCCAAACTTTCGATGGATCTGCGGCCGCCGCAAGTCGGCATCGATCAGTACCACCTGTTTTTCTGCCTGAGCCAGCACCACAGCCAGGCTAGAGCTGATGGTAGTCTTTCCGTCTTTCGGTGTAGGACTAGTTATCATGATTCGACGCAGGGGCCGGTCGACGGCCGCGAAGGTGATGTTGGTTCGAAGCGCCCTAAAGGCCTCCGATGTGGGTGAACGCGGCTCGACCTGGGTTATGGGTTTATTATCCTTCGTCTGGTGCGAGGCAATCATCCCCAGGATCGGCAGGTTGAATCTCCTACGCAGTTCTTCCGGGTCCTTGATCGTATCGTCGAGTGTATCGCCTGCGAACACGGCCCCGCCTGCGAGCAGCATGCCGGCCACAACGGCCAACAACGTGTTGCGAGTTGTCTTGGGACTCACCGGAATGTAAGGGACACTGGCAGGCTCGGATACTACCACGTTGGTGCTGGTCTGTTCTTCGGCCAAGCGGATCTGTTCGTAGCTGGTCACCAGGTTGGAATAGAGGGTGCGGTATTGGGTGAGCCGGGCCTGGAGCTGTTCCAGGGTCGCTGTATCCTTTGTGGCAGCGATCTGATTATTGGTATCGGTGATCTGACCTTCCATGTCGCTGACCTGCTTTGCCAGGCCGTCGCGGCTGGCCGCATAGCGCTCCGATTGCAGCTCGCGAATGCGGGCGGCGAAGACCGAGTCCATGGCGTTGGCGATATTCGCAGCCTGCATAGGGTCCGGATTATCCACAGTAATCACCAGTAACTGTGTATTGATCACGACATCCACCGAAATGGTTTTCTTGAGCTCATCGGGCGTGATGCTAAGTTTGAGCTGGTCGATGACCCCCTGGAGAACAGGGCGGTCCAACAGCATCTGCGAGTAGGTGCTGGTCATCGTCTGAGTGTTAACCATGCCCGAAGTATCAATACTGCTGGTGGTGGCCGGTGGAGCGCTCACGAGCAGGCGGGTCGAGGTCTCGAAGATAGGCAGCGTATTGATGGAGACCACGTAGGCTGCCGCACCGGCCAGGATTCCCGCCAGGGCGATCAACCAGGCCCACGACCAGAATAGATAAAAATATTCCTTCAGGTCCACCGTGGTTTCAGCGAAATCACTTTGTTGGAATTGTTCCATTCGAGGCCTCACACCCGATTAAATTATTTCTTAACGCTTTTCTCACCTTGTGAGAACCACAATCCGAAGACCGCAATGAAAATGCCGATATTCGATCCGGTCAGCTGTTTCCAACCGACCCCGGATACCCAGCCAAACCCGAAGGCATCTGCCGCCAACGAGATGATCGACGCAACCGCACCGAGCACGATGAGCGCTAAACCTAAAGTTCGTCTGGACATAATCTACTCCTTTTGACCCTGATCATATTTATATGAAGGAACAAAATTATTTAGGCATTAAATATTTCTTCGTCCCTTTATTATTTCCATGCATCCGCCCTTTCGACATACAATTTATGTCAAAAGGGTTCAACCTGGAGATGCCAGGTAAACATCATAGTCAGCAGCTCGGTTCCCCTAAAGGTAATTGTCGACGGGTGTGTAAAACCATCTATACTTGATATTTATATAAGATCCAAATACACATCCTTGCAGCTACAAAAGTCGGCAACAATATCCATTTATTTATCCAAATGAAATTAATTTTAAAAATGCATTGTTGACTTAATTATAGATAACAAGCGGCTTCTCATAATAATAAGCGCATTGCAGAAGCGTATCGATTCGATGTTTCAACAAACCTTACAATTATGAAAGATCTTAACCTTGATCCGCGAGAGAAGGTTTTTATGACGATCGATGTGTAATATCAGACTTCATTATCAAATAATTACCCCCTATTTTTCCCATTGCAGGAAATGCTTCTTCAAGTCAGCCCTATCATGCAGCAGCTTCAACATTCGATGATCCGATAAATCCATGTAACCTCCAACGAACCTCATAAAGAACAGGATTTATGGTTCGGTTGAGTAACCTAACCGTTCATATATTAATAACTAAACTGATGCTGGCTATTCTGGATGATTCCCCCGTATCGGTGATTCCGTAATTTATGTGCAGCGCGCTCTTTCGATTAGCCGGGGGTCAGCGGCGTCTTATCCGTTTTATCTGAATTGTCGGTAGTTCAAGGGGGACCTGATAATTGTTCAGGAGTTTCAAAAGCACTCTCACCCGTTCACTGCCGGCCAGCCTGGCATCGAAGATGGCTTCGTACCCGGTAAAGGGCCCGGTTTGGATCAAGACCGCTTCCCCCTGCTTCATACCGTCTGGGCGCTCTCCGCCGGCGGCGTTGACTGCCTCGATATGGCGGCGGAGGTCAGCGATCAACGCGTCGGGCACCAAGGCCGGTTCCTTGTCGAAGAACACCAGACCGTGGGAATGCGGTATCCAGGCAAGAGCCGAGAACCCAACGACCGGTAGATCGATATTTATGAACAGGTAACCGGGAAAATAGGGCCGCACCTTGCGCGACCTGGGGTTGACAGGCCGCACATGGAGCTGTGGGTAGAAGACGTCATAGCTGCGGGCGAGCAGCTCGCGCCATAAAGCCTCATCCTTGTTAGGCTTGCTGCGCAGCAGGTACCATTGAGCACTCATCTATTAAATACCTTCCATGTAAGGATAATTTAATAAGTGCGAATCTGTAAAGGAAATTTTGCATCGATGTGCCAGTCGTCCCTGACCCGACCCTCAGTAGATATATTCAGGAAAAAAATAAAATAGTTCGTTTCAACGTCCTTGATGAGTTGCTGTGAGTTCCAGATAGCTCGTTTTTTAGAAATTAGGTGTTCTATCCTTTCCCGGTTGCATACCTCGAGAACTCGCCATTGATTTTGAAACCCACTCTCATTTTAATGTGCATTATTATAAGTGTTGTGAGCTGAAATTCATATTGACAATTGC
>JBGQIO010000366.1:0-2995 GCA_041498515.1 Anaerolineae bacterium
CAAGACCGGTTCTGGTGTGAGGATGATCACCCAATATGGGCAGGCCGTTGGGCCGATTGAAAACAATGGCACTTTTTACCACTTTGAAGGGCTCACGAGCGACGGGAAATATTTTATCGTCGCAGTCCTGCCGGTCGAAGCAAAGTTCCTCAGGAATGGAAACGATCCCTCCGCTCAGCTGCCGGCCGATGGCATACCTTTCCCTGGTTATAACTATACGGATACCGGCTATTACGACAATTACTTCAAGGCCGTGACCGACAAAATGAATGCCACGCCCGATGGATCATTTGCTCCCTCTCTGGCAACCCTCGATTCACTGATCAAGTCTTTACAGGTTTCCCCTTAGAGGTAGGCGATCGCCCTACCAAAGGAGGCAGCATGCCCTTCTATCACACTCTTGGCCAAATACCGCATAAGCGGCACACGCAGTTCAAAAAGCCCGATGGCAAACTCTATCGCGAAGAACTGATGGGGCTGGAGGGCTTTTCCTCCATCCAGTCCATTCTCTATCATCACTACCTGCCGCCGCGCGTGACAAAGACCGAAGATATGGGCCCGCTCAAGCCTGAATTTGTGGACTTCGGTCCGCTTCGGCACCGTGCCTTCAAAACTATTCAGGCCCCGCTCGGAGCGGATCCCGTTTCGGCTCGCATCCCTCTGCTTGGGAATAATGACGTCATCCTGGGTGTGGCGCGCGCCTCGAGCAGCATGGAATATTTCTATCGCAACGCGCAGGCTTATGAGACTTGGTGGGTCCACGAAGGCAGCGGGGTGCTGAAAACGCAGTTTGGTAATCTGCCGTTTCATTCGGGCGACTATATCGTTATTCCATTTGGCACGACCTGGCAGATGCAGCTTGGCTCGCCGGAGGTGCGTTTCTTTACCATCGAGAATCCCTCGCAGATCGAACCTCCCAAACGCTATCGCAATGACTTTGGTCAATTGCTTGAGCATGCGCCTTACTCCGAGCGCGACTTGCGCGTTCCCTTGGAGTTGGAAACGCACACTGAACGCGGCCGGTTCGATGTTCGCATAAAGGTGCGCGACCGGTTGACTTGTCACGAACTGGACCATCATCCCTTCGACGTCGTCGGTTGGGACGGTTATCTTTATCCATGGATCTTCAACATCGGAGATTTTGAGCCCATCACAGGCCGTGTCCACCAACCGCCACCGGCTCATCAGACTTTTCAAGGACACAACTTCGTCGTTTGCTCGTTTGTCCCGCGTCTTTTTGATTATCACCCCGAATCCATACCGGCGCCCTATAATCACTCGAACATCAACTCGGATGAAGTGATATATTATGCGGAAGGCAGCTTCATGTCGCGCAAGGGGATTGATCAATACGATATCAGCCTGCATCCGTATGGTCTTCCGCATGGCCCGCAGCCCGGAATGACGGAGGCTTCCATCGGCAAAAAGGAAACGGACGAGCTGGCTGTAATGGTGGATACGTTCTTTCCGCTGCAGCTCACCAGGCAGGCAGCCGAACTTGAGAAGCAGGAATACATGGCAAGCTGGCTGGAAGGGGATGGTGAGTAAGTAAGAGTACAGTGCCAAAGTCTGGAGCATCCTTACACGATACGACATGAAGATGGGATTCTATGCAACAATCATTTGCAGGCGATCAAGCTGACAAACTAGGATGACCGGATGAATTTACGCAAAACGATTTTATTTTTTTCAGGGGCGCTGATTTTTGCAGTGCAGGCCTGTAATAGTGCCGTCCAACAATCAACGCCTCAACCGGACGTTAGCAACCTGGCGTCCACCCTCGTTGCGATGACCTTCCAGGCTGCGACACAGTCGGCTTCTCAAAGGTTGAGCGCCAAAACACCAGGTCCTGCCGCCACCCCGACCTCCAAGCCCGAATTGTATATTAACAATAATATCCCCTGTAGGACTGGCACGCAAACGAACTTTAAAATTGTCGTCACTTTCCTGCCTGGCACAATAGTGGACATGGTCGGAAAAGATACAGCTGACAGCGCCTGGCTTGTGAAGGTACCTGACAGCCCGGGCACCTGCTGGGTATTGGCGCAAGATGGGTCACCCAGCGGCAGCTTCGAAAACCTCCCGGAGGTCACACCTCAGCCCAGCACTCAAAAACCGCCGGCTATCCCCGGGAGCATAAGTTGGCCTTACCTTTGTTCGTACGTTCAGGGCACCGTTTATGAAGTTAAAATAAATTTATCCTGGACGAATGCAACCAATGATGCAAACGGCTATCGCGTCTACCGCCTTGATACCCAGATTGCAGATTTGCCCGCTACTACCACATCATTTTCAGATACTACGAATGTGGCCCTTGCTTCTCAACTGGTCTACAGCGTGGAGGCATATAACGACGCCGGGGTTTCACCACGGAAATCCATTACGATTAACTCTATTTGTACTAAATAACGGATCAAACCTGAGGATAAACAATGAACTCGATCGGTAAATTTTTGGCAGCCTTTGGCATTTTTGTATTTGCTCTGAGTGCCTGCAACCTCCAAACGAACTCCCCTTCATCAGACCCCCTTAGCGCGGCTGCCACCATTGTTGCCCTCACGTTGCAGGCTCAAGGCATGCCGACCTCGCAAGGGCTTCTCCCTGCCACGCCCTTTGCATCGCCGGCGGCAGCTACCGCAACCACCAAACCCACCTTGTTCATAAATAAGGACAATACCAAGTGCAGAAGTGGTCCGGGTCCGGATTTCAAGGTGATCGCCTCATACAATACAGGTATAAGCGTCGATCTGCTGGCTAAAGACACAGCCGATAGTTACTGGCTCGTCAAGGATCCGTCCAGCGCAGATATTTGCTGGGTTCAAGCACAGTTCGCAACCCCGGGCGGAAGTTTTGATAGTCTGCCTGAGGTGACACCGCAGGCTAGCACTAATAATGCGCCTGCCCGTCCGGGAAGCATCATCTACACGTATTCCTGCGATAATACTTCTGTTACGACGAAACTATCCTGGGCTGATAATGCTAACAATGAGAACGG
>JBGQIO010000367.1:0-2970 GCA_041498515.1 Anaerolineae bacterium
CAACTGGACCCAGCAAAAAGAGGATATAAAAAGCGAGCACGGCGATCGCGATCCGTCTTAGGGTGGTTTTGGTCTTTGTTGACATTCTTCTCCTAGACAAGGCCTTTTTCAGCCAGGCGGCGAAAAAAGCAGGGGCGGCATTGAATGCCGCCCCTTTAACATGTAGCGAGATTATTTGAAAGTACCGACAGAGACGAAAGAGCCGCTCGTGACTTGATAGACGGTCATATCGGTCAGGGTGGTATCACCATTCGCATCGAAGGAGAACGTGCCGAGCACGCCGTTGAAGTCTTTGGTTGCAAAGACAGCCTTTGTCACGGTGGCGCGGTCGGTCGGATCACCACCAGCGGTGCAGACGCTCTCGATCGCGGCCAAGAGAACGTTCATGTCCTCATAGCCATAGATGGAATAAGGCTCGGTCAGCTTGCCGTACTTGGCTTCGTAATCGGTGACGAATTTCTTTCCAGTATCGGTCAGAGCATCGGGGAATGCCACACCAGCCACGGATGCATAAGCGCCTTCCGCAACATCCTTGCCGGCGCCATCGATGAAGGCCTGAGTCTGGATGCCATCCGGGCCCATGTATTTGACCTTGGTGTTATCGCCCATGATGGAGACCTTATCCTTAAGCAACTGAGCGGCATTGTTGTCAACCACCATACCGACGAAGATGCCATCGGGCGGGTTGCCGTTATTGCTGGTGGAGATCTTGGTCATCAGGGCTTTATAATCGGCGGCCTTCGGATCAATGGGTTCGTGGCCGGCGACGGTCATTCCCAGCGACTTGGCTGTGGACTCGAATACATTTGCAACGCCCTGGCCGTAGAGCTCATTGTCATCGAGAATGTAGACAGATTTGACGCCTAGTTTGGTGGACATGAAGGTGGCGTCCACTTTGCCCTGAACATCATCTGCGGTCACGACACGAGTGTAGTTGCGTACACCGGATGGATAATACTTACCGGGTTCACCACCGGCAATATCCGCGCCAACGGTCTTGGTTAAACCAGGATAGGTATTGGCGGGGGAGATCATCACCAAGGGGCCTGCCTGATTCAAGATCGGGATGGACAACTTGGCAGCGCCAGAGTTGAACGTGCCAAGATAGGCGATGACCGATTTATCAGCCGCGGCCTTGTTGCCGTTGGCTGTCTCGACAGCGGGATCCCACTTGCCTAGAGCAGCAGAGGCATCATCCCAGGCTTCATAGGCGAGCTGATATTTGCCACCGCAAGCTAAGCTTTTAGCCTGGTCGAGGCGTAGTTGTTCGGCATTAACAATGGTTTGTGTTTGTGTGAGGGAAGCACCGGTCATCGGCAGGCTGGACACGATCTTCAGCGTCTTAGCACCGCCGCCGCCGCCGCCGCAGGAAGCCAACAGCATGCTGGCAGCAACCATTATGGAAATCAAAACGAGAAAGCGTTTAGACATTTCTTACTCCTCCAAAAAGTATGTTTAAGCTTAGGCCCGTCGCTGGCAGGATTGCCTGCATACGGGTAATACAACTTCTAGCCGACTAGGCTAATTGGTGTCGAATTCACCTCCTTTGACTAATTATCAACAAATCCTACCAAATTATACAGAAAACCGCGAAATCTTTCCACTTTTGCATGGATTTCCTCGCGGTTTGCATAAACAATAAATTAATATCAGACCTTCGAATATTAATGCACAATGATAATTTCATTTCTTAATATGGTCAAGTGTTTTTGTCTCGACTTTCCTTAAAATAATTCATTCGCTATCGATTCTCATTCAGTATTTCATCCCTGATCGTCTTTACCGCCTGGGCTGCCGAAAGGTTCCCCATAAAACGATCGCCCAAACGAGGTTGGGTGTCGTACAAAACCACATCCCTATTGCGTTGATTGACGAATATTGTTTAATCGCCTTGACGTGCCTGTGTTGCCTGACAGAAGACCTTCGTCATCCAACTCCCATCGTGGAAAACAGATTTATGGATAGGTGTTATCCAACCAGTCCATAGGGTTTACCTGTATTCCATTAACCCAAATTTCCCAGTGGAGATGCGGACCTGTCACGCGGCCGGTGGCTCCGATTTGACCGATGAGTTGTCCGGTTTGTACCTGCTGGCCAACGGTTACATCAATTTCTTTCTGATGGTAATAAGCTGAATAGACTCCCCAACCGTGATCGATAAAGGTTGCATTTCCTCGTACCGTTAGCGGACCCGTAAATATGACTTTTCCGGGCGCGGCAGCATAAATGTCGAAGGGATGTGAAACAAAGCAAACCCCGTAGTCTATTCCCGAGTGAAAGTAAATATAATCGCTTCCATTAAAAGAGCGGCGAGTACCGAACCAATCGTAGATGCAAGGTTGGGAGCCGTTCGCCACATAGACCGGAATCGTGAATTTGCCCTGCCATAATTTGTCAGGCGTTACACCCGAAGTTATGGATTCGACTTGTTTATCCTCCGGCCCCGTTACGGCAGGGTCTATCAGCTCAGAGGAAACCGATAAAGATTCTTTCGGGTAATTTCCCGAAGCGACCAGGACCAATTGTTCAAAGGATTGATTTGTACCATCCGGTAGCGCGGCATTCAGAAGCAAAGGATAAACGCCAGGGACGAGCATGGCATGCAAGCCTTGAAGTGCAACCACGCGTCCATCGCCCAACGAAAAGAAATGTAAAGGATAGTCGGCCAATGTTCCGCTTAAAGTTGAACCGGGAACGGGATTAACTATGATCTCTGCGGTTCCTCCCTGTTTGAAAGGCAGATCGGGGATTTCCGCGCTGAGAAAGGCGGAAGGCAAACCACTGGCAGATAGGTCAGGTCCAGATTTGCCGGTCGAATAGAGCACATCACCGGGCAGGCCATCCCAAGTACCATTCAGCCCATTGAGCGAGGTCAACGTCCAGGGGTCGGTGTTTGCTTTTACAGCCAGTTCGAGCAAAGACTCGCCAGGATCCGGCGTAATTCGCTGGGTCAAGTCTGTTGCATTATCC
>JBGQIO010000368.1:0-2904 GCA_041498515.1 Anaerolineae bacterium
AAGCGACGGATCATGAGTCGGGATGGAATGGTCCATCGTAGCCACGGTCTTCTCAGGCCGGCGGACTTTGAGCCCGCGCTGTCGCAGTCCTGTGAATGCCTGAGGTGAGGTCACCTCATGGACGAGATGCAGGTCTATATAGAGCACTGCCGGCGAATCAAGTTGTTCAGCGACAATATGCGAGTCCCAGATTTTTTGGAAGAGGGTTTTGGGCATCATTAATAAATTAGGAAATAGAGTGCTATTCCATTCAGGCGGAAGTTAACGCGGCTGGTTATCAGGTTTGGAGTCTGATTCGGTGGCAGGAACAGATTCGGGAGCGGAGAGGAGTTCGCTCAAATCCCAACCCGAGGGGATAGTCTGCGGTTCGGGAAACGGATCGAAGTCTTCCGTTCGGGAAGAGTCCAGGTTTTCATTTTGAGTAGCCATTGTGATTTCTCCTTCGTGGTCTTCGCAGCAGCAACTTCAATCGCACGTGATGATGGTTGGAGTTGTTACTACCTAAACTATCCGAGCATTACGCCATAATCGTTTTGGACGAGCTTTACACCTTCGGTCTGCGCAATGATGAGTTTGTTCAGGGCACTGATATATGCCTTAACGCTAGCAACGATGATGTCTGTATCCGCCCCATGACCGCCATATACACGCGGGTATTCAGTTTCTTTTTGAGCATCCATAGTATGCTGACCGTTCCTGCCTTGGATACGAACGGTGACTTCACCCAGCGCATCGATGCCTTCGGTAACAGCATGGATATTGAATTCAAGAAGCGTGTTCGGTACGTTAATGATGGAATCAATGGCTTTGTAAGCCGCATCCACGGGTCCCGTACCCGTCGCAGCCTGGGTGAAGATCTTGCCATCGGGGGCGCGTAATCGGACAGTGGCAGTTGGCATGCCCATCGTGCCGCAGGTGACTTGCAGACCGTTGAGGAAATATACATCCCGAGGCTGATAGAACTCATCCGCGATCAGTGCTTCGAGGTCGGCATCTGCGACTGTTTTCTTGCGATCTGCCAGCTGCTTGAAGCGGGTAAAGGCTTTATCCAGTTCGACATCATCCAGCGAATGTCCCATTTCGGCTAAGCGTGATCGCAAGGCATGCCGGCCCGAGTGTTTGCCTAATACCAACTTTGACTGATTCACACCCACATCTTCCGGTCGCATGATCTCATAGGTGGTCTGATTCTTAAGCATCCCATCCTGGTGGATGCCCGCCTCATGCGCAAAGGCATTTGCACCAACAATTGCCTTGTTAGGCTGGACGACGATACCGGTGTAGTTGCTGACGAGTTTGCTGATGTGCGCGATTTGCCTGGCATCAATACCCGTATCCAAGCCGAAAACGGGGCGACGCGTACGCAAAGCCATGACGACTTCCTCGAGCGAGGTATTGCCGGCCCGCTCTCCGATGCCGTTGATTGTCACTTCTGCCTGACGTGCTCCGGCGCGGATGCCTGCCAGGGTGTTGGCTGTAGCCATTCCAAGGTCATCGTGGCAATGAACAGAAATTGTTATGTTCTCGTTCATCCCCGGCGTGTTCTTGATAATTCCGTCGATCAATTGGAAGAATTCATCGGGAGTCGTATAGCCGACGGTATCCGGAATGTTGAGCGTGGTTGCACCGGCTTTGATGGCTTCCTCCAAAACAAGATATAAAAACTCGGGATCAGACCGGCAGGCATCTTCGGGCGAGAACTCAACATCAGAACATAAGGTGCGCGCGTAAGTCACCATCTCTGAAACGCGTTCGACGACCTGTTCGCGGTCCATCTTGAGCTTATATTTCATGTGAATTTCTGAAGTGGCTAAAAATGTATGGATGCGCGGCTTCTGTGCATCCTTGACTGCCTCCCAGGCTTTATCAATATCGCCTTTAGCAGCGCGTGCCAACCCGGTAATAATTGGGACCCGGGCCTCCGGTTCGCCTGCCGGGGGATTGCCAACTTCCTTCGCGATCCGACGGACAGCTTCCAGATCATCAGGAGAGGCGGCGGGGAAGCCGGCCTCGATGACGTCGACGCCGAGGCGCGTCAAATTCTGGGCTATTTCCAGCTTTTCAGCGGAGGTCATGGTTGCGCCCGGCGACTGCTCGCCATCGCGCAGAGTAGTATCGAAAATTCGCACATAGTTTGACATGTTGTTCTCCTGTAAACCGGGAATCATTAACCCAGCCGGTCCATTTACTTATTCCCGATTTACCAATTTATTTCTTCCAATTCTCGGGTCGAAGTGATCTGACGGCCTCGCCAGCCTGCCACATCTCCGATTCGCGCATTGTCTTCAACTCGGCATCCAGTTTCGCACGGTAATTCGGATCGCTGTTCTTTTCCAGGACAATGCTTGTTTCGACGCCACTCACCACACTCTTGTACAAGGTATCGAAAACCGGGGCGACTGCATCGCGGAACTTGTCCTTCCAATCGAGCGCGCCGCGTTGGGCCGTGGTGGAACAATTGGCATACATCCAATCCATGCCGTTCTGGCCGACGAGCCGGATCAAAGATTGCGTGAGTTCTTCCACCGTCTCATTAAATGCTTCAGAGGGTGAATGACCATGCGAGCGGAGAGTGTTGTACTGCGCCTCCATTACACCAGCCAGCGCGCCCATGAGCACGCCGCGCTCACCAGTTAAGTCGCTATACACTTCCATCTGGAAGGTGGTCGGGAATAAATACCCAGCGCCTATGGCAATCCCCAACGCTAACGCACGTTCCCTGGCGCGCCCGGTCGCATCTTGCTGGACCGCAAAACTAGCGTTGATGCCGGAGCCTTCCAAGAAGTTAGCCCGCACACTGCGGCCCGACCCTTTCGGCGCAACAAGCGCCACATCCACGTTAGGCGGTGGAACCACGCCGGTCTGATCTTTGTACGTGATGGAAAAACCGTGTGAGAAATACAA
>JBGQIO010000369.1:0-2807 GCA_041498515.1 Anaerolineae bacterium
ATGGGATTACATGGACATATCCATGAAAGTCGCTCTGCTCAAAAAATTGGCCGGACCATGTGTATCAACCCGGGCAGTGAATATGGCGAGGGCGTATTAAGAGGCGTGATTGTTGATCTGTCAAAGCAAAAACTCGAAAACTATACGTTTACAATGGGTTAATCTACAATTCGGATACAATTTGCTTAGTATGGTGGTAGGAGGTTCGATTGGCTGATACCGGTTATTATGTTACTGAGGCACTTGGCTTGGTGGAAAGAGCCCAGGCCCAGGGCATCTATTTAAGGTTATTGGGTTCAACTGCTTTCCAGATCCATAGTCCTGAATATGTCCCCATCCACAAAGCGATGGACCGCCCTTTAACAGATATTGACTTTATCGCATACAGCAAACAGGATCGGCAAATTGAAGCTTTTTTCGTCAAGGAAAAATACAAACCCGTGGTGGCTGCCTTGACCCCGGAGCTGTTTGCCATGCGGCGAATTTTTAATCACCCGAGTAATGGGATCCATATCGATGTGTTCATGGATGAACTGAGCATGTGTCATGTGATTCCTTTCCGCGAACGTCTAGATGTTGACTCACCCACCATTCCATTAGCTGAACTGGTACTTGAGAAAACCCAAATTGTAAATTTGAACCAGAAGGATATTAAGGATATGTTGATCCTCCTGGCTGCCCACGAAGTGGGAGACCATGACCAGGATACGATCAATGGGAAATATATAGCCGGGCTTCTTGGCAAAGACTGGGGATTTTATTATACAACCAAGCTCAATTTGGAAAAGATTAGAAAGGGATTGGATGTCTACAAGCAGCCCTTCAGTGAACAAGATGTTAAGAATATCCAGTTGCGGCTCGATAAGCTCACACAGATGATTGAAGATGCGCCTAAAACCATTAAATGGAAAACCAGGGCCGCCATCGGTCCAAAACTCAAATGGTACAACGACGTCGATGAAGTCGAACGCGCGGAACATCTTGATGACCTCTCCTCCAAATATTAAAATGGATTATGTGATCGGATGTGATCTCGGCTCACAAGGCATCAAAGTTATCTTATTAACAGCCGAAGGCCAGTTGGCAGGTGAAGCCAATGTAGAGTACGATATCGATTATCCTTATCCGACCTGGGCCGAACAACCGGTGAGCCGTTGGACCGAGGCGATGTGTGCCGCGGTCAGAAAGTTGATGCAGTGCACAGGCGTGGCTTCGGACCAGATACGGGCATTGGGATTGGATGCGCAAGTGGATGGAGTTGTACCCATTGATGCGGAAGGTAACCCATTGCGGCCGGCATTAATCTGGATGGACCGGCGGGCTGTTGGTCAATGCAAAGAGATAGCGAAAGTCTGCGATCCGAAAAGGATCTTTCAGATCACCGGTTTAAACCTGGATGCTTCGCATGTCGCTCCGAAGATCCTCTGGTTGGCGGACAATGAACCAGACATATATCGAAAAGCCACACATTTCCTGTTGGCAGGTAGCTATGCAGCGTACTTCCTAACAGGAGAAATCGCGGTAGATTACTCGAATGCCTCTTCGACCATGTTAATGGATGTCCACACCAAGGATTGGTCGGGGGAACTTTGCGATAACCTAGGAATAACGGTTGGACGGCTGGCGCCGATCCAGCCCTCCCTCACGGAGATAGGTACACTGCGGGTGGAAATCGCCGAACAAATGGGATTGAAACCGTCGACCCGCATCATCCTTGGAAGCGGGGATGAACATGCGGCCTGTCTGGGAGCGGGTGTGGTGCAGCCCGGCCTCGTCTGCGATATAGCCGGAACCGCGGAGCCGGTTTGCGTTTCCAGTACCAAAATAATTTTTGATCCCACGGGTTTAGTGGAGACACATTGCCATGCAGATCCAAAGCTGTGGCTGCTTGAAAATCCAGGGTTTGCCTCGGGCGCAAATTATCGCTGGTTCCGGGACGAATTTTCCGCGCCTGAAGTCCAATCTGCATCCAACAGCGGAAAGAATCCCTACGAATTGTTAAATGATCTAGCGGCAGAAGCGCCACCGGGTTCGGACGGAATGATATTCCTGCCCTGCTTGATGGGCGCCTTAGCACCTACTTGGAACGCTTCGGCACGAGGGACTTACTTTGGTTTTACGCTGGCCCATACTCGTGCTCATTTCGTACGCGCCCTGCTGGAAGGCTCGGCCTATGCGGTCCGTGATATCACAGATCAAATGCAAAAGATTGGCCTATCACTGGAGCAGATCCGCGTCGTTGGAGGAGGCGCTCAAAGCCGTCTCTGGCGACAGATCAAAGCCGATGTGACCGGCCTGCCCATTGCGCTTCCACAAACTACCGAAACTACCGCTCTTGGTGCAGGCATGCTGGCGATGGTAGGTGCCGGACTCGCCGGTTCATTGGAAGAGGCTGCCAGCCAAACTGTAAAGATTATTGATGTCATCGAACCAGATCCCAAATCTCAGAGTCGTTATGAAGAATATTATCAGCTTTATCGCTCCACCTATTTTGCCTTACTGCCGGTGTTCGATCGACTTGCCGGTATCTCGGGCATTTGAGTTTTACCTTATCCAGAGTGCGGACCCACAAAATGTCTGACACCGATAAATTGGGCTCGGTCCGTTGCTTCCTATTGGACATGGATGGTACCTTCTATCTCAGTGATCGTTTACTTGAGGGGGCATTGCGCTTCATCGACTTACTTCATATTCAGAATAAAAAATATCTATTCCTGACAAATAACTCGTCAAAACACCGCCGCCAGTATGCCGAGAAAATCAACCGTCTGGGCTTACCCTTGCCTGAAGATTTGGTATTTACCTCG
>JBGQIO010000370.1:0-2777 GCA_041498515.1 Anaerolineae bacterium
AGGTCGGTCTCTATCCTCTGTGGGCGTAAGGGATTTGAAGGGAGCTGCTCCTAGTACGAGAGGACCGGAGTGGACAGACCTCTAGTGTGTCAGTTGTTCCGCCAGGAGCATTGCTGAGTAGCCATGTCTGGCAGAGATAACCGCTGAAAGCATCTAAGTGGGAAACTCGCCCTAAGATAAGATCCCTGTAGTCCCGTTAAGGGAGTAAGACCGCAGGTAGACTACCTGCTATATAGGCAGTAAGTGTAAGCGCAGTAATGTGTTAAGCTAAACTGTACTAATGGTCGAGGGCTTAATCCCGTGGTGCGGAGAACTTGATACTTTTCCACTACATCAATCATTGCTATTCAGTCCAACGACGTGAAAACGTCCCTTGGTGATTTGTGCGACGTGGGTACACCCGGTCCCATCCCGAACCCGGTAGTTAAGCACGCCAGCGCTGATGGTACTTGGAGGGCGACCTCCCGGGAGAGTAGGTCATTGCCAAGGGGCTTTTCTTTTAACATTCGACTGAACCCCTGTTCAGTATTCAGTGAATCGTGTATAATAATTTATTAAGCTGGTTCGGTTGAGGGATTTCGTCTCCGGTTATTGACATTCGAGGAGTGTGAAGCGCTTATTTGATCGCAAGGTCATTTTGCCCGTTTCGTTTTGACACGACCCTCAGCCGTCCGCGTTTGGCTGAGTTTTTTTTATTCAGCCCACTCTACCTGTGGAAGGAGGTGAATCAATCATGGCCTTAGTTGTATTGCGCGGCGGCGAGTCCCAGGATTCCCTGCTCAAGCGCTTCCGCAAGAAAGTCGTCAAGAGCGGCGTCCTGAGCACGGTGCGCCGCAAGCGCTGGTTCGTCTCCAAGAGTGAGCAGCGCCGTATGGAAAAGAAGAAGGCGATCCGTCGCATCAAGCGGCGCACCTTCACCCGGGAGATCGAGTAAGTTGTCTGGAGGTACGTATGGCTAAAGAGGAAGATAAAATTCGAGCCGATGGGGTCGTGATCGAGGCCTTGCCCGGGACCCAGTTCCGTGTGCGGCTCGATAACGGCCATGAAGTGCTGGCATATCTCTCCGGTAAGATGCGCAAGTATTACATCCGCATTTTGCTCGGGGACCATGTTGCGGTGGAAATGTCGCCTTATGATTTGACGCGCGGCCGCATCACCTTCCGCCAGCGCAAGAATGCTCCTGCACCTGTTGAGCAAGCCAGTTAGCCATTCATCCATTTTTATGAGTTCGTTCAAGAGACACCCGATCGGGTGTCTCTTTTCCTTTTAAGATCACTGGAGGAGCTTATGTTGTCTGCAAAGTTTTCTGTGATCGCCCTGTGGGCGGTAGACGTACCCGCCTGTGCATATTTCTATCGCGAGGTATTGGGGCTTACCCGCCTGCCTCATCACGGTGAGCGACCGCACTTCGATGTGAATGGGGTTTATTTGACCATCCTGAAGGGAACGCCAACCGCGGCGCAGAATGCCGAGCCTGCCCGCTTCCCTTTGTTTGCGCTCTACGTGGATGACTTGAATGCAATGGTCAGCCGCCTTGAAAAGCTGCAGGTCGATATGCCCTGTGGTATCGAGAGCGATGCAGCCTCACGCTGGATCATGTTCCATGACCCGGGAGGTAACCTCATCGAGCTGGTTCAATTTGGGGGATAGAAGCAGGAATGTGAAAACATGACTTACCCCGAATCTCATAATTCCTTGAAAAAAATAGAATGGCTCGGCGATTTCTGCCGAGCCATTCTATTTTTTTCGATTTTCTCCCCTCTCCTTTTAGGATGCGAAGCACGCGAAGCGGTATCACCACCAGGATCACTACCAGAGGGTCGCGAAGCATAGCGTAGCGTATCCTGGGGATAAGCGAAGCGGATCCTGTGGACGCCGAAGGTGGCCGGGGGTGAGGTCATAAAGCAATTAAAAAAATTGCCCATGATTAAATTCGGGGTTAATCATATTTATCTTGCCTATGGAATATCCCGGAATGAACTGAGCACTTTCATATAATTTGCGCGTTCGAAAGCGGCGGGCTCTGCGACGGATTTTTGACTCATGCTGCCCTGCATCTGTTGGATCGAGCTGTATTCATGCTCTTCCATCCAGATTTCCAGGTCATGGAGGATCTCCGGGATTCGCCCGATCCCATTTTGCAGCAGTTCGGAGGCCATCATGGCGGCTTTTGCCCCAGCCATCATCGCTTTCAAAACGCTTTGGTAGGTGTGTACACCGCTGGTCAGCGCGAAATCCGTATTGACCTGGCTGGACAAAATGGAGATCCAACGCAGGGGTAGCCGGAGGTCGGAAGAGATGCTGAGATCGAGAGTGTGTGCGATCACGAGTTCTTCAAGGTTGAAGTCGGGTTGGTAGAACCGGTTAAAGAGCACCAGCCCATTGACCCCTGTATCGGCGAGGCGTTTCACAAAATGAGGCAAGGCCGTGTAGGAGGGGCTTAACTTCACGGCGAGCGGGATCTTGATCGAAGATTTTACTTCGGCGACCAGAGCGATCTGGGTATCTTCCAACTCCTGTGCGGTCAGGGTGGGATCGGTCGAAATGTAATAAAGGTTTAATTCGAGGGCGTCCGCTCCGGCGTCCTGGATATGACGGGCGTAACGCACCCATCCGCCTTTGGAGACTCCGTTCAAGCTTCCGATGACGGGGATATTGACTGACTTTTTGAGCTTCTGGATATTTTCCAGATATTTGTCCGGCAGCAAACTGTATTGTCCCCAGTCTGGTAAATAGCTCACCGCCTCGGCAGATGAGTTGGTGCCGCGCGATAGGTA
>JBGQIO010000371.1:0-2754 GCA_041498515.1 Anaerolineae bacterium
CCGGGCACAATTGGATTTTCTAAAGGCCTCGAAATGCAATTATGTTCAAGGTTATTATTTCTCAGAGCCACTGTACCCTGAACAAATCCTTGAATTGTTGGAACGGGATCATTCCTATTTATAGTAATCACCCGCATGATCATGCGCGGGAATGGGTCGCTTCGGGAATGGTTTAGTCCTTCATGTAGCAGACCTTTAGCAGGCAAATTCCTCATCAATAACAGAACAATAAATTATCATGTTTTGAATTACTGCATGGATTAAAAACGCGCTCCATCTGAGAATTTCCAGATGGAGCGCGTCTGAGTCCGATCGTTGGGCTTAATGAGCCGGCTTTTTCCCACTTACGAAGGCCAGGAACGCGGAGCGTGAAGAGATGGGTCCGGAGGTAACATCCACAAAACCGGCTGCCGGGAACAGTGGGAGAATGCCGCTAACATCCGTTTCCGCCATACGGTGTCCGAACACCAACGCAGTGACATGGTTCAACACCGGGTTGGTTGGCGGCTTGAAATCAACCACCAGAAAATGCCCACCCGGTTTCAGAACACGGAATATTTCGGAGAACCCCCGTCGTTTCAAATCATCGGGCAGGTGGTGAATCACCAAGCGACTGACGACAACATCGAAGGTCGCATCGGGGAAGGGGATTTTCTCGATCAATTCGACATCGAAGACGACATCCAATCCAGACCGCTTTGCCTTTTTCCGGGCGACGTCGATCATCTCGGGTGAGGCATCAATGCCATAGACTGCGCCGCTTATTCCGGCGGAGGTTTTCGCTGTCAAAGTCAGGCTGCCCGTGCCGCAGCCCACATCAAGCACCTTGTCGCCCGGCTTGACCTGTGCCAATTCGATGACCATCCGGCTGTTTGGCCGGTTCACACCCATACCCATCAGGCTGCTGAAAAAATCATATTGTGAAGCCCAGTGAAGGGTGAGACCGGTGGTCTCCGGACCATTCGCGGCCTTAGGTTCATTGTGCATTCTATGCATGTTTGCCATCCTATTGTTTATGAGAAGATTGGATCCGCTGTCCTGCCTGCGCCAGGTAGCCAAAGGCAGCATGGACGGTATCACGCTGCCTAGCCGGCAGGGAGGTCATTAAATCAATTAGAAAATGGTTGGAAGTAACGCCATCCTGGATCAGCCTCAGGCTTTTTTCAGTGAGCCGCAACTTCTTGTTGCGCCGGTCAAGCGGGTCTTCCGTACGCTGCACCAATCCCTGCTGCACCAACCTTTCCACCAGCTGGCTCGCGGCAGGCTTGCTGGAATCGGTGAGGCCACCTATTTCCGAGAGCTGGCATTCGCCCGCGTGATAAATGTGCAGCAGAGCATTTATCTGAGGCATGGAAAGACCGGTATGGTGCATGAACTGCATGAAGTCCTGGTGAATGCGAGCCAGGATATATTCCAAGCCGGCATGGGAAGTAGGAATATCCATTGTGATTAATCCTGCATTTATAGTTAACTATAAGTTAACTATAAATGATAAGTGAAATTATAGCAAGAGATAGAATTAGAGAAAAAGAACGGGAGGCGCTTTGTTGCGTTTTGCTCTTAAGGTAGAATCTATAATTAATTTGTTTTGATCTTGAGGCGTTTGTAATCGAATGCCTTCCCTGTTTCAAATACTAGGCAGAACAAGCTTTAGAAATATGACTATCGCTCTTCGGGGGCGAAGCCCCCGATGGAGCCAGATGATCATTTTATTTTTTCAGTTTGTATCCGAACCGTTTCAAGGCATTCTCGTTATTGCGCCAATCCTTTTCCACCTTTACGCGCAGTTCCAGGAAAACCTTGTGCCCGCCCATGGACTCGATCTCCTGGCGGGCTTTCGTCCCGATCTGCTTGAGCATCTTCCCGCCTTCGCCGATCACGATCCCTTTTTGCGACTCGCGTTCCACGAAGATCGTCGCGGCGATGTAAGCCATCCCATTCTCGCGTTCTTTGAAATCGTCCACGCGCACCGCAATGCCATGCGGGACCTCTTCGCGCAATTTAAGTAAAGCCGACTCGCGGATCAAATCTGCGGCGATCTCACGCTCGTATAGATCCGTGACCTGGCCTTCTTCAAATTCCGGCGGACGGACAGGGCAATTTTCGATCAATAGATCGAGGAGGTTGGCGAGCCCGTCGCCGCGCACGGCGGAAATGGGGACAGCCTTTGCCTCTTTTTTAACCAAAGCTTGATACTCTTCCATACGATGTTCCAGCTCTCCACCTGTGATCAGATCAATTTTGTTCACAGCCAGAACGAGCGGAATGCGGCGAGCCGTTCTTTCGAGCAGAGACGCTATCCGGCGGTCGTCCTCGGTCGGTTCGGAGGCGGCTTCCGCGAGGAAGAGGATCACATCCACACCGTTAAGAGCCTCCTCCGCCTCCTGGTTCAAGAATTTTCCAAGCTTGTGGCGGGCTGTGTGGATGCCGGGTGTATCCACGAAGATAAGCTGCGCATCGTCGCGGGTCAATATACCAAGCTGACGCCGGCGCGTGGTCTGTGGGCGCGGCGAAACGGCCGCGACCTTTTGACCTAACAAAGCGTTGATCAGTGTGGACTTACCCACATTGGGGCGACCTATTACGGCGACAAAACCGGAACGGAATTCAATCATCATTGTCTCTTGGTTTGGTTAGTTGTGCCCCAGGGTGAGGATGGCGCGCATCACATACTTGTTGACGCCGCCAAAGCGGTACTTGTACTCCTCATCGCCGCGCATGAAGTCAAATTCGTAACGACCGTGCTCACAGGCC
>JBGQIO010000372.1:0-2740 GCA_041498515.1 Anaerolineae bacterium
CTATGTTGATCGTGATGCCGCGCGCTTTCTCCTCCGGCGCATTGTCGATCTGGTCGTACGCTTTGAACTCCGCCTTCCCCAGCAGCTGTGACACCTTCGTGATCGCCGCCGTCAACGTCGTCTTCCCGTGATCAATGTGCCCCATCGTCCCCACATTCACATGCGGCTTGTTCCTCTCAAATTTCTGCTTCGCCATTTCCTCTTACTCCTTTACAACAAAGGCATTGTACAGCAATAGAGCCCATGGTGGGAATTGAACCCACGACCACACCCTTACCAAGGGTGTGCTCTACCGACTGAGCTACATGGGCCTGACTTGCTGGCTCCGGCTGTGCCGGTTGTGGGCGGTGAAGGATTCGAACCTCCGAAGTCTTCTGACAACTGATTTACAGTCAGTCCCCTTTGGCCACTTGGGTAACCGCCCGAATTCATACCAGGTATTCTGTTCGTCTATTAGTCGCTTCGTCCCTTCCAAAAAGTCGCCAAGAGACGAACCGACTAACCGACTAACCGACCAACATGTGGAGCCGACGACGAGAATCGAACTCGTAACCGCCCGCTTACAAGGCGGGTGCTCTGCCGATTGAGCTACGTCGGCAATTAAGCAGGCGAATTATACCAAATTCAAAGCGTGCGTCAATGATTTCGCCTAAATAAAGGAACTTTAACCAATCCTCTTGACAAAGAACACGAAATGATTATACTTAGAACATATGTTCAGTAAGAGGTGAATCCTATGGATACTACCAATCGTTTCGACTTTATGTTTGAAACCATGGCTGAATTAATACCAGAGATCCAAGCTACGAATAATAGCGCCTCACAGGCACTTCCCAATTTGAGCAGCGTTTTACGCGAATATACTCCACTCCCCCATGAGGCGATCTTCCTGGGTGTTGCAAACGACGGTTTACCGGTCCTTTTAAACCTGCGGGATCCTGTTCCCGGGCCGGTTCTAATTGCCGGAGACAAGGGAAGTGGAAAAACAAAACTTCTGCAAATTATTGCCCGAGCAATAAACGAAAATCATGATCCAGAATCCATCCGGTATTCTGTAGTTACTGAAAATATAAAACCCTGGGAACAATTCCAGCAGGCATCAAATTGTGAAGGCGTCTTATCATTCCATCAAGAATTGACGATGAATTACCTGGATTCACTCGTGAAATGGGCACATTCCAATAAACAAGATAAGAAATTCATTTTACTTCTGGTCGACGGGTTGGAGGCGCTAGCCGACGATAAAGATGTGCATCAAATATTCCGCTGGTTATTTTTGCGCGGACCCTCACGCCGGATTTGGCCGTTTGTCACGCTGAATGCATCCCATTTGTTCGAGGTTCATCAATGGCTAGATTCTTTCCGGACGCGCTTGTGTGGTCATCTAACGGAAGATCAGGAAATCCAAATATTGACGGGTTCATCCAACTCATTCTTACGAGATCTGATCGCCGGCTCGCAATTCACAATGCGTGAAAACAATACCTGGCTGCCATTCTGGCTGCCAAACCCGGATTAGGAGGTTGATATGCATATCGGAATGTTATGGTTCGACAATACGCCCAACGTACCCCTGAAAAACAGGATCGAGAAAGCCGTAAATTATTATCGCAATAAATATCACCAGGAACCGAACCTGTGCCTTATCCACCCCGGGATGGCAGGGGCTGAAAATACCGAACTTGGTCAGATGACAATACGGTCATACCGACCTGTGTTACCGGGTCACCTTTGGATCGGCATCGAGGACAAAAACTAACCGGTGCCACGTTCTTTACACCTTAGGTCTGCGCCTCCGTGCAAAGCCTCCCGCCTGTTTTACAAGACGGGAGGATCTATTTTAACCGAGGGCTACGACAAAGGCCACAGCATGACTCTGGCTATGACTGATGCTGACCGACCAAATCGAGAGCCCCAACTCTTTTGCTTTTTGTTCTGCAACTCCATATAACTTCAGGGTCGGTGCATTCTGTTCATCGCCGAGAATTTCTATTTCCTTCCAGGATACATCTCCGATTCCGCTGCCTATCGCCTTTGCACAGGCTTCTTTAGCGGCAAACCGGCCTGCCAGCGATTCCGTCTGTTTTCCAAATTGTTCAAGTTCTGCGGCCGTGTAAATCCGCTCCAGATAGTGCTTACCGTGACGGTTAATCACCTCTTCGATGCGGGCAATTTCTATCAAATCAACACCTGTACGTAAGATCATACTTCCAGGATCCCTTGAAGATTAGAAACATTTGTACGCATTATGATCACGGCCCGGCGGAGGCCAGTACCAACCGGTCAGGATCTATATATTTGCGCGCCACCACCAGGACATCGTCAGGAGTTACAGCCTTTACCAGGTCAGAATACCGATGATAATAATCCAGTCCCAGATCATAACGTTCCATATTCAATAAAGCAGAAGCAACCCCGCCATTGGACTCAAGAGAAAGCGGTAATCGACCAATGAAATTCGATTGACTATCCGCCAGCTCTTTTTTAGTAATACCCTTTTTCATGAAGCGCTTTAATTCCTTGAATATCAGTTCACTTGCCTTCCCGACATTGGCGGGATTCACGCCGGCGCTAACCGTCCAGGAGCCGGGACCGACTCCCGCACTAATATTGGAGTATGCGTAATAAGCCAACCCCGATTTCTCACGGACCGATTCCCCTATTCGTCCCATCATGCCGAACTGTCCAAGAATTGAATTGCCCAAGGTGGCAGCCATGTAATCGGCATCCGTACGACGAG
>JBGQIO010000373.1:0-2739 GCA_041498515.1 Anaerolineae bacterium
GGAAAAACAGGATGGGGAAGGCGGAACCCGCCTTCCCCATCCTGTTTTTCCGGAGAATTATGAGATTTGGGGTGAGGCATGTCCCGGGAAACGCGCGCGCATAGTCGAAAAAGCGTAAACAGATACAGGACTGAAATGGAATGGAGTGAGAGCTTTGGAGAAAGCGGCAGATGAACGAGTGGACGGGCTGGCTGCTTGATCTATATCCGCACCCGGAATACGGCATCATCCTGTGGCTGTTGAGTGACGACGGCCGGCGTCCGTGCTTTCGCCAGGATTTCCCGGTGACCTTTTACGCGGCAGGGCCGTCGCCGCGCCTGCGGAGGCTGTGGCAATTCCTGCAGCTTCAGCGGCAAGCGCGGGTCGAACTTTCGCGCACCGAACGGCACGACCTGTTCAACGGCGCGACGGTGGTGCTGGCGGCCCGCCTGGGGCAGGCCGCCGCCCTGCCGGTGCTGTATCAAAAAGTCGTGGAGGCGTTCCCCGACCTCACGTTTTACGATATAGACCTGCACATCACGCTGCGCCATGCGGCGGCCTATGGGACATTCCCGCTGGCGCGCTGTCACATTATCGCAGATGAACAGGGCTGGATACGGGAACTGCAGGTGCTGGACTCGAGGTGGGAGCTCGACCCCGAGCCGGCGCCCCTGCGGATCATGGGCATCGAACCGGACGTGGACCCGGTGCATGCCGAGCCGAAGCAGATCCTGATCCGTACGCCGAAGGCGAACATCTCGCTGGACGCCAGAGGCGACCCAGCCACGCTGGGGCTGCTCGACCACCTGTTGAAGCAATACGACCCCGATCTCATCCTGAGCTCGCGCGGGGATACGTGGCTCCTGCCTTTGCTCTTGAAAATGTCGCAGGAACAAAACCGTCCCCTGCCGCTGAACCGCGACCCGGAAGGCAAGATCAATTACAAGCGCGAGCGCAGCTACTTCGCCTACAACCAGATCATCTACCGCGGCCGGCAGATCCACTTGGCAGGGCGCATGCACGTGGACACCCATAATACGGTGATGTATCGCGACTACGGCCTGGCCGGTGTCTTCGAAATGGCGCGGGTCAGCTCGCTGCCGATCCAGACCGCGGCGCGCGTCTCGCCCGGAACGGGGATCTCGGCGATGCAGATCGTTACGGCCCTGGGACGCGAAACCCTGGTGCCGCTGCGCAAGGAACAAGTGGAGCTGGCCAAGACCACCACCCAACTCTTCCGCGAGGACATGGGCGGGGCGGTGTTCGACCCCATCATCGGGCTGCACCCGGATGTGGCGGAAGTGGATTTCGCCTCGATGTATCCCAGCATTATGGTGCAGTTCAACATCAGCCCTGAGACGGTCAACACGGAGCGGCCCACCGCCAGCCTGGTGCCCGAGCTGGGCATGATCGTGGACCGCAACAAGCCCGGCCTGATCCCGCAAACGCTGGCGCCCCTGCTCGAAAAGCGCCACAAGTTAAAGGCCATCCTCTTGAGCCTCTCCCAATGGGACTGCCGCTACAAGTCTTATAAGGCGCAGGCGGCGGCTCACAAATGGCTGACGGTGACCTGCTTTGGATACCTGGGATACAAGAACGCGCGCTTCGGGCGGATCGAGGCGCACGAAGCCGTCACGGCTTACGGACGCGAGATCATGATGCGCGCCAAGGAGGCCGCCGAAGACAGGGGCTTCCGCGTGCTTCATCTATATGTGGACGGCATGTGGATACAAAAGGCGGGCTGCCGCAGCAAGGAAGACTTCGAGCCCCTGCTGGAAGATATCCATGCCCGGACGCAGCTGACCATCGCGCTGGACGGCATCTACAAATGGATCGCCTTCCTGCCATCGCGCAGGGATAAGCGCATCGCGGTCCCCAACCGCTATTTCGGCCTCTTCCAGAACGGCGAGATCAAGACCAGGGGCATCGAGACCCGCCGGCACGATACGCCGCCCTTTATCTTCGAAACACAAATGCAAGTGCTGGAGAACCTGGCCAAAGCCCCGAAGGCGGCGCAGCTCAGGGAGCGGTTGCCGGAGATCCGCGCGCTGCTGCACCGCAAACAGGCCGACCTGCGGGCGGGGCGCATCCCGCTCGAGAAGCTGGTCGTGCACCAGACGGTGAGCCGGAACCTGGAGGAATACCGCACGCCCACTCCCTCGGCGGTCGCGTTAGGACAATTGGAAGAGGCGGGCAAGTCGCTGCGACCGGGGCAATCGATCGGGTTCCTTTATACGCTCGGCAAGCCGGGCGCCCGAGCCTGGGACCTGCCCGGGCAGGCCGACCCGCGCAATGTGGATGTAAAACGTTACCGCCGCCTGCTCATGCGGGCCGTGAACCACGTGCTGGAGCCGGTGATGGAAATGGAAAACCCACTGGCTGCCATCGAGGCGGCGCAGCTGTCATTTTTTGAGGAGATATTGGTACCAGCTACCTGATACTATTAACTATGTAAAGAATAGAACACGGATTTCGCGGACTGGACGGATTTGCACACCGAAAGAACACAGTGCGGGCGGATTTTAAAAAAAAACAATCTTGCCAATGCCGGGGGATCCATCTACCGGCTGAGATCGTGGAATCAATGCGACAAATTCTTTATAGCATAGATTAACTCATAGTAACGCTTATTGAGCAGTTTCAAAGATATGACCAATCACTTTTTTACTAGTTCCCTGAATACTTTCTCGATCCTTGGATTAGACGTGTTGCTGTTAACTTTCACAAAATATGAATGGCCAACTTTGAGCAAATCATTCC
>JBGQIO010000374.1:0-2732 GCA_041498515.1 Anaerolineae bacterium
ATCATCTTGCTTTTGCCCCGCGAGTCGCGATTGCCTTATTCATTGCAGCTATCGTTACGGGCGAGGCAGGCTTGCGCACCAACCCCTTCAGAGCAGTCACCGACTGCGTAGCGGCTACCAGCTCAAAATGGCCTGGTTCAACCTGGACGAACTCTACGCGGTCTCCTGCCCCGACGCCGAGCGCGGCCCGCACAATGGCGGGAATGGTGATCTGACCCTTACTGGTCATTGTTGCAGTTGGCATAAATCCCCCTTATTTCAAATGATCCTTACTTTATAGTAAGGCACTTTAAAAATCAAGAAAAATACCTCAACAGACCAAAAAAAATGGCACGTCATTCCCGCGAAAGCGGGAATCCAGATGGCTTAACCAAAAATGCATTTTTATCTTGCTGGATTCCCGCTTTCGCGGGAATGACGGCATGTTTGTCGTGAATTATAGAAATATCAAATAAGCAGGACATCGCCGAAGTTAGGTTTACAGTTTTTCTGAAACTGAAAACTTGTTGCTCTCTGTTTCGAACACATCTTTGCCGTGTTTGACACGAATGCGTAATTCCCAGTAGCCTTTGAGCGGGAAGCTGATATAGCCTTGGTATTTTCCTGAGGAGACTTCCCTGAAAGGGATCGCAAAGTCCTTGTCCGCATCGGAAGCGCGATAAGCCACCACTTCCATTTCGCCGCTTACCGGCTCGCCAAGCCGATCCGCCACATCGATTTCGTAGGAGGCAGGCGTGGCGAGCACAACAGTTTTTGGCAGCTTGATCGTGACTTTCCACGCCAATGCATTTTGTGCCTGTATGTCATCTATCGTTTCTGTATCGGACTTGCGATCCCTGGTGCTGTATTCGTGATCCACCAGGGTGGAACGGCGATGCAGGGCGTACCAGATCAACATGGAATTGACCAGCAATGCCGTAACGACCACGCCCATCATGCCGATAAACCAGGGATTGCGCCAACCCTTCTTGTGTTTTTGTGAAATCATTCTTGTCCCTTGTTGAATCTCTTCAGGGCCGAATCTCGTTCAGAGTTTCGGGCCGTTGAATTTGGAATCGTATTCCGCCGCGACGGTTGGATCTTCCGTGCTTTGTATGCGGAACTCTATCGGTGTCACTTCATGCTGAATGTTTTCCCCTGGTGCTTTGACGAAGATCGTAAACGAAGTGCCACGGCCATGATGGGTCAGCAGCGGCTGCTCGGAACCAATGATTATCTGCCCCCGCACGCCGCCTTCCGCCGTCACTTGCACATGAAGATCTTTATCGGTCTTGTTGACCACCTTGAATTCGTATTTGTTCTGAATCGAGCCATCGCTCATGCTGACGAATAATGGCTGGCGTTCCGGGATCACCCTGAGGGTCATCGCACCCAGATGAGTCAACCCGAATACGATGCCGCCCAACGCGATGAGAATAATACTGATGTAAACCAGCGTGCGCGGGTGCTGGTAAAGTTTTTTAACCGGCTTGCCTTCGATCTCATCCAGCGAGGCGTAACGGATTAATCCGCGCGGACGGCCAACCTTGTCCATGATGGAATCACAGGCATCCAGACATAGCCCGCAGGTAATGCAACCCAATTGCATACCGTCACGGATATCTACTCCAGTCGGACATACCTGCACGCACTGATAACAGTCTATGCAGTCGCCTTTTGCATGCGCGCCGGTTTCCGCACCACGGTGCAGTTTGCCGCGCGGTTCACCGCGTTCGACATCATAGGTCGGCATGATGGTCTGGTTATCCGTCATGACTCCCTGGATGCGTGCATAGGGGCAAAGCCAGAAGCAGGTCTGCTCACGCAAAAATCCGGCCAGAATGTAGGTGCCCGCAATGAACATGGCGAGTGTCACCCATCCCACCATTGGCAATTGCAAGGCCAGCAAGTTATGCCAATAATCGAAGGCATCGACGAACCAGATCGAGAAACTGATTCCGGTCAATGCTGCGATCACCAGCCAGATCGAATGCTTGAATATTTTCAGGCGAATTTTTTCGACATTCCAGGAGGCATTGTCCAATTTTCGCCGCTGCGTGGGATTGCCTTCAATTTTTTCTTCTATCCAGGTGTATGCATCCGTCCACACCGTATGAAAACAGAAATAGCCGCAGTAAACCCTGGATGCAACGGAAGTCACGGCAAACAAGGTCATTGCCAACACCAACAGCAGCAGCGACAGCATCCAGATGTCCTGTGGCAGTACAGTCAGGTTGAAAAAGTGAAACTGACGGTTCCCGATGTCAAACAATATGGATTGTTTGCCGTTCCAGCGAACATAGGGGACGAGAAAGAAGAACAACCACAACGAGCTGGTAAGGTTTTTTACCGAGCGGAAAAAACCCTGCATATGCTTGGCATGAATGGTCTGGTCACCCAGATTGACACTCCAGGTTTCAAACTCCTGATAGATAGCGGTGACGCTACCGGCTTCATTTGGTTCGGTCACTTCTTTCATGCCTTTACTCCGAAATCCAGACTACGCAATTGAGCGAGGCGACCTGCCTGGCTAACGAATGAATTGAATAGCCCCACGCAAAAATTGCTTACTGAGAACTTGCTGAAATTGCAGCGTGAAAAAAGGAGGAGGCAGTAACCTCCCCCTTTCGTATAGCCATACCGCCTTATAGACTGTTATTGCCTTGTTTGGTTGCATTCCTATACAACATAAACAACAACCAAGCCAATGCCGCAGCACTGCCTGCTACACCAACAATTACACCCCAAAATAC
>JBGQIO010000375.1:0-2726 GCA_041498515.1 Anaerolineae bacterium
CTTCAAGAATTTCACGCTCTTCCAGATGATTATTCGTGGCGTTACAAGCCGGAACTCGCAGGTCCCATGCGCGCTACAACAGAAATTGGTTCCCATTGGATTGATCTAGTTAGGTATTGGACAGGGCTGGAGATCATCGAAGTATCGGCTAGTTACGGGAAATTTACGCCTCATAGGTTTGTCGCAAACGGGATCATGTACTCAGAAGCGAGGGAAAGTTCTAATAACTTAATTGTTGATACTGATGATGCTGCGGTAATATCAATCAGGTTTTCCAACGCTGCAATTGGAAATCTACTTCTCTCCGAAGTCTCTCATGGAAGAAATAATCGACTTTCTATCGAGGTAACTGGCGCCAAGCAATCGGTCTGGTGGAATTCAGAAGATCCGTACCATCTTTGCAAAAGCCATAAATTTTCAGGGGTTCTAACTCAAACCAACGCTTTTAGTGGGGGCTTTCCGAATACATTTAAGGCGTTTTTCACCGATGTGTATCAGGATATTGAATCGGCGCAACCGTCTCAAGCTCCAAATTATCCGACATTTTATGATGGTTATGTTAATTCTGCAGTCTGTGCAGCGATCTATGAAAGTGCAAACAATAATTCTGCCTGGGTCAAGGTTAAGGCTTAGGAGCGCAGGTCCGGGCTTCTGGGCGTTGCCATCCAAGCGGCAAGTTTCCGTCATCAGAAGCTGACATCCTCAACATGGATCAGATCAATTAATACTTTCTAATAAACATTTCGCGGTGAGGTGGTGCACACTATTTTGGATATGAAGGAGCTTCATCCTTTGATTTTTGGATAGTGCTCCTATATCCGATTTCCGGTTCCATCCCTCATCACTCTAGTTTCGGTTAGCTTGGCCCCGCCCTAAAGGACAGGATCTTCGCGCCGAGAAGTACACTCGGCATCTCCGACTCCGTGGGGTAAACTTTGCTCCGTTCTCCTCGCGATTTCAGTTCCTCATTCCCTTCACTTCTGCATCCTTCGCTCTTCAATAAACACACATGCTACGGGCAGTGTAGGCGAACGCTTGGCATCTTCGCGCCGATAAGTACACTCGGCATCTCCGACCCCAAAAAGCGCGGGGTCTCTGCGCCGAGAAGAACGCTCGGCATCTACGACTGCGCGGAGTAATCTCTGCTACGCAGCCAATTTTGGTTATGGCGGGTAATATCGGGGAGGATTACTTAACTACCTGCAACAAAATTTCGGTGTAAAACCTACCAGTCGAATCGGTGGGTATGGGGTTGTCGGTGACCGACTGAAATACGCCTTGTACAAACTTGCCGGACTCACCGTTCCAGATCACGCCATTTTGCGAACGAGAGGGAATTGCTGGACAATCCGGGAATAGCTCAAAGTAATTTGGTCCGTGCAGCGGAGTGGCCTGAATTAGGAATTGGATGCTTCCATCCGGCAGCATGGAATATTGACCGTTGAGGCGTACATCCCATTCGAATGGTACCACGAGCTCTGTGACAGTCTGGCAGGTGGTCGCCTGCGTGTCATCCTGTTTGGAATTCAGTGAATAGCTAAGGTGTGCGGTGCCCTGCAGTTTTCCCACGCTCACTGCCCAGAGGGACAGGTGCGCCTGCAGCAGGCTGTCGGTTACGATCGTCTGATGGTCCGTGGGTTTCTGGAGGATGTCGTAGTGTGCGGCATAGCTTCCAAGGATGCACGGAGCTCCCACATTGGATGCCCCTGCCGCGGTCTTAAGGCAGCCCTCTTCGGGATCCACCGGTACCTCGGTGGATACACCCGGCGTCTGGAGCTCTTGTGCAAAAATCACCGTGCCCGTAGGGGTCGGGGTGTTCGGCGGAGTCAGTTGGGGCGACATGCAGGCGAGGGCTGGGATAACGAGGGACACACCGATGATCAGAATGAGGCGCTTGGTCTTTTCCATGGCTGGCCTTTCTTCGAGTACCGACTAAAAAGTGAGGCAAATCCCAAGTGGCAAAACCGAAAGGGTGTCGTCGGATGATGACATGCTCGGCTGGTCCATGTGTGAATGGACTTCAGGGCGCGCGGCTAAATTGTAGGGGGTTTTGGGAGGAAAAGCAAGCAACGGACTGTAGGAGACCTGCGGTCGCGTACCGGCGGGGGCTCATTTTGTGGCAATACTTCCGGTAAATTGTATTTACCCCTTATCTTCTCAAGGATTGCGTGTATAACAGGGGAAGACGGTAACAAGGTGCTAAGAAGGGAGTTTTGCATATCCTTAAGTTTGTTTATCGTGTTTATTTCCTATTAGCTATAAATCAAAGCTTTGTCAATTACGCTTCGTAATACCCGACTGAATAGCCATTTTTAACCATCTTGGCTTTTCATTCGTCCCTTGATAGAAATAATCGATTATGGAAATTGCAATACCAGGGGCTTCCATCGTCTTTGTGGAAAGAAGATCATTCCAGATATCGATTACTGGTGTTTCCCTGTAGCGGGCATTCCAATCAGCTGACTTTAAGTGAATAAATCTATCTCTTAGTTCTTTGAGCCAAACGAAGTCTTCCCATTGGCTTGTGCCTTTCGGTGATTTTACAGAAAAGATTCCTGGTAGAATCTCATGAAATTTAGTATCTAGACTAACATTTCTTTCAATTTGTTCCTTTGAATATACCTCGGTATATCGTTTATCCTGCCTAGGTCTGACAAATTGAAAATCATCTTTAATTGAGTCGTTTGCAAATGTTTCTAATACTGTATAGGAAAAGACGATGCAAG
>JBGQIO010000376.1:0-2721 GCA_041498515.1 Anaerolineae bacterium
GGAAAATCCTAATTTACACCAGCAACCTCTTGTTCAAGTTCCTCATCTATCCGGGTTTGGATATCGTAGATTTGCCGATAGATGCTTAATTGGTCTTTGACCAACTCTTCATGGCGACCCAATTGAACAACCCTGCCTTTATCCATTACCAGGATCAGATCTGCATTCATCACCGACTGAATTCTGTGCGCAATGATGAAAGTGGTGCACTTTTCCATCAATTCGTAGAGTGCAGAACGGATTTCTGCCTCTGTTTCGGTATCCACCGATGAGGTCGAATCATCCAGGATGAGGATGCGAGGATTCTTAAGAAGCGTGCGGGCAATGGTGACTCGCTGCTTTTGGCCACCGCTCAAAGTGACACCTTTTTCACCAACCAGGGTGTTGTACCCATCTGGGAAGGTTAAGATGACATCATGGATTGCAGCAGCCTGTGCAGCGCGTTCAACTTCCTGCTGTGATACATTCCTTCCGACGCCGTACAAAATATTTTCGCGGATCGAACGACTGAAGAGAAATGGTTCCTGCTGGACGATACCGATCTGTGATCGCAAATATTCACGCGGGTAATCCTTTAATTCCAGGCCGTCAAGCAGGATCCGACCGCTCGTATATTCATGGAAACGCGGCAGGAGATTGACCAGCGAAGTCTTGCCGGAACCGGTTGAACCGAGAAGGGCTATGGATTGTCCCGGCAGGATATGGAATGAAATGTTTTTCAAGACTTCCGACTCGCCATCTTCATACATGAAGGAAACATCTTCAAAGACGATATCTCCCTGGAGCGCACCTACAGGCCGGATACGACCTTCGGTGAGCGGTTCCCGCGTCTGTTTTACAATTTCCATCAAGCGGCCATAGGAGACCATGCCGGTTGAGGTTTGCACGATCATCCGTCCTAGATTACGGATCGGCCAGATCAGCCAAACCACCAGCCCTACATAGGCAATATAAGTGCCAATCGTGATCTCTCCGTGAATGGCCATCATGGATGCAAAGACGAAGCCAAACAACATTTGGAAACCGAGCACAATGTCCGAGAGCGGCCAGAAGAGTGAATGCATGATCAGGAGAAGTTTCCCTTTCAGGTATTTGCTCCAGTTATCTTTTTCGAATTTAGCTTTCTCATAATCCTGTCTGGCAAAGGCCTTGACCACTCGCACGCCCGTCAGGTTTTCTTGCAGGGTGGTGGAGAGCAACGCTTCCTGGGCTTGATAATCTTCGTAACGCTTGGTCACTTTTTTAAAAAACCATAGGGACACCAATAATATGAATGGGATGACCACGACAGACACCCATCCCAATTGTTCGTTTAATTTGAGGATGGCAAACCAGTTTATGAAGAACAACAGGATGATGCGTCCCATACCGATGGCTTCCTCACTAAAGAAGCGCCGTAAGGCATCCACATCCGATGTAACTCTTTCAATCAGGTCACCGGTGGGAGTTTGGCTGTGATAAGAAAAGCTCAGCCGCTGGATGTGATCGAATAGAAAGTCACGTAAGCGCCGGGTGATGCCTTCCGCGGTGTAGGCCGCTAATCGTCCGGATAGGAATGAAAATGAACCCTCCAGAGCGGCAAGTCCGATAAACCCGAGACCGATGATCGCCAAAGTTTTGTTCAACGTCCCGCCGATGTATACTTTACGGATCAATACGCTATCAGCAAAATAACCTAGTAAAAGATAGGTACAAGTCTTGGCAGACGCAGAAATCGCCAGTGAAGCGGTAGCGCCAAGATACGGTGCACGGAAGTCGGTCAGCATCCGCCAGACGCCGATCAGACGATTTTCGTTTAGAGCTTTTCGAAAATCAAAAGTATTGAGGTTGGATACGTTTTTGTTCATAATTTATTCCTAGAAATATGCAAAAAAAAAGCCACGGTGCGGAGCGCAACCGTGGCTGAGTCGATATGACAACGAAAGGGACCTACGGACAGTCAACAGGCGCACTACGTGAAAGTATTAAAGCTCCGGAATCTTTGCGAGCGGTGGTATAGATAAGAGTGCAAACCATGAAGTGCGCCTCCTTTCTTTTGATATATTATTAAAGCTCGATGAGTTTATCATGTAGAACTAATGTGTGTCAAGGAAAATTCCGATCGATTGGGCAATAGATACGCATGATCGAGAGTTATAATTTATGGAAGTTATGCAAATATTATCATCGGTTTTAGAGGTTATTGGAAAAAGGTTGCCGGTTCGAGCAGAAATTTTGAGTGTATTTAATGTTGTACTTTTTGTCCTGTTCGGCTGGTCGATCCGGGGGTTTCTCTTCGAAATACCTGCCTTCTTGCTCTATCTAGGGCTTGGAGATATAACCGCAATTCTTTTTTACATGATGGCCTTTGCCTTATTGGAAAGCGTTGTTGTGACAGGGGGACTTGTGATTTTGAGTATGTTATTGCCCTCAAATTGGCTTAAAACCGGGTTTGCTTATAAAGGTTTCCTTATCATTCTCATTTCGACTATTGGTTCTATTTTATTCCAAGGGTATTACAAGATCGGCTTTTTCCAGTATCTAATCAAGAACGATTATTCGCTCTTTCAACCCGTATTCGCAGGTTTAATTATCAGTGTGCTAGGACTCGCTGGGTTATTTTGGCTTTTCCGTAGACGGCCTCGATTACAAATTTATCTATCGAAATTCATAGAGCAATTTGGTGTGTTCGGATACATTTATGTCCCGCTGGGTATGATCGGGATCCTTGTGGTATTCGTA
>JBGQIO010000377.1:0-2712 GCA_041498515.1 Anaerolineae bacterium
GTTAAAAAAATTCATTCCTGCCCTCGATACAGGATTACTCTCAACCCTGGGGGCTATTCTCGCCCTCGGCGCAGCAGTTTTCATCGCACTCAGCAGCGGTTAAACTACTTCAGACAAATAATCTTTCTCTTCAGTTACGAAGTGGAAACCGCGTTCAAAGGTGGGTTAACCATTCTTCGGCTTATTAAGATGGACAGGTGAGAATAAATCGAAAACCCGGTATCGACCATCCGATACCGGGCTTCATCACGTGAGGCGAAAGGGCTTATCCCGTTTTAACTTGTTCTTACTCTTCGATCGACTACCCTCGCAATTTCTCCATCGGTCACCACATCTATTTTGCCACAATCGGCTGGGAGGGAGGCTTCTCCAAGAACCTCGCGGAACTTAGCACAAACTGGTCGAAACCGACCCCTTCCATCCCAGCCTGTAAACGTACAGTCACCTCGCCATTGTTCTTGAAGTAGATCAGGGAGTCGGTACCAGCCAGGTCGCATCCAACCCAAGCCCAGCCCGGTTGCTGTGAACCCTGGGCGGTCAAGTAATTATCTGTGCCTGGCTTCAATATCTCCTCTTTCGATTTATTAACTGCGTCTGTAATTTGCACCCATATCAGGTTCGCCGTCGAAATCCCTTTCGGCGCGCCTACTTTCATATGGATCCAGCAGCGATAGGGAATACCGCTTTGAATCCGAATCTTAAAAATCGCATGCGGATCATCCTCCGGCGGAGCATTCAGTTCATCCCCATTGTTGGAAAGGCCAACCATCTTACCCCCCGGCGAAGCCAGATCATCCAAAACGTCCAGCTCGGATAGAGCGTTTTGCTGCAGATCGGTGGCGTAAATGACGACCTCAGAGGAAGGACTTGTAGGGATGCTGGAGTTGTTTTGAGACGCAGGGTTAACCTTGACAGTTGTAACAGGTGTACCGTCCGGATACTCGGAGGGTAACGTTTGGCCGTAGACTTCCGGACTGACTTCGTATGCGTGCTTCTCCAATACCACTGCAGCTGCACTGGCTCCCACCGAGGCTTCCGGGCTGAGGTGAATGATATCGACCAGTTCCATTGTCTCTTGTGTCTGATCTGCACCTTTCCAGTCAACTTTAATGTTACCGATATCGCTTGCGTAATACTTTAGCTGATGAGCACCCGGCTCGGCCTTGCTAGTTTCGTCGGTAACCAAAACGTCCTCATAACAAGCTGGTTTCACGCAGACTTTCTGTCCTACTTGTGACACTTGCGCGCGGTCGGTAAATTCAACACCCGGCGCCCATCCCTGGGAATAGCTGGCTGTCCCGACTTTCGGCTGACCTTGCATTTCAATCCCTGCTCGAGAATTATCGATCCCAGAAATCCAGGTTGAGGCTCCGACAAACTGACCGTTTTCATAATCCTCAGGATGTTCACCCATGCGCCAGACATTGCCGTCTTTGTCTTGAGCGAAGAAAGCAAGTTCCGCCTCTACCAACTCATCCGCGCTGTAGTCCTGATCCCAAGTCACCACTGTGCGCACACCGTCAATCAACTTGGTTAAATCAGTAATTGTGGACACGAGGCGACGAGGAACGCGCTTATCACCCTCATTGGTGAACCCCTCGAAGACGAATTGTGTTCCAGGTTTGAGCGGCAACCACTGATTGTCAATACGGATCGATTGATCGAAGTTATTCGAATTGAAGTCTTCATACTCCTTTTGAGTTGGCTCACTGCTTGTTAACATTGTTGGAGGGAGCGCTGCCGTTTCAGGAGGAAGCTGAGTGGAGACCAGCGATTTCGTTTCCATTGGAAGTGGCGTAATAGGGCTGCGAGTGCAAGAAGCCAAAACCATCACAGGCAGCACGGCAACCCTAGAGATAATGTTAAGATATCGCATCTGCTCTCTTTTCTTTTACCGAATAATCTGTCAATACTTTTGCTGGCAGCCCAACGATGAATATAACCCTTTATTAATCAACTTATCTGGGACGTATTGGTGACCTTGCCGGCGCTGCCGCGGAGCTTCCTATCCTTCCCGAAACGCAGATAAAGTGAGGGGACAACGAATAGGTTGAGCAAAGTCGAGGTGATCAAACCACCCAGGATCACGATGGCCATCGGGTATTCGATCTCGTGACCGGGAATGTCGCCGGTGATCACCAGGGGCACCAGCGCCAGCCCTGTGGCTAAGGCAGTCATCAAGATCGGTGACAGCCTTTCACGTGCGCCGCGCAAGGCAAGACCGGGACCGAAGGTTTCGCCTTCGAATCGTTCCAGATGCTGATAGTGATTGATCAACATGATCTTATTGCGCGCCGCAATGCCAAAGACAGTGAGAAAGCCGACCAACGAACCAAGCGAAATCACGTCGCCGGTAAAGTAAGCTGCCAGCAAGCCGCCGACGAGCGCAGACGGCAGGGTGAGGAATCCGAGGATTGCCAGGCGTCCATTCCCGAACGATTCCCAAAGGATAAGGAATACCCCGAGCGCCGCTGCTAATCCAAAGAGGAGCAGGCGGTTCGTAGCAGCTTGCCGCTCCGCATACTCGCCGAGCACCACCGCATGGTACCCCAATGGGTATTGGATTTTTTCGAGGCGGCGATTGACTTCAGCCATGACAGCTCCCAGATCATTTCCTGTTACTTCGGCGCCAACGTCGATACGGCGCGAAGCATTTTCACGATAGATGACGCTTTGTGCCGGTCTAATAGCGACGTTGGCTACATCACTTAA
>JBGQIO010000378.1:0-2665 GCA_041498515.1 Anaerolineae bacterium
AGCCCGTTCTTCATAGCCTGGATATTGAGCTTTGGCGCGGGACTGGGCGTCGGAGTGGTAATCGCCATCGTCAATCTGTTTGTGGGGTGGATCCCGTGTCTTGGATGGATCGTCAGCCTCGCAATAAGCCTTGCATCCACCATCTACCTCGTCACGGTATATGCATATCTATTCGGCCAGTTTGGGTCGACCGCCTTCGGAGGAAATCAACCGGCAGGCTGACTGCCTCGCATCCATTGATGTAGCCCATTTTTTATTACTTCTGAAAGCAAAACGGGCAAAAATCGGGAAATTTGTCCTCTTGACTCCTTATCCCTCTCGCCCGTAGAATGCATATAATCAGTACATCATGAAAGAACCTCCGATTTTGGGGTTCATCACTCATTTCATGATCTACTGATGATAATTAACGGGCTACAGGGAAGAGATCCTGAGCGGAGATCGAGCAGGCCAAAGCGCAGGACGCCGAAGGTGCAAATCTGGGTAACAGGCGAAACCAGACGAAACTCTCAGGCAAAAAGGACCCTGTCCCGCCTTCCTCTGGAAAGTTCCGCGTAGGAACACCGACGGTGTAAGCGCTAAACCACTGGTCGAGTCGCTGTGAACTTCAGCAGATCGGGACCAAGGATTAGCGTAATCTCTCAGGTCAAATAACAGAGGCGCATGATAATAGTCGTGCGCCTTTTTGTTTTAACCACTTATCGCTTTTCGCAGGAATAAAAATCCATCACCCAAAGGACACCCAAACCATGAACACTCCCTCCAACCTGAAATACACCAAATCCGACGAATGGTTCGACGCAGCTACCGGAGCGATGGGGTTGAGCGATTATGCCCAATCGCAGCTCTCCGATATCGTCTTCGTCGAGATCCTGGTCGAAGCCGGAGACAACGTCGAGGCGGGCACAGCCATCGCCTCGGTCGAGTCGGTTAAAGCCTCGGCGGAGATCTATGCTTCGGCCGGCGGTAAAGTGACGGCTGCCAACAAAGGCCTTTCCGAAAAACCCGAGACCCTCAACGGCGATCCTTACGTCGCAGGCTGGATGATCAAAGTCGAAGGCGGTGAGGTGGCCGATGAGGCCATGGACTCCGCCGCTTACGAAAAGTATTGTGCCGGAAGAACGCATTAATTTTCCTGCGATGTACCATGCGAGGAGAATGTCACTCGCACCTCGCACTCCGCACATCGCACTGGAGTATCTATGACCTACATTCCCATAAGTCCCAAAGAACGCGACGCGATGCTTGCGACGATCGGCGTCAAGTCGTTGGATGACTTGTTCAAAGATGTCCCCGCCCGGCATCGCTTTCCCAAATTGGATCTGCCTCGCGCACTGACCGAGATGGAAGCCGCCACCGAGCTGGCTGAAATTGCCGCCAGTAATGAGAACGTCCGCGGCGATTTGATCTCCTTCCTGGGGGCGGGCGCATATAACCACTACATCCCCTCCGTGGTGGACCACATGCTCCGCCGCGGCGAGTTCTATACCGCCTACACACCCTACCAGCCTGAGATATCACAGGGCACGCTGCAGGCGATCTTTGAATATCAATCGCTGATCGCCGCCCTGACCGGCATGGACGTCTCCAACGCCTCGCACTACGATGGCGCTACGGCCGCTGCCGAAGCCGTCAACCTGGCCGTGGCCCAGTTCCGCGGCAAGCGCCGGAAAGTCGTCATCTCACCCACCGTCCACCCGCAGTATCGCGCCGTCATCCGCACCTACACCCAGGGCATGGAGCTGGAGCTCGCCGGCGATAACGCCGAGGCGGATCTCGAATCCAGCCCTGAGGATCTAAGCTCCCTCATTGACGATAACACCATGCTGGTCATCGTCCAGTATCCCGATTTCTTCGGTCGCATCTACGACTACACCAAGCTCATCGAAACCGCTCACGGCAAGGGGGCGCTGGTTTGTGTTGTCGCGAATCCGACCGCGCTGGCCATGTTCAAGACGCCCGGTGAGATGGATGCGGATATCGTCGTCGGTGACGGACAGCCGCTCGGCATCCCGATGTGGTACGGCGGCCCGACCCTCGGCTTCTTCACGCTCAAGAAATCCTATGTGCATAAGATGGCCGGCCGCCTGGTTGGCGAAACGGTTGATTCGCACGGACAGCGCGCTTATGTCCTCACCCTCACCGCCCGCGAACAGCACATCAAACGCGAGCGCGCCACCTCCAACATCTGCACCAATCAGGGCCTGCTCGCCCTGGCCTCCGCCGTTTACATGTCCGTGCTTGGAAAGAGCGGAATGCGGCAGGTGGCCGAGCTTTGTTATCACAAGGCGCACTACGCCGCCCAGCAGCTCAGCAAGATAAATGGCATGGGGTTGTGCTTTAGCGAGCCGTTCTTCCACGAGTTCGCCTTATGCGTCAATCAGCCCGCCGCCGAGGTCAACGCTCATTTGCTCGCGCACGACATCCTCGGCGGTTACGACCTCGGCCAGGATTATCCTGCCCTCAAGAATCATTTGCTGATCGCCGTGACCGAAATGAATACAAAGGAAGACATCGATACGCTGGTCGAAGTCCTTTCGGAGGTGGATCATGCCTGAGACAACTTTGAACGTAACTCCCAAAATCATCGAACCGACCGTCTTCGACCTTTCCTCGCCGGGACGCCTGGGTGTCACCTTCCCCGAGCCGGATGTGCCGCGCGCCG
>JBGQIO010000379.1:0-2661 GCA_041498515.1 Anaerolineae bacterium
CGAGAAGCTGGCCTTTGAGCTTTTCGTACACCCGGAACGCGCGGCTGATTTTTGGAATACCGTGCTTAAGGTCGGTGAGCCGTTTGGCGTCAAACCGATCGGGTTGGGCGCGCGCGATTCGCTTCGTACCGAAGCTGGTCTGCCGTTGTATGGTCATGAGATGGGCCTCGGTTCTGGTAAATTCGGTGAAAGGGATTTGGGTGTCGCAGAAGGTGGGTTCGGTTCGTACGTCAAACCTTATAAGCCGTGGTTCATCGGGCGCGAGGCTTACCTCGCGCGTGAGCAGGGACGCAAGGGCGTGGTGGTTCGCTTCCGCTTCGACGAGCAGCGCGTGCGTCTGGCGCATAACGGCGACCCCGTGGTAGACCTGGGCGGTCAGCGCATCGGCTGGGTGACCTCCTGCGCAGTGGACTCCGAGCGCTTCCTGACGGGTCAGGCCTATTTGGAATTCGCCTACGCCGCGGAAGGCGCGCCCATCTTTATCCATCAGGGCGGCGTGATGGATCGCCCTGCAACGCCCGCTAAGGTGGTGAGCAGATTCCCGAAGTTGTAGAGGAAGAATAATAACGAGATTTGGTATTCGAGCATTGGCAACGGTTGGCAGGTAACTGTCCTCCGTTTTTTATGCTTGCCCATCATGTCGAAGTGAAGTATATTTATCCCAAGGGAACGACGACGTGATTTTTGAATGGGATCCACGCAAAGCAGAGATCAACGTTCTAAGACATGCCGTATCGTTCACGGAAGCTGGGACAGTATTTAGCGACGACCTGGCAATCACTGTTCCTGACCCAGACCATTCAATTCATGAAGATCGTTATATCACAATAGGATGGTCAAACCGCCACAGGTTGTTGATGGTTGCACACACCGACCGCGGTGATCGTATCCGAATTATCAGTGCTCGTGAATTGACTCAAATTGAGAGAAAAAGCTATGAAGAAGAAAATAACTAAACTCAATGACGACCTACGCCCTGAGTATGATATGAAATCTTTACTTAAGAACGGTGCGCGTGGGAAGTATGCCAAGCAATACCGCGAAGGGACAAACCTTGTCCTCCTGGAGCCAGACGTTGCTAAAGCCTTTCCGAATGAAAAGTCAGTCAACGAGGCCTTACGGTTAGTGATGAAATTGAACAAGGTCCAGGATAAGGTCAGGCATGCGGCGAGACAATAGAAGCGCGTGATGGATCGTCCCGCAACCGCCGCGAAGGTGGTCAGCAGATACCCAAAGTTGTAACCAGAATAAAAAGAAAATAAAAAGAGGAAAGATGGAATGCAGATTCAATGTCTTCCATCTTTTCATCCCTGAGAAAATTGTTTGTTTTTTAAAAAGTATTCCCTCGAGATCATCCATACTGATGCCACAGGTTGGGAGTGGAGTCCAAATGGTTGTCAGTGGATATTGTCAGGAATATCATCCTTGAAATCGCGGAAGGATGTCGCTTCTCCTAGGGTTCCGAATCCTGTACGATGAATGAAATCTTCTCCGCACAGGCAGCCATGGGACTCAAAGATCTGTTTATCAAACCGTCCACACGCGCATTTTTTGAAGAGGCTCGCAAGGTTCCCGGTTATTCGTTCTTCGATCTGATGCATGGTTACGTCTATGCCCGCTGGCCTTATCTCTATATCGGGATCGGCACCGGGGAGCATCCGCTCGCAAAATGGTTCGCGCCTTTTGCCGGTTGGTTCAACGGACTTGTGACGGATAACAAGAAGGGTGAGACGCCTGAAACTCAAATTTCATTTGCAGATACATATCACGGTAAGGCCATTCCCCTCGAGACAGCAAAACAATTAGTTGCGATCCACGACGAGCTGCATGTCTACGACCTCGAACAGGTGATCCCGTATAAGCGTGCCCGCTCTATCATTTTGAAGAACCCCGACCACATCGTGGCTTTGGAATGCCCCTGCCGGGCCTCGCGTGAGCATCCCTGCCTGCCCATGGATGTTTGTCTAGTCGTGGGCGAGCCCTTCGCCAGTTTCATCCGCGAGCACCAGCCCGGCCGTTCGCGCTGGATCACAAGCGCTGAGGCGGTTGCCATCCTCCAGGCCGAGGACGAGCGCGGCCACGTCCATCACGCCTTCTTCAAGGACGCCATGCTCGATCGCTTCTACGCCATCTGCAATTGCTGTGAATGTTGCTGTGGTGCCATGCAGGCGCAGCGCAATGGCGTCCCCATGCTGGCCTCCTCCGGTTATGTCTCCCGGGTTGACGAAGACTTGTGCCTCGGGTGCAGTGACTGCAGTTCATACTGCCAGTTCAGTGCACTGGAAGTGGTCGACGGTGTCAATACTGTCATTTACGAGAAGTGCATGGGTTGTGGGGTATGCGTCAGCAAATGTGAGCAGGGCGCCTTATCCCTCGCGCTCGACCCGGCGAAAGGCCTTCCCCTGGAAGTTTGTTCCTTGATGGATAAGGCGTTCCTCACCACTGCATGATCTCCACCGAAATAAAGAATCAAAATCTGTAAAACATGATACGCCATGGACTCTTTTTTTGCTTGACTCTAGAACATTTGTTCAGTATAATTTACTAAATCTTGCTTGAGTAAAAAAATATGGCGCACTCTCGAAGGAATCTTCGATTTTCAGCCAGCCTCAAACACTTTTTCCTATCCACGATTCCCTATTCTCGATTATCGAATATCGC
>JBGQIO010000380.1:0-2645 GCA_041498515.1 Anaerolineae bacterium
CAGGGCGCACGAGCACGGCGGTCAAAAATCGCGTTTCGGCAGCCGGGGGTTTCCCAGAGACCTGTGTATTGCATTTCAACCCTTATCGCAACCTATTTGAGGCCGTCCGGCCCGATTATTATGCAGCGATCACAGATGCCTTTATCATTTATCCGTGGGAGATCGATCGCGGAGTGGATAAAATGCTGCTTGGAGAAGAGCCGATATAGCACCAAGAAATTTAAGAGTAATACATAAATCCGAAGGACAACGTGGGTTCATATTTTATTTAACACAGGAATACCCTAATAATAGGAAATAACCGGGATGTGCATGAAGCGCGTCCCGCTTTGTGATAAAGCCAGAAAGCTGTGAGTAAGGGGTGTTTGAAACTTTTGACAGTTAAATCCAACTCGCTATCTATTGTGTTCTTAATAAAATCGAACATTGCTCCCGATGGATAGCCATTCTTTGGATCAGATTGCACAAGGGTTTCGTCGATCTATGAAAGTTGTTCCTTAAAAAAGACCCCTCTCCATCCTGGGAGGGGATTTAATGTTTGTTGAACTTTAGGGCGCAGGAGTAGGTTTGGGATCCATCTTGTCGTAAACACCCGTTTGTAGAATAGTTGGATCACTAACCGACTGAGCGGCCAACATTTGAGCCTGACGGGCATAATTGGTTGAATCGGCAAGGATTTTCAGGATGTATTCGGGATTATGGAAGCCCATGCTGTTCTCTGCAGAAACGAAGTCCCACATGAATTGAGCATTACGGTGAAGTTGGCGAGCTTTGTTGAGCAGAGTCGCATCTGCGTTGGGGTTCGCTGCCGCCGCTTTGAGGGCAGTAATCGCATCAATCAAGGCATCTTCAGTGGCCTGTTTGGTCGTGAAAACCTGGTTCTGGATTTCATTGACGCGAGCGACAACATAATCTACATCGGTATGGCACTGACCACAGGCTTTTTCAGGATTGAGCAAGGGACTATGAACATCGTGTGAGGAGAACTTCGCGGCGCCGTCGCGGACGTAGGGCATATGGCAATCTGCACAAGCAACCCCCGCCTTGAAATGTGTGCTATCCGCGGTATACATCTCATATTCCGGGTGTTGGGCTTTTAACATGGGTGTGTCGGTACCGGGATAGTCCCAATCCTTGAAGGAGATGTTATTGTAGTAATCCACAATCTGGTCAATCCGTGTGCCGTTCGCCCATGGAAAGGTCAGGATCTTCTTATCACCCACAAAATAATATTCCACATGGCAGTTGGCGCAAACGACCGTCCGCATTTCCTGCCGGGTAAATGTTTTCCAATCTTTGCCTATTGCCTTAAGAGCAGCATCTAGGGAGGGATTGGTGACAATCAAACGCATCGTCCCGGCTTCGTGACAGTTGGCGCACCCGATCGGGTTATTAATTTTCGCTGTCATATCAGGAAACATCATGGAATCGAAACCCACCAGCCCCAATGATTGCCATAGGGCAGGATTATCAGACGACTTGCAGGAATAACACGTAGCATGCGTCTCTTTCGGGCTGCCAGGCGTGAGGTCGAGACGCTTGGTGGCGCGGACATCGATCAGGCTGTTCATGTGACCGCGGTCTTCGTTGTAATCCTTGCTAAATGGATAGCCGGCGAACAAGATGATCTGTCGCGGGTCTTCCAGGAGGTGAGAAAATTTATCTGAGCCGCCATACGAAGTCCTGACATTATTATCTTTGGTTTTTAGGAAAGTTGACCATTGATTCGGAAAGTTTTGACCCCAAATGGACGAATCAGGCTCCATCGGATTGATTTTCACGATCTGGGGCAAGATTGCGCGTATCTGCGCGGGCTGGTTCTTCATATAGATCAAGGTGCCGGTCAGGATGGAAGCTAATAATACAATGATACCGACCAGGATAAAGGTGGTGTAGCGTTTCATGATTTTGCATGCTCCTTACTTGGATGGATACAAAACGGAATCTTGATACGGAACGATGGATATGCCGCGCTGCCCGTGGGCGAGCGAACGATGACATTCCCAACAGTAGCGATCGAAGGGCTGCGGTCCCAACATGATGTTTTCAACTGTGCTCTTATGACACCGGATGCAATTGGATTGAATGATCCCCTTTGTATCTTCTTTTGCACGGATCAACTGCGGTGTCGTACCGGTACTGAAAACATAGACATCGTGTATACCAGTTCGGGCTTTGGCCATGTAATAGTCAACGATGTTATCGTGAGGCAGGTGACAATCTACACAATCCGTTCCATTATGGTGTCCGCCGTGATACCAGTTCTCATATTGCGAATCCATCACATGACAGTTGTTGCAGGTTGCGGCATCCGTGCCCGCGTAGGCAGGAGCACCAGTCACGTAAACAAACATGCCAAGCGCAAGTGCGGCAGCGCTTATGGCGACAAATAGAAGAGATTTTGTCATTTACTTATTCTTCCAGAATGTAAATTGTTTATTCCGCGACTTTGATCGAACCCATCGACGGACAATACAAAAGATTTCCAAAACAGCTATCTATTAATAATCAATATAAATGTATTCAGGTGAATTGGAATTGACAAACGTCATGACTTCCCCCTGACATATTTTAGTCTTTGTGATCATTCAGGAAAAGTTTTTCCCTGGAAATATGAATGAAAACACTACGTCTTAGATTCAATG
>JBGQIO010000381.1:0-2636 GCA_041498515.1 Anaerolineae bacterium
CCGGACCCCAAGCGTATTTTTCTTGATGGCAGAATAATTTCTATTCGGACTATTCAAACGGCAGAAGCAAATTCGGGTTAAATCCTTGATCTGTTCGGCGTGTATTCAAGTGCTTAAATGAATGTAATTACCTGAATAACTAAATCACTTCAGAATATGAAATAATTCAATCTCAAAAGGTATTAGACGGTTTGAATCCGACGTACTAAAAAACGCCCTTCACCATGAACGGCGTTTCTGTTTCTCAAGCTATTTCAAACTCGAAGGGAATTAGACGTATTGATTTCAGTGAACTCAAGCTTGGACCTTTTTGCGCTTCTAGACTAATTCCAATTCAAACAGTATCATACGCATTGCGTCCATCGAACGAAATGCAGCCGGTAAAACCCTCCTTGGTTGCGAAAGGCAGTCTGTCAAATGACAAATAGTCCTTCATCCCAAACCGTGTTGGTCACGGGTGCCTCCGGGTTCATTGCGTTGCACTGTATCTTGCAGCTTTTGGAAAAAGGCTACCGGGTTCGTGGGACCCTTAGGACCCCGGCGCGCGAGACACACATACGCCAGATCCTTAATCAATATGTCGATGTTGGCGATAAGCTCGAGTTTGTGACGGCAGACCTGTTGAAAGATGAAGGTTGGGACGAGGCTGTCACAGGCTGCGAGTTTGTGTTCCACACTGCTTCACCTTTTCCATTGGAGTTGCCGAAAGATGAAAATGATCTCTTGATCCCTGCCGTAGATGGCTTAAAGCGCCTTTTGAAAGCTGCCGCGGCTAATGGCGTAAAGCGCGTCGTTCTCACCTCTTCCTCCGTGGCGGTCTCGAGAGGGCATCACGAGATCAACAGGACCTTTGATGAAAGCGATTGGACGAGTTTGGATAGCGATATAAATATATATACAAAAAGTAAAACGATGGCAGAATTGGCTGCCTGGGATTTCGTCAAAGGTCAGTCCACCGAGCCTCCGCTGGAGTTATCTGTCATCATTCCCGGTTTAATATTGGGTCCCCTTCTGGATGGAAAATATTACGGTACCTCGGCCAAGATCATTCGGAATATCCTGGCAGGCAAAGATCGAGGCGATTATGGGAATCGTATCGAACTGGTTGACGTTCGGGATGTAGCCAGCGCCCATTTGGCTGCCATGACCAATCCACGCGCAGCTGGCAGAAGATATTGCTGCGTAACCGGTGTGCTGTGGCGGCATGAGGTCATCGATATCCTGGATCGACATTTTTCCGATCGTGGTTACAAGCTGCTCATACAGGAACCTGAATATCCCATCGATGAATTGGAAGGATTATTTGAAATTTCGAATGAGCGGATCAGAAAGGAACTTGGCTGGCGGCCGCGCTCGGCGGAAGAAGCCATTGTCGCTATGGGGGAGAGCTTGATCGAATATGGGATCGTTTGATCTGCTTGGATGAGTTCCCAGCACCGGCTGCTAGCGGATATATTCGTTCAGCGCAGGCAGCGGATTCGCAGTTGCCCCTGGGAACATCGTTAGGGGCTATTGATCAGCAGATCCATTCGATAATAAATTTGGGAATAATATCCTTCGCAAACCCATTTATCAACATTTCTTATCTGCATGTCATAGCACAGAGCGGTGAATAAAAAGTTTCCAAAACAGCCTGCTTTTGTTGGGATGTACAATCTGATTGGGCAATTCATTTCGGTGTTCCAGAGCTCATGAGGCTGAAGGAGTGCGGAATGAACGAATCTCACAACTCAGGTAGATTTACGAAATGGCGTCGAACTGTTTTAGCCGGAGTATTATCAGTTATGGCCCTTTTGATTGCCTTGTTCGCAGCCTACTTTTATACGTCACCACAATCTGTCCTCAGGTTTTATTTCAGCATTACACAACGAATAAACATTGGCGATGCAGGCTTGTTATCGGATGTGCCCTGTGCCTCGCCCTGTGTTTTCGGAATTCAAGCTGGAGAGACCCGGCTTGATGAAGTGCCTCCATTGTTGAAGGCAAATGGTATCTCCAAATGTTTTACAGAACCAAGCGTCTCCTGGATCCTGGTCAGTTGTGGATTTAGCCGATTTAACGTGCAAATAAATGCGCAAACAAAAATCGTGAATGGTATTTGGTTTCACCCAAACACTTCAATCTCTGTGGGAGAGATCATAAAAAAATATGGCGAGCCGGATTTTGTGGCGATCTCTCATGATAGGTTACTGGAAGGACACACAATTCAGATATACCTTTACTGGGACTCCAACAGGATGTTGATTGTCTTGCCCAAAATCGACGGCGACATCTATGTAATCGAAAAATCCACAAAGATTGAAGAAGCCGACTTTTCGGACGAAGAACTTTACCGGGGCTCTTCTGAGATCGAGTTTGGTCCGTTCTACAAATTGTGGCATGGGTATAGTGCCTATCAACCATAACTTCATCACTTAACATTCGGTGAATCAATATCTTTGGGTTTGCAAAATATACTATTCCCATAAATTTTATCCCCCAGGAACAGGAACGGGGATGTTATCCCCCAAAACAAGAACGGGGATTCTACGCATGGCGTCCATCGAACTAACCAAGGTCTTTTAGTTGTTGACTCGTCCTTTCAATTTGCGCGATAATGAATCCTAACGAAAGGCAAGAGAATAAATATGAGTGAC
>JBGQIO010000382.1:0-2631 GCA_041498515.1 Anaerolineae bacterium
GATCCTATTCTATAGGGCAGGGCGCAGCCCAGGATCCATACGTTGATTTCCTACGAATCGGTCTGAACTTCTTCGAATATTGGGCTCTACTTAAATGGCTTCGTTTTTGATCGCAGATCAACTCTAATATAAAATTCTGAACCGATTCAAATCAAGGGGATAGGCCAACTTAGAATAGGCCGCATTGATCTGACAGTAGTGTGAAGCCCCGGCATTTAATATTACTTTAATCGCCATTCTGCCTGACGAATGTTACTATGCTTTTCCTAGGGTAATTCGTAAAATATAAAAATCAATCTACACGTGTAGACGATACGTGTAGACGATACGTGTAGAATGACTACAGAAAAGCGTATTGTCACCCGCAACGAAGTCGCCCGAGCCGCTCAAGTTTCACCGGCTACGGTTTCATATGTGGTAAATAACGGGCCCCGTCCAGTAGCGTCCGAGACGCGTAGCAAGGTGCTCGAAGTAATCCGCCAACTTGGATACAAACCTAATGCAATCGCCCGCAATTTACGCCTGCAGCACTCTACGACTATCGGCTTGATCGTACCGGACATCAATAATCCTTACTTCGCTGAGGTGGCCCGCGGAGTGGAACAATCGGCGTCAGAGAATGGCTTGACGATGGTGCTATGCCACTCGGATTATAGAATTGAAAGAGAGTTGCATTATGTGGAGGTCTTGCAAACCGAACGGAGTGCCGGGGTCATTTGGTTTCCTGCAACGAATTCGGCGGATCCTGCCCTCCGAATGGCGGAGTATGGGCTTCCCCTTGTAGTGTTGGACCGGCTTATAGAGGGGGTGAAAGCACCCGCGGTTATCACTGATAACTTTCTCGGCGGCTACCGGGCTGCCGAACATTTAATCGAGCTTGGCCACCGCGTCATTGGTTGCATTAAGCGGCCTATGCCGCTGCACCACTCTTCCGAACGTGTACGCGGTTTCCGAACTGCCTTGGCCGACCATCACATTGACATTGATGAATCGCTGTTCGTACACGGCGGTTTCCACTTGGATGAAGGATATGAAGCGGCCAAAAAGATTATGCAGCATCCCCTCCGCCCCACAGCCCTTTTCGCTTACAACGATTTCATGGCGATTGGTGCACTTCGAGCGGCGTATGAGCTCGGCATTAAAGTTCCGGCCGATTTCTCGATTGTCGGTTTTGATGATATTCCGCAAGCGGCATTCACTTGTCCTGCTTTGACCACGGTCTCTCAACCCAAATCTGAGATGGGCAGGCAGGGACTGACTCTCCTATTGAACATTATCAACGGGAGACCGGTTTCAACAAATGGCGATCGATTATTACCGGTAAACCTCATCATCCGCGAATCTACTGGTCCTCACACCTTGGAAGCAGCTTAGTTGTCGATCGGGGAAGATCTGGACGGGTTTTCCCAAGATCATGTGGTTTTGAGAGTTTGTCGGAGATCGCAATGCTTGAAACACGGAAGTTTCCATTAATTCAATTCGGTATGGCGATGTCACCACGCCCTGCAGCCTTTGCACCCCTGTTATATGCGGGTAGGCTGGAAGAAGGGCTGAAAGCACTTGCAGAGGCAGGATTTGCAGGTGTTGAGATCAGCCTCAGCGATGTCGAGGAATTGGACGCACAGTGGTTGACCGATCGATTGGGGACATATGGTCTTAAGGTTTCGGCCTTTGCCTCAGGGCGGATGTGTTTGGAAAAATCGCTCTGCCTCTGCAACCCAGAGCCGGAAGCACGCAAGAAGGCGCTTGAAGTGTTAACGGCCATCTTGAAGTTGGCAGCTCGCTTCCAGGCCCCTTTGATCATTGGTGGCGTGCGCGGGAAGCTAACGGGGGATGAAGATCAAAAAGCCAGACAGCGCGCAACCGCAGTTGACACTATGCGGCGCTGCTCGCTGATTGCCCAGGATCTGGGTATCCATTTGTTGTTGGAGCCGATCAATCGTTACGAGACAAATTTTATCAATACCGCCCAAGATGGCTTGTCCCTCCTCGAAGAAATTGGACAGCCGGCCTTCAAACTGCTATTGGACACATTCCACATGAACATCGAGGAATCCAACCTAAACGCAACATTAAAGGGGGCTGGGCAGCAATTGAGGTACGTACATTTTGCCGATAACAACCGGCTGGCTCCGGGCCGAGGCCACATCGATTTTCCAGCATTGATGCAAACACTGTCAAGGATTAATTACAACGGTTTTATATCGGCTGAAATTCTGCCCATCCCGGACGATGCGACAGCTTTGAAGCAAACCGGGAAATATCTGCATACCCTGTTGATCACAGGAAAGGAGAAAACAACATGAGTAAATGGAAAATTCCTCCAGAAGGTGGACATATGGAGAAGCCAACCGGCCTTTATTTTCAAACTATGACCGGGAAGGAATATCAGGAACGTCTCAAGAAGAATGATCTGATAATCATACCGATCGGCAGTTCGGAAAATCATGGCCCGCATGCCTGCTCCGGCGAAGACACCTTCCTTGTTAGCCGGATGGCAGAGCAGATCGCACAGCATACGGGTTGCACTGTGGCCGAGCCCATCTGGTACGGATCGCATCCCTTCCATCACCTGGGTATGCCCGGCACGATCGTGATCCCGGAAGAGACATTTATTGACTATCTGCGGGC
>JBGQIO010000383.1:0-2583 GCA_041498515.1 Anaerolineae bacterium
ATTTGACTCATTAGGTTCTTACAATTTTGTTCAGCATCAATTCTCTTCCTTGTGCTGTTTTTAGCGATAAAATCGAGTCATGATTCAATTGGAGAACGTCTCCAAACTCTACCATAATACTATAGCCATCGAGAATTTGAACCTCCAGATCGAGGCCGGTGAGATCGTGGGTATTATCGGGCATAACGGCGCAGGGAAAAGCACGATTCTGAAAATCGTGGCTGGACTGGTCGAACCCACTTCGGGATCCGTGCGCGTTTTGGGGCGCGATATCCAAAAAGAAAGCATCAGGGTCAAACAACAGATGGGATACTTGCCGGAGGAAAGCCCGCTCTATGAAACTATGACTGCCCGGCAATACCTGCTGTTTTTCTCGGACCTCTACCGGCTGCCGCGCCCACAGGCGCGGCAGCGCATAGACTACCTCCTCGATTCGCTAGACCTGGCAGAGAAGGATAAGCTGACGGGTGAATTTTCCAAGGGCATGAAGCGCAAGACCGCCATCGCCCGGACACTGCTTCACGATCCTCAATTGCTGATTCTGGACGAACCCAACTCGGGTCTCGACCCGCTCACTTCATTCTTCATCCTCAATTACTTAAAGGCTCTCAAGAGGGAAGGGAAAACGATCATACTCAGTGCTCACAATCTGTTCCATGTCGAAACGATCTGTGACCGGGTGGGAATTATCAAGAATGGGCGGCTGTTGATCTTCGACAAAATGGAGAAAATTCGGGCAAGGCTGGGAAAACGCGAGTACCAGGTTGTTTTCAAGTCGGAGGACCGACTCGACTATGAGAGGCTGGACGGCAGCTATGTGTTCCGAACGGTCGAGGTGGACGCGATTGCAACGATGCTCGAGACCATTTCGGCCAACCAATGGACGTTGGTGGATCTGTCCATGAAGGAATCTGCGCTGGAAGAAATCTACGTCAAAATGATGACGAAGGAAGTGGCGCAGGAACAGGATATATCTTCTAAGAGCATGTAGTCTCCAATTTCTAAAAAGGCGTAATAAGAGATCAGCCTCGCAGAGGAAGGGACGATCATGCCAAAGCCGGAGTTCAGCGTGGGTCACAGGAAGGGGTATTGACCCGTGGGATGCACTATTTCCATAGTCGGCGTTACCGCTTAACCGATTCCAAACATTGCCTTGTCGATGTGATCGCAAGGCAACACATTATATGGTCGCGGCAGGGTTGCCAGCGTAGGACAACGCCCCTCCGATACGCTAAGTGAAAGCATGATCGCACAAGGACTCGACGAACGAAACGGAGCTTTGCAGGATCGAGGTGCAATACAAAATAATGGCTGGGAAATAGAATTTTGGCATTCCTTGAACGTCGCACACCACTTGTTTGACAGGTATATGCTGAAGATGTAGAATTCAATTTACTTCGTATGGTGGGGTTGAAAGGGGGTACGGTTCTGACAGGTTATTCATGTCTGCGAGACATGTTAACAAAATAGATCAGACGGAAGGAGGCCCTCCACATTTAAATAATCCTTATCAGAAAATTCAATCTTTCGATTCCATTATAGGTAATAACGAAGGAGGATACAATGCAACAGAGTAAGTTGTGTGTTTTCGCGGCTGTGATTCTAATAGCCAGCATGACCTTGGCTTCTTGCGCGCCCGCCTCAACGCCTGTGGCTGTACAGCCGACGACTGCAGCAGTGCAGCCAACGACTTCAGTGGCGCAGCCAACGACCTCAGCGGAGCAGCCAACGACCGCAGCGGCAACTCCGGTTGTTTTTGCGATTGAACACTTCGGTGTGATTGCTGGATCGACCTGGGGCGGAGCCCAGGATCGCGCACTGAAACGTATCGAAGCGAAATATCCGAACGTCAAATACATCTTCAGGGAGAATGTAGCGCCTGATCAATCGGATCCCTTCGCGGAAGATATGATTACAAATGAGAATGCGAATATCGTCATTGGCAGTGCGGAGTTCATGGGGTTGCCATTGAAGGATATCGCCGGTAAATATCCGAACACTTATTTTGGAACCGTCGTTGCCAGCGATCTAAGCACGATGCCGAATTTCATTCGGTTCTTTCCCCGGCAGGACCAGGCGTTGTACCTGGAAGGGCTCATCGCCGGGGCTTTGACTAAAACAAACGTTATCGGGATCGTGTCCGCATACCCGAATATTCAGGTGCTGCATCGCCAGGCCGGCTTCGTTCTGGGTGTGCAGGATGCGGGCAAACTACTTAATAAAGATATCAAGGTTTACACCAAGTACGTTGGAAGCTGGTATTCCCCTCCCGATGAAAAATCCATAGCAGAGACGCTGGTGGATACGTACAAGGCGGATGTCCTGACCGTACAAACCGACTCGAGCGCGGCTGTTGACGTCGCCAAGGCAAAGGGCGTTTGGTTTGTCGGCAAGGATATGGACATCGTTGGTGAACTCCATTGGGGCGACACGAAGACCGTAGCCGTCTCGTTCGACACCCGCTGGGAAGTCATCTTCGAAAAGATGATCCTGGAATATATGGCTGGAAAAAAGGATCCTACTACGGTTTACTACCCGGGTATGGAAACATCCATGACCCTGGCTGACGGCACAGTGGAACCG
>JBGQIO010000384.1:0-2485 GCA_041498515.1 Anaerolineae bacterium
TATCATCACAACCGATTCGGTCCCCATCTCTGAGGAGAAGCTGAAGATCCTGGGGGACCGCATTACGATACTATCCGTAGCCTCCCTGCTGGGCGAGGTGATCAGACGAGCACATGAGGGAAGAAGTGTCGGCGAGATGTTTAATGAGTAGCAGGTAATCAGTAAGTAATGGAAATAGAATATTCATTAGATGAATCTGATTTAATAGCTCTTGCAAATTATCAGGTCGAAAACTCACTTGTTGTGCGCAAGCGATTCAAAGCCCGACGTCTTGCTTATCTTATAGGTTTTTCTTTTTTGGCTGCAGGCGCTTACTTCCTATCAATGCCGTCGATAATCCCCATCAGCTTCGCTGCATCGGGGACTCTATGGTTTATTCTTTATCCCCTCTATGCAAAATGGTATGCACAAAAAAATATCTCTCGGATTGTTCGCAGTCAGATGAGACCTTCTTCCATAGGTAAACACAAGCTTAAAGCGACAGCTGAGGGTTTGGAACAAATATCCGAAGCCGGAGAATCAAAAGTTAAGTGGAATGTAGTTGATAACATTATCGAAAACTCAGAGCATACCTACATTTCTATTGAATTGAATTTAGCAATCATCGTCCCTCGATTCAAAATCGAAAATAGTGATTACGAAAAATTTATGAACACATTCCGTCTATATCAAAACAATCCTCCCGCATTCGTCAACAACCCTCATGCCTGAACTTCCGGAAGTCGAAACCATCGCACGGACACTGCGTCCGCAGCTCATCGGAAGAACAATTCTAGAAGCTAATGTCCGCTGGGAACGGACGGTGGCTTTCCCCTCAGCCAAAAAGTTCAGGGAACAGATCAAAGGGCAGCAGGTCAGAGAGGTCTCGCGACGCGGCAAGTTCCTGAATCTGGAACTTTCAACCTTACACCTACTTATCCATTTGCGTATGAGCGGGGATTTATCCATCAAAGAAGGTAAAATTGAGCCGCAGAAACATGACCGGTTGATCTTAACCCTCAGCCCCTCTTCCGGTCATAGAAAAGTACGAAGCAGTCTGGTTTTTAACGATACGCGCAAGTTCGGACGAGTTTGGTTGACGAAAGACATGGAAGAGGTGACAGGCCGGCTCGGCCCCGAACCCCTCCGGAGCGACTTCACCCCCCAATGGCTCTACATAGCCCTTCATCGGCGTCACCGCCAGCTCAAGCCTCTGCTTCTCGATCAGACCTTCCTGGCGGGGCTTGGCAATATCTATACCGATGAAGCCCTGCACAAGGCAAAGTTGCACCCGCTGTCGCTCTCGGATTCAGTGACGCCAAAACAGGCTGACAAACTGCACAAAGCGATTCAAGCCATTTTGCAGGAAGCTATCCGCCGCAATGGCGCGAGTTTTGACTGGGTTTATCGAGGCGGCGATTTCCAAAACCATTTTCGCGTGTATGACCGCCAAGGAAAGGCTTGTCCGGTTTGTGGAATGACCATCCAAAGAATTGTCGTCGGTCAACGCGGCACACATATCTGCCCAAACTGTCAGAGGGAATAACTTATGCAAATTAATCTTGTCACCTTGGTTGGGATCAGTCTGGCTGCTATGTTCTTCGGCTACTTCTTCGGTCTGTTCGAAGGCCGCGGCCAGGGCGCCAAAAAACGAAAGGCCGAGGAAGAAGCGGAAAGTAGTGCAAAGATCAATTTCGAACCGCCTCTGCCTCCTCCTGGCCCGGTCACGCCGGTTGAAAACCGCCTGCTTGCCATCCGCCTCGACGAGAGAAATCAACCTCAGCTCGAACTGGATGGCCAGCGCGTGAACGCGTACCAGCTTGCGCCCGAACAGCGCAAGCGGCTGGTCGATTTGATGTTAATTTTGCGTCCGTGGGTTGAATCCAATGCTGCCCAGAAACAAAGCATCCCCGCACAGCCCGCGCCAAGACCGGTGACCGCTCCACTGCCGCCTCCGCCGGCCTCCCCGCCTTCGGCGGCACCAGCGGCAAGGCAGACCCCTCCTTCTGGGGTCTCTCCCAACACAGTGCCTGTACCGGAACCGGTGCCTACCAGCTTGGTCGGCCAAATTGATGCAATCCTGCAAGCGCGCTTGATCGGCACCTCGCTTGAGGAAAAAGGTATCCGTCTCGTTGAATCGATTCACGGGGGCGCGTTGGTTTTTGTGGGAAATAAAAGTTATGAAGGCGTGGGCGAAGTGCCCGATCCCGAGGTCCAGGCCGCGATCCGGGCTGCGACCGCGGAATGGGAAAAGAGATATACGCCGGGTTATAGATGAACCTCAACCGCCAGAGCCCAGCTTTGGCGGTTTCAATTTATAGCGGGATATAAATCCTTGCTGGCGCGTGGTCCTTGATGGCGCGTGGTCTCTGACCAGCGGGGATGCCCGACATCGGCCGGAGCAATTGCAAAGGCGCTGCTCGCGATCACCGCTCTAATTCGGCAAGGCCACGCGGGCTGGGGTACATATCATTTTTGCGGAACGCCGGCGACCAATTGGTGGGAA
>JBGQIO010000385.1:0-2408 GCA_041498515.1 Anaerolineae bacterium
TGAATCTGGATTCTGCAAAACGCGGCCCCATGTTTGAATATGCCCTGCACGCGGCAATCAAGCGTACAAAATATGAATTTGATTTGACTGCACGCGGCCTGACCAAGGCGTTAAATATGGTTTTTAGGGCGAATGGGTAGGACCCCGGTCTCCGTGTATCAACGCATGCTCGCGGGAGAGGTTCATTTGAACCGGTTTCCATTAGCGCCCACAAACTAATGGTTAAAAAATCGAAGACCTCCTCGTTCGGTTCCCCCGGCCGCGTATCGCATGACGCTTCAGGTTTCTATTCGGCGCGCCTATATGACGATCAACCACAATCCGAAGAAACGCAGTTTGTAGAAAACACCATCCCTACCGGGACCCTCGATACGGTATTCAATATTTCCTCTGAACAAATGATTGAATTACCCGATAACTCCGTGCATATCATGGTCACCTCGCCGCCGTATAACGTGGGCAAGGTTTATGATAAGGATTTGACGCTCCCCGAATATCTCGCTTTTCTAAAACGCGTTTGGGCTGAGACCTACCGCGTGCTTGTGCCTGGCGGACGCGCCTGTATCAATGTGGCAAATTTGGGGCGGAAGCCTTATATCCCTCTCCACGCATTTATTGCCCGTGACCTGATCGAATTGGGTTTTCTAATGAGAGGTGAGATCATCTGGGATAAAGCCGCTTCAGCCAGCGCTTCCACCGCCTGGGGTTCGTGGCAGTCAGCCACTAACCCAACCCTGCGCGATATACACGAATACATTTTGGTATTTTCCAAAGGCTCGTATCGCCGAGGCCGACCCAAAGATCGAAAAGATACGATCACAAAGGGTGAATTTCTGGAGTTCACCAAATCCGTCTGGACCTTCGCGGCGGAATCAGCTAAAAAAATCGGGCATCCAGCCCCATTCCCCATTGAACTGCCGTATCGTCTGATCCAGTTGTATACTTTTGAAGATGAGGTGGTGCTCGATCCTTTCATGGGGAGTGGACAGACGGCGCTAGCTGCGATAAAAGCCGGCAGGCATTTTGTGGGCTATGAGCTGAATTCGGAATATCAGGTCCTTGCGAACAAACGCATTATTTCTGCTCAACCTTGACTTTAAATGCAGAGGCCATCCCTAGTAATATAGACCCGCAGGTTTATACCAGTTGGGTTCTGACAATGTTAGGTTTCCCCCGGAAAGTTTCCGGATCAAAAAGGTAAGCGAACTGCCCTCTCCATTAATTTTTTACAGCTGTTCTGCCAACTTAATTGCCATGGCAATCGCCCCAAGTACACCGGAGCGAGTTCCGAGGGTGGGGGGCAGAATATATTCATTAATCCTGTCGAGCACCATGGCCGAATGCACATAACCGTTGATGAGCTGTTGGACCTTGCACCGTGCAGCCTGATGCAAGCCGGGATGCTGCGAGACACCCCCGCCCAAAACGATCCTCTGAGGGGAATAGGCATAGATCATATTCACCAACGCAAAAGCGATATATTCGGCTTCGAGATCCCAGGCGGGATGAGGATCAGGCAAGGCTTCAGGCTGCTGCCCCCAACGTTTGTTCATGGATAAGCCCGAAGCCAGCCCTTCGAGGCAATCGCCATGATACGGACAGACACCGGGGAAAGGATCCTTTTGCCAGTCGTGGGGAAGAGCAAAGTGACCGGCTTCGGCATGTACCAACCCGTGCAAGGGAGCGCCGTTAATGATAACGCCGACGCCGATACCCGTCCCGATGGTCATATAAAGGAAAGGATCCAGCGAACGGTTTTCCGGCGTCCAGTATTGCTCGCCGAAGGCCGCCGCGTTCACATCGGTGTCCAGCGTCGCCGGAATATTTAATCCTCGCTGAATTCCACCCAGCAAGTCCACATATGCCCAACCAGATTTTGGGGTCGTCGTAATGTATCCATAGGTCTGCGAATCGGGGTTCAGATCTACCGGACCGAAGGAAGCGATCCCTACAGCTGCCAACTGACCGGAGCGATTATAGGGTGCAAAAAAATCCACTGCTTTTTGAATCGTCTCTTGCGGTTGAGTGGTCGGGATGCGTGTTTCACCGACCACACTATCTGGACCACTGCCAACCATACATATAAATTTCGTACCACCTGCTTCGATGCCGCCAAATAACCGGTTCATTCTGGTCCTCAATCGCCTACATTCGATCCTGTAAAATTGGCTAGGTTTTCCTGTTTATTGTTGACCTCGACTCACAAGGCAGGGCCAGGCGCTTGAGGTAAAACTATTCAAGCGTTTCTGTATGACGGTCACCTTCCACAAAAACTCGGGTGGCCCTCCGCGAGCGGACAGCTTTTTCTATCTGTAGAGTTACGCTTTAACCTTAGCGCGGTAAGAGCTTAGCAGCACAGCCAGGAACATGATGAGGGCTCGTACAACGTATTGGGCATAAACGTCAAA
>JBGQIO010000386.1:0-2402 GCA_041498515.1 Anaerolineae bacterium
CCCAAGATCACACCAGAGATCCTGCAGCGTATAGATGACATATTTGGCATCGAGAAAGCCGAAGAAGAAGATTAGCTATCGCAGGCCCCCGGTTCCAATGAACTCGGGGGCCTTAATTTCAGTTAAACACGATTTCGAGGGATATCCAATATTTGGGAGTGTGCTGTGCCAGGGAGCTGCACCTATCAAAAATCAGCCCCCTTCTCACTAATCTGTGATTTAATAAATTTAGGAGAAATAGTTCTCTTCCACACCCTGCCAGGTTTCTTCCGGCAGGTGCATATACTTTGTCAGAAGTGGATGAACGCGCTTAAGCTCTTCATACATCCGCTCTGCGATGCGGCGGATCGAAAAATGCGCGTTGCGCGCTGAGCGCAGCTGGCAAAAGGCATAAGCCTCCCTTAAATTGAACTGGGCCAGCACACGGCGTCGGTAACCGTTGGGGACAACATACTGCGCAACCTGCGGATTGAATTGATATAACGTCTTATAAGTTTCCGCTGCCGCGGTCATGGCTGTCTCATACCTGGATCGGAAATCGGCCTCCATTATGAAACGTGGAGTCGCATACCCAAGCTGTATCGTGAGTCTCTGCGGCGTCTGAGTCATCATGCGGTGTCTTTTGAATTCTGCATACGCGCCCTGGTCCATGACCAAATCAAACGTATATGCTGCGTATTCCAGCTCGCGCAGAGGGATATCGTGTTCGCCCAGACGCTGGAGCAGGGCATCGGCGAGTTTTTTGAGTTCGGTCTCCCCCATGGATCTGACGCAGGTGAGTGCCTCCGCGAACGGCATCTCGCCGGCGCGGTATAACGCGGCGGCCAATACTTTCTTCTCGCCCTCTTTATCATGATCGATCAAGACGCACCACTCCCCCGAATCACGGTCCCCGATCCCCGATCCTTGATCGCCTAATTCACCAATATCCTTTCTCGTTTCCACCAGATAAGGTACAACGTCAGCATACTTTACCAAGGTGGGGACTTCGTCCATGGCAACGGCCTTCACCTTTTCACCGATCTCGCGCACTTCAATTAACTCATGCGACAGCAGTTTGCGGATCATATTTTCAAGTACACGAGCGTTAGCTGTCATACCCACGTTTGCCAGCGAGGCGGCCGGCAGCAGAAAGCGGCAGACGTCCACATATTGCGAACGGAGGCGGCGATCACGGGCCTCGTCGGATTCATTCTCACGGCGTTGTGCGCGGTCCAGGACGAGAGTCCGGACCGGGTCGAGCGAATCGTGATAGGTATCGAACAAGAGGCGGCAGGTTGCGATATATTCATCGCGCAAAGGGTGCCCGTCTAATTCAGCGGGAATAAAAAAATTATCAGCTCCCCATTTTTGATAGCGGGTGGATTTTTCGGTGTAGGAAGCCAGGCGGTTGGATTCGATGCTCTCGATCGCGAGCCGGGAGATATTCTCGAACGCGATATGCAGGACGGCATGCTCGGCCACCGAGGCATGGCCATATCCGACGACCCACTTCTCATGGAACTGCGCCGACTTCTCTTCGGTGAGACCCTGAGCGATCTCACGAAACGACTCGGGCGAACGGGAGGTCTTCGCAAAAGCCACCGCGATGGTTTCGGGGCTGAGTTCTTTGGGAGAAAGCAGATAAATTTGGCGGTCAGGCATGGGGACTCCTCAAGGTTGGCCGGTTGATCATGTTTACTGCGCAACAATAACTATTTGTAAAGCATTTTACCAAATTTATTTTTTCTGCCAAAAAGGAAATTTAACGAAATGGGCAGCCAATTGGCTGCCCGAATGGCAGGAAATCCATTGATGATTTGGGAATGTAAATCAGGCTGCTTCGACAGTTTTGCTCACACGAAAAGTTATCGCGATTGCAAAGAATAGGGAGAGCAAATAGAGTGCACCATAGATCGTCGTGAACCCTTTTTCCATGACAAAGGCCGCGATCGTAAAGAGCACGAACAGCGCAAATTGGATGTTGGCATAAACGCGAAGTTTGGGCAAATATTCTTCATCGGTTTCCTGCTTTTTTCCAACAGAGACAAGTAGCAGGAAGAACAAACCGAAGGCCAGGAACTCACCGGTCATCAAGATCTTATCCAGCCAGCCCGGCATCGTGAACCAGCTCCAGAAATTCAACTCATACCGGATCGGCCAGAAAAGTTCCACGCCGTTGAACCACAGGAAAAGATCAAGAATAATGTGCATCAGGATGCCGCTGCCAAACCCTATACCGAAATTGTTCCACTTCTTATTCTTCATCACCAGTGAGACGAGATAAAACAAGATCACCAGGGCGGCAACCGTAAAAATGCTGTGTGTAAATGTGCGATGTAATCCTGCGGTAGAGGCTTTCGTGACCGTCGCAACGGCTACCGCGATGTTGTCCAGATCGGGGAAAAGGTTGCCAAGCACTA
>JBGQIO010000387.1:0-2395 GCA_041498515.1 Anaerolineae bacterium
GGTGAGTGAGGCCGGAGGGGACGGGTTGCCGAGGCTGATCGAGCTGATACCGAGGTAAGGATAGTCGTACTTTCCATCCCGGATAATGATCGGTACGACGCGCTTGATGATATTGGACGATACCGAGAAACCAACGCCGGAGCTCGTCGGCTCACCCGTGGAAGTGTAGGTGGTCGTCTGTATCGCACGATTGAGGCCGATCACTTCACCATTGAGGTTAAAGAGCGGGCCGCCGGAGTTGCCGGGGTTGATCGCCGCATCGGTCTGGATCAGGTCACCGGCCGTGAAGGCTTGGGTGCCCCCGGGCGCGGCGTGTTCCGATTCGAGGGTGCGGCCCAGGCTCGAGATAACGCCGACACTCATCGATCCGAGGTACTCAAAGGGACTCCCGATCGCAACCACGGTCTGACCCACTTTGAGCACTCCTGAATCGCCCAGTGTGAGCGGATGCAGTTCGGAAGCCGGCGCATCTACTTTAACGATCGCCAGGTCGGAGTCCAGGTCAGTGCCGACAACCGTGCCATACGCCTTAAAGCCGTCCATGAAATCCACTTCGACTTTATTACCGGTAGCTCCCTGGACGACATGATAGTTCGTTATAACGTGACCATCCGTATCGTAAACAATCCCTGAGCCAAGCGCAGCGCCCTGCGAGGTGGTGACTTTGATGGCCACCACACCCGGGCTGACCTGCTGATATAAGGCTTCGAAGGCGTCCTGGGAGGCCGTGGGATTATCAGGAGCCTTTACCGAAAGGGGGGCCTGATTCACAATAGGTGCGGCAGGCGCTTGAGCGGCGGGCAGGAGGGGCGCCGAACTGCCTACCTGGCAGGCCAGCGCCGCAAAGACAAGTACGGCAAAAACCACAATGATGCGTTTCGTTTTCATTATTTCTCCTTCGACGGAAGAGACCGGCTTATTCGGATCGATGCCGGACCGCTTCTTCAAGCAATGCTTTTAATTTTGAGGATAGCTTTTTGGGGATATTAACTTTTACGCGCACGAACAAGTCACCCTTGCTTTGCGAGCTCTTCAAGGGTGGCAAACCGCGTCCCGACAGACGAAAGACCTGTTCGGGCTGCGTGCCCGCGGGTATTTTCAATTTAACTTTTCCTTCGAAAGTTTCCACTTCTGCTTCACCACCCAGGATCGCCGTAAATACATCGATGCTGGCGGAGGTGCGCAAGTCGTCACCCTCACGAACGAAACGCGGGTCCTCCGCGACCTCCACGATCAGATATAGATCGACTCCTCCGGGACCTGCACCCGCCACTCGCACCTTTGAGCCTGTTTTCACACCAGCGGGAATACGGACTTCCAGCCGCCGGTCATCGCTTTGAAGAGTGCGGGTTGTGCCACGGTAAACCTCCTCCAAACTGATGGTGACGGGCTGTTGAACGGCCTGCCTGGACCGGCCGCGCGTGGCGGTCTGGGCGCCGCCCCCGCCGCCGAAGATGGAACGGAAGAAATCCGAAAAGGCGTCCTGGCCGAAGAGATCGTTCAGATCGCCAAATTCGACGCGCGTTCCCCCGGAAGAAGCGGGTTGTCCGCTGAACCACTGGCTCCAGTCGAAGTCACCCTGCTGACCGCCACCGCGCTGCTCCCAGTTCGAATAAGCGCTGCCCAACTGGTCGTACCGCGCGCGCTTTTGCGTATCGCTCAACACCTGATACGCCTCGTTGATCTCCTTGAACTTATCCTCGGATTGTTTATTGCCCGGGTTGCGGTCAGGATGGTATTGCATGGCCAGCTTCCGATAGGCCTTGCGGACCTCGTCCGCGGAGGCCGAGCGTTCCACTCCGAGGGTCTTGTAATAGTCTTTGTATTCCATTGTTTCGAATTCTATGCCTAATTAAGGAGACCGGGCAAGCCTATTGAAGCGGGTCTAATAGAATTCTAACCTCGGTTATACTTCTAAAAAACGGCATGTCGCGAGCGTCCTGCATGATTACATGGTACTGCGTTCTATCAGTATTTTTACCAACGCGAAGGTCCGGCGATAGATGTGACATGCAGTTTATCATTCATAAATGAACGGTGGATGAACAAATAGAGTATTCCAGGGATGAATTCCATCTGCGTCTTTTGCGGATCTTCAGACAACGTCTCGGCAGAGTATCTGACGGCTGCGCGTAAAATGGGGCAGATCCTGGCCGAACGCAAAATCCGGCTGGTCTATGGGGGCGGCAAGACCGGATTGATGGGCGCGGTCGCGGATGGCGCGCTCGAAGCGGGCGGCGAGGTGGTCGGGGTCATCATTACCTCCATGAATTCGTCCGCACTGGCGCACACGGGTCTGACACGGATGGAGGTCATGCCTGAGATGCACGCTCGCAAAAGGCGCATGCACGAACTGGCCGAGGGTTACATTGCCCTGCCCGGCGGTTTTGGCACC
>JBGQIO010000388.1:0-2345 GCA_041498515.1 Anaerolineae bacterium
CAGTTTGATCAGTTCGCTTAGGTTTTTTGAAGTAGTGGCCAATTTAATCCCAAATTAGTGCCGGCTTTCCTGATTCAAATTATACACTTTACGAATCAGAATAAGAGTTGCGAAAGAGGGTGTAAGGATATTGTAGGTACTAACGAGCCCGCACAGCGTACCTTGACTCCATGGTTCACTGCCGCCTTTCGTCTTCCCTGATTTTCCAAAATCCACATTGATCATCTTTAAGGTTTACTTAATTTCGCTGATAAGAAGGAAGCACCGAAGGCGGTGGGACCGGATTTTAATGTGTGATATATCCATTAAAACGGCCTTGGGGACAGATCTCATTAAGGTCTTGTTTCCGCAATAATTTCCTTGGAGATAATTCCTTTTCTTTACTTATCCCATCTGTTAATTATCCTAAAATCCCTGTGCCACATACTCTCCCCACACGCCTCTCAATGTATTGCAAATCTCTCCTAACGTGAGGTTGTTTTCTACAGACTCAATAAATAATGGCATCAGGTTCTCTGAACTGCGTGCAGCGTTGACTAATTTTCCAAGATACTGATCTGCCAGGTTCTGGTCTCTATTCTTCCTCAACTCCTTCAACTTTTTTTTCTGACCCATCTCAATGGCGGGGTCGACCCTCAATCGTTCTAACGTCATTCGCTCCTCAACCTGGAACTGGTTTAACCCGACGATCACCTGCTCGCCCCGCTCGATCTCTTGCTGGGCCTCGTAGGCAGCGTTCTGGATCTCGTTCTGCATATACCCGCGCTCGATAGCCTGCAGGGCGCCGCCCAGTGCGTCGATTTTGGCGATGTATTCGTTTGCGCCTTTCTCGATCTCATCGGTGAGATATTCGATCAGATAGGAGCCCGCCAGCGGGTCAACCGAGTCAGCCACACCTGATTCGTGCGCGAGGATCTGTTGGGTCCGGAGGGCGACGCGCACTGATCTCTCGGTGGGGAGCCATAATGCTTCGTCCATGCTGTTGGTGTGAAGAGATTGAGTTCCACCGAATACCGAGGCTAAGGCCTGGAGAGTTACGCGCACCACGTTATTTTCAGGCTGCTGGGCCGTAAGTGTGGAGCCTGCTGTCTGTGTGTGAAACCTGAGCTGCCATGAAGCAGGCTTCTGAGCCTTGAAACGCTGTCTCATGATCTTCGCCCAGAGACGTCGCGCCGCCCGGAATTTGGCTACTTCCTCCAGCAGGTTGTTGTGTGCGTTAAAGAAGAACGAGATCTGCGGGGCGAAGTCGTCCACGCTTAAGCCTGCTGTGAGTGCGGCTTCCACATAAGCTATTCCGTTTGCAAGGGTGAAAGCCACTTCCTGTACGGCGGTCGAACCCGCCTCGCGGATGTGATAACCCGAGATCGAGATCGTATTCCAGTTTGTCACCTCCCGGGCGCAGAACCGGAATATATCGGTGATCAGCCGCATGGACGGGGCAGGCGGGAAAATATATGTTCCGCGTGCCACATACTCTTTCAGGATGTCATTTTGGATAGTGCCACGCAAAGCCTTCAACTCTACATTGTGCCGCTTCGCTACCGCGATATACATTGCCAGAAGCACACCGGCGGGCGCATTGATGGTCATTGAAGTCGAAACCTGGTCAAGCGGTATTTGGTCGAACAGCTGCTCCATATCGTGAATGGATGAAATTGAAACGCCCACCTTGCCTACCTCTCCCTGCGCGATGGGGTCGTCCGCGTCGTAACCGATCTGGGTTGGTAGGTCGAATGCCACCGAAAGCCCGGTTTGTCCGTGTTCCAGCAAATATCGGTAGCGCTTATTGGACTCTTCGGCAGTGGAGAAGCCCGCGTACTGGCGCATGGTCCAAAAGCGGGAGCGATACATCGTCGGCTGAACGCCGCGCGTAAAAGGATACTCCCCAGGGAATCCCAGCTTCTCCACGTAATCCGCTACCTCCTCTTCAGGCATGGCCAGCGAAGGAATCCCGATGCCGGCGGAGGTCTCGAAGCGCGCTTTACGTTCCGGATATTTATCCAGAGTTTTCTTTAACGTGGTCTCTTGCCATTTTCTATATTGGTCTTTGAGGGTCATTATTTCACCAGAGATGTACAGGGATTTTCTCACCGCAATGGGGCCCCTATCCCCTGCCAGGGTGGGTGTACATGCACGAATAACTTTAAGTTATTTAGCGTTTTCGCGTTGAATCATTAAACACTGCCTTGCTTACCGTAGGTACGCTGGGATGCATCGTGGTCGGCGGGCCTGCGCCCTCTTCGCTATCAATTTTCCATCCAGCAAGTATAAAGCTAAATGAATAGAGTCAGAATTGGATAAAAATTGGCCAATTAAGAGACAAATGTCATTTGTTCAATAGTAAC
>JBGQIO010000389.1:0-2264 GCA_041498515.1 Anaerolineae bacterium
CACGGCTCCGGATACGGGCGCGCCATTGTTTTTCTCCTGCTGACTCCGATTCTTTGGAGCCTGCCTGCTGCCTTCATGATCGGCGAACTCACCAGTGCCCTGCCTCACGAGGGCGGATATTACGCCTGGGTGCGCCGCGGCATGGGCAACTTCTGGGGCTTCCAGGAAGCTTGGCTTTCGCTGGTGGCCTCGATTTTCGACATGGCCATCTATCCGGCTCTCTTTGTCCTTTATCTCACCCGCTTGTTCCCCTGGTTTTCCGAGGGACATCGCGGTCTGATGGTCGGCTTGGCGGTCGTCGTCGCCGGGGTGGTGCTCAATGTTGCGGGTGTACGCGTGGTTTCCACCACTTCTCTGTGGCTTTTTTTCCTGCTTTCGGCGCCGTTCGCGTTGATGGTAGTGCTCGCCCCGCTCAAGTACGGGGCCCTGCTGCACGCCGTCACTACGCCGACCACATCCAGCGTGGACCTGATTGGCGGCCTGCTCATTTGCATGTGGAACTACATGGGATGGGATAACGCCTCCACCATAGCGACCGAAGTGGAGCGTCCGCAGCGTACTTATCCGCGCGCCATGTTGGCCGCGGTCGTCCTGGTCACTCTTACGTACGTCGTACCCGTGGCGGCAGTTTGGATGACGGGATTGCCGGCTAGTTCCTGGGAAACCGGCTCCTGGGCGGACATCGCCGGGCTGCTGGGTGGACCGCTGTTGCGCGTTGGCCTGGTGCTGGGCGGCATGATGAGCGCCTTCGGCATGTTCAATGCGCTGGTGATGAGCTACTCTCGCCTGCCCTTGGCGATGGCCCAGGACGGCATGTTGCCGCGCGTCTTCGGCAAACTGCATCCCCGCACCCGGGCGCCGTGGGTGGCCATTGTGGTCTGCGCTGTGGGCTGGGCAATGTGCCTCAGCCTGGGCTTCAACCGCCTGGTGACCATCGACATCCTGCTTTACGGTTGCAGCCTGGGGCTAGAATTTGTGGCTCTAGTGGCGCTGCGGATTCGCGAGCCCGGCTTGCCCCGGCCCTTCCGTGTTCCCGGTGGCATGTTCGGCGCGGTGGCGGTAGGCGTAGCCCCAGTAATGCTGCTGGGCTTTGATGTCGTCCGCAGCCAGAGCGAGCAGGTGCTGGGTATGAGTTCCTTCGCCTTCGGGATGATTCTCATCGCCGCGGGCGTGGTTGCATACTTCCTCAATCTGGCGCTGAGGCCTTCCGGCTGGGCCCCGGCCCCGGCAGAAGAACCGGAACCCGCAGCGTGAGGTAGTATGACGCTGATGTTGTATGACCAAGCGAAAATCCAAAGGCGCGTACATGATCTCGGCGGTAGCCGAGATGTATGAAATCCACCCGCAGACGCTACGCCTGTACGAACGTGAGGGACTACTCAAACCCTCCCGCACCGAAGGCAACACTCGCCTCTATACCGACGAAGACCTGCAGCGTTTGGAGTTCATCCTGTCGCTCGCCCGCGACCTGGGCGTGAATATCAGCGGTATCGCCATCATCCTACAAATGCGCGAGCGCATGGAAGAGATGCAGCGCCAGATCCAGGATTTCGTGAAATACATTCAGGAAGAAGTGCTCGCGCGCGCCAGCATGGCCGCTGATCCATCCAAGGGTGCGATTGTTCCGATCCGAAGACCTCTAGTGCCGCCTGCCCCCGCCAAGAGAAAGTAAATCAACCCCCTGCTCCGTGTGGCGCGGGCGCCCCCGCCCGCGACTTTTCAAAACGGCTTGTCACTATCGACTCCCCCCGAGCGGTATCTACTCCTCGGCAGCTTTCCTGGCTTTGGGCGCCGACCAGGCTCAGCGCCGAACAAAGAACCTCGGATATGCCCGCATCAAGACCTGTGTGTCGGTCCCATCGATCACACCGTAATAGATTTTGGTTCCTTCGCTCGCCGACTTCGCTTTAGCCAGCTCATGCATAAAGTGATACACACTTTCGTCGACTTGACCCCAGTATTGGATAAAGAAAACCTCGGCGGGACTCATGAAAAGACGTTGTATTTGGTTGCCGTTTTTCCCCATCTTCTTTGGGGTGAGTTTGCCGCCCTGGCCAGGACCTTTAAACCCGAATGCCGCGGGCATGCGTCTCCCATTCAGTCGCAACCGAGTCGTGAGGAGGTCATTCAGCTCGCCGCCCCAGTCTTGGAACTTACCGGGCTCCCCTAGGATGTCTTGGACGCCACTCTTGAAAAGAGATTCCGGCACAGGCTGCGGCGCGAGGAAACGGGCTTTCTTGAACCGGCACACCTTCGAGAACGAC
>JBGQIO010000390.1:0-2147 GCA_041498515.1 Anaerolineae bacterium
TACGCGTAAAACCCGCGTCCGCCCGAACGGTGATGACAAAGCCGAACCAGGAGGGATCGGAATTTGGAGTAGGCGAAGGCAAGATCAAGCGATCCTGATATGGGGTGAGCATTTCCATAATTTTTTTGAAGTTAGTCTTCCGACGTGCAATAAAATTCTCCAGCTTGGCAAGCTGCGCCAAGCCAACTGAAGCCTGCATATCGGTCGCTTTTAGGTTGTAGCCAATGTGAGTGTAGACATATTTATGGTCATAACCGTAGGGAAGTGTGCCAAATTGCTGGCTGAACCGTTTACCACAGGTATTATTCTCTCCCCCGGCACAATAGCAATCACGACCCCAATCGCGGAGAGAACGTGAAATATGACCGAGCAAGTCATTTCCGGTTAATACTGCCCCGCCTTCACCCATCGTGATGTGATGTGCGGGATAGAAAGATACCGTAGCAACATCGCCAAATGTACCTGTTAATCGACCTCGATACCGCGAGCCAAGCGCATCGCAATTATCTTCCATCACCCACAAGTTTTTTTCCTTGGCAAGACGCATTACTAAATCCAAATCGAACGGAACGCCCATAGTATGAGCCATCACGATAGCCCGTGTTTTTGAGCTTATCGCTTCCTCGATTCGATCCGGGATAGCGGTATAGTCACCCAGGTTGACATCTACAAAGACCGGTATCAATCGATTCTGGACAATCGGAGCGAGGGTTGTGGGGAAACCTGCTGCAACAGTAATCACCTCGTCACCAGGGAGTAACCGGCGATCGCCCAGTTTGGGTGAGGTAAGCGCAGTGAGAGCGACCAGATTCGCGGACGATCCGGAGTTAACGATAAGAGCATTGGATAGCCTAAAATAATCGGCAAAATCCTCTTCAAACTTGTCTGAATATCGGCTTGCGGTCAGGAAAAAATCCAAGCTGGAGTCAACCAGGTTGACAAGCTCTTCCTTATCGAACACGCGCCCAGCATAATGGATAAAATCCTTATCTGGATTGAAGGGTGGTTTAGCAAAGCGTTCCAGGTAATATTCCTCAACCAGTTTAAGTATTTCCGTGCGAAGCTGCGCGTCTTTATTCATGCTTCCTGCATTTCAGAAACAAAAAAGGCCTTATACCATTCTATCGTTTTAACCAATCCTTGCTCTAAAGTAAACAAAGGCGACCACTTCAGGATATTGCGGGCTTTGTCCGCGTTAAGAAGCTGCTTAAGAATTTCGTTATCGGCTTCATTAAGAATCTTGGGTTTGAGATTCGAATCCATCAATGCTAATATACGCTGAGTCAATTCAAATACTGTCATTTGGTCGCCGTAAGAGAAATTAAACGCTTCCCCATGTAATTTAGGATGCCCTGCGAGTTTTTCGGCGAGCAGCATATAAGCGGCAGCACCGTCTTCGACATAAAAATAATCTCGGATGTAATTGCCATCCGACCGGATGATTGGCCGTTGTCTCCGTAGGATCGAACGGATGGTACCTGGTACAATCCGATTCCAATTCAGGTCACCACCGCCGAAGAAATTTCCACAACGTGTAATCGCTATTGGCAAATCATAAGAGACCGCGTAGGTCTTAGCGATCAAATCGGCCGCTGATTTACTTACGTCATAGGGATGCTGCCCTTGAAGTGGAGTTTTTTCGTCGTAGGGCAGAATATCCTGATCCCCATAAGCCTTATCTGAAGAGGCGATAACCACCTGTTTTACCCGCGGGCTGCGGCGACAGGCTTCGAGCAGATTCCATGTCCCCATAATATTCGTTTCGAAAGTTGATATTGGATTTCGATTTGCAATGGTAACGATGGTTTGGGCGGCGAGATGGATCACAGTATCGATCTCGTATTCACCCAAAGTTCGTTCAATCACTTCACGATCCGTTACATCGCCACGCACAACTTTTATGCGCTCGATCAACCCTGACCGGATTAGTTCGCTTTGAGGAACCCAATCCCTGACGAGACACACCACGTCTGCGCCGGCTGCAAGTAGCCTTTGTACCAACCAATTGCCAACCAACCCGGTCCCGCCGGTCACAAAGGTCGGACGATCAAGCCAAAAAGCCCGGTTCAATCCCATATTTTCCAAGGGGCATTTCCATCGCGCCAGAACTTGTCAAGAAGGTTTACATCGCGCAAGGTATCCATGCA
>JBGQIO010000391.1:0-2119 GCA_041498515.1 Anaerolineae bacterium
GCCCACATCGCAATTCGGTATTTCATGCTGCCGCTATACCGTGCTCTGGTTCAATAGTCTCACGTGGTGCTTTCGGGAGCACCTAAGAAATTCAAAAAAGCCCACTACCCAAAAACGAGCAGACCGCTCACTTTTCCCAGGGTTGAACTATGACTCACTGAGGCATTGTTCACCGCAAACTGTTGAGTCTATAGCGTTAAAATGGCGCGTTGCACGCTAATTGCACAGAGGGGGCGAGGCAAGGCAAGTTTTGGATTGACACCTACGCTGTAAATGTGACGGCAGGAGATTCCAAAATAGCATTGGCCAGACGCTGGCCGTTAGGCTGATAGGTCAGCCTGATCATGCAATCCACGAACCACACATTCTCAAGGTGAACCCGGCCGCCGCCGTATTCGACGAAGGCATCGCGGACGATCACGTTTTTGAAATGCTCCCCGTCCAGCAAAATGACGCCTGTTCCGTCCTCAACTATGAGATAACGCGATCCGGCTCCCGGCACACTGGGGTTGTCCAGCGTCTCGATCCGGGCCGAATCTTCAGGCGGGGCATATCCCCCAGCAGTGAATATCCTCATGGGGCGTGCTGTCGATCCTTGAGGAATCGGTTTTATGTTGATGGCGAACTGATGCTCTTCGGTAGGAGGCCCTACTGCCTCTGGCTTCGGGGAATATCCCGCATTGAGAGATGTTCGGTAGTCTATTAGCGCAAGAGCGGCTTCCCATGCGCCCGGAGTGTGTTGCGTGGCTTTGATAAATTTTGTTCCCGCAGCATGAATTGTGTCTTGCGGGATTTTTACCCGTGCTGCCCTAGCTTGGGCGGTAATCAATTTCGCATCTTCAATGCTTTGTGGCATCGTCGGATGGTCGGACGCCTGCTGAAGCTTTCGTTCAAACGCCAATACCTCCATGCGAGGGATTCGCAACAATGCCAAGACCAGCATGACGACAGCCGAAAACGCTGCAAATATCAGATTACGCCGTATAGGCAAAGCGATGATGGCACGCTGTTCTTTTCGGCTTGGTTCTGCATAACTGAAAGCCCCGATCATTTCCACAACTCCTGTTGCCAAGACGCACAGTATGACTGCACCGTTGAAAGGAACACTTAAGAGTTCTGCGACCCCTCCAACCAGTGCTCCCGTCGCAACGGAGATGTACATGATGCGTCGTCGTGCCCAATGATCGTAAGTCAGGTAAAAATCAAGATTATTCATAAATCTAGCCCGCGGATTCGCCAAAGTCTCAGGAAGATTCGACAAAAGAAGGCGGCAAACGTTGCGATCCAAACCCATTTTTCCATGAAGGATACGACCCGTATGATGTCCGGGTCGAGGCCCACGAAAGCAGCTATGATTTTTACAAGGTGGACGATAAATACTCTTGTCCAAAGAATGACATACTCCCCGGTTTCCACCGCGCCCGCCAGCGCATGTGGGCGCAGTCTTTGGCCAACGGTAACGAAAAAGTGATGCATTGCCAGATGCGAAAATTCAAGAACAAGATGCCCGACGCCATCGGGGCTTTTCTTGTCTGCGGAATAGTACTCCTACTTAGGTTCACGAACCAACACCGGTGCCAGCCGCTCGTCACGCGGCCTTTCTTGTGGCGACGGATGCTGGCTGCGGTGGGAACTGGAGCAGTCTTGCCCTCCGCTCGCCGCATTCCACGCATCGGTGGCGCTTCGCCTGCATGGCCTGGGAGTGCAGGATAAGGTTACTCAAGCCATCCTCAGACACTTCAACGTAGCCGTAACCCAAGCCCTGCTACATCAAGACCGTACACGCCGATTCTGCCGCTGCCATGAACCTGCTTGAGGCTACTGTGTGCAACGATTGTGCAACGGAACCCACCGCCGCCATACCTTCCAGCATCCACTGAACCAGCCAAAGGGGGGACTTAATTCGCAATCAGTCCCCCCTTATTTCGCATCAAGCCTGAAACTTCTATCCGGTTTTCTTTTCTATGGAGTGCGGGGAAAAATCTGACATAATTCGCCGAATTCGCTTCTTTCGCATATAGTAGAATTCAATCCCTACATGTGGGCGCGTAGCTCAGCTGGCAGAGCAATGCCCTTTTAAGGCATGGGTCGATGGTTCGAGTCCATCCGCGCTCACCAA
>JBGQIO010000392.1:0-2083 GCA_041498515.1 Anaerolineae bacterium
ACAACGTCAACCTGGCGTTGGACGCGGCCAGCAAAATGAAGGCCGGTTCGGTATGGGTCAATAGCACGAACTTGTTCGACGGCGCATCCGGATTTGGCGGTTACCGCGAATCCGGCTTTGGGCGTGAGGGTGGTAAGGAAGGTTTGTTTGAATATATCCGTCCCAAGTGGATGCCGCGCCCGCGGCCTGAATTCGATCCGCCCGTCGAAGCTACGACCGCCAAGTGGGGTGAGCACATCCCGGCCCGACCTACCATGCCCTCCACGGAACACATCAATGGACATAACTTACCGCGCGTGGACCGCACGCCAAAGATGTACATTGGCGGCAAACAAGTCCGCCCGGATGGGGCTTATACAATGGCCGTAATGGGCGCAAAGGGAGAGATCGTTGGTCAGGTCGGCGACGGCAACCGCAAGGACCTGCGCGACGCGGTGGAGGCGGCGCATTCCGCCCATTTGGCAAAGCCTGGTTGGGCTATGCGGCACGGCTTCAACCGCTCGCAGATCCTTTACTTCATCGCGGAAAATCTGGATGCGCGCAACGCCGAGTTCGTCGCGCGCATCCTGGAAATGACTGGCCGCACACGCAAATCCGCGCAGGCCGAAGTGGATACAGCTGTGGAACGGCTCTTCACGTACGCAGCCTGGGCTGATAAATACGGTGGCACCGTGCAAGAGACCACGTTGCGCGGCATCACGGTCGGAGTAAATGAACCGGTCGGCGTGATCGGCATTGCCTGCCCGGATGAATTCCCGTTATTGGGTTTTGTTTCCTTGATGGCGCCTGCAATTGCACGCGGCAACACGGTGGTGATGCTCCCCAGCGAGAAGCACCCGCTCAGCGCTACTGATTTATATCAAGTGCTCGATACCTCCGACGTACCGGGCGGTGTAGTTAATATCGTCACCGGCGACCGCGAGCATTTGACCAAAACACTCGTCCAGCATGAAGATGTGGATTCTGTCTGGTATTTTGGTTCCGCCGAGGGCAGCTATCATGTGGAATTCGAATCCGCTGCCAACATGAAACGCACCTGGGTTGCCTACGGCTTGCCTCGCGATTGGATGGACCGTGAACAGGGAGAAGGACACGAATTCCTGCACGAGGCTACACAGGTCAAGAATATCTGGGTTCCGACAGGAGAGTAAAATACCGGAGACGTATATTTCTGAAGCCTGGTTGGGCTCAAGGAACCTGAAAACACTGTAACTCTGCCTCAACGTCTGATACCAAATTCCCGTTGGCGGAAACTTTCTTTGATCCTCTTACGCGTCCAACGCCGGGGGTAAACCAGTAAATGGTCCGGTCTGTGTCGTCTGAGATCCAATGCCAGGAGGCTGCGTGGCGGCATTGGAGGGCTGGCCCCGGCCGAAGTTGCAGGTGAATAGTGCAAGGGTGAGCCCTTACAACGTGGAGACGACCGATTTATTTGTAAACGGGATTTTCATTTAACTCTTTAATGCAATTAAATCTCGCTTGGCTCGATCACCAGCAGTATTTTGCCTGCGGTCATATTCTTTTGATACAAATTCAATGCTTCTTGAACGGATGATAATGGCATGCGCCTGTAAATGGTGGATTGCAAATCTGTCTTTGCCAACTTTTGAGCTTCAATAGAGAGGCTCAGGATCTTCAGCAAACTCTGTTTGGTGGCCCAGGTGCCGAGGAAAAAACCCTCCACCCTTATGTTATGGTTCCATAAACTGTGTGGCGAAATTCTGGAAGGCTCCCTCGAAAGATTTGAATATAGCAGGATCAGGCTGTCATCCGGCGCGGCGTTTATTAATTGCTGGGTAAATTCACCGCTAATGGCGTCCAGGATGAGAGTGGCTTTTAGTTGATGGGCAAGTACGGATAGCTTTTGGTTGAAGTCCGCTTCGGTGCTGACCAGGACATACTTTGCGCCTATTGAAAATAGTAATTCCGCTTGTTCTTCCCGCCTCACGATGTTGATGAGCGGGACGTTTTTTTTCAGCGCCAATCTCACCATCATCCGACCGAGAGCGCTGGCTGCGGCCGTATTGACAATGGCGGAATGCCTTCCATGCTTGAGGATGTCGAAGAAAGCCAGGACGGTCAG